>CAZNHN010000230.1:0-5335 GCA_964572415.1 uncultured Phaeodactylibacter sp.
CGATGCCATCCCCATTGAAATCATTGGCATGGACGCCGGTTCCCTGTGTGAAATTGGCCTGGGGCAAGGCCGACTCCGGTGCTGCCGTGAAGGTTGCACTCCCATCGTTCAACAACACATGGTAAGCTCGCGAACCGGGTGCCGACCACTGTGTGAGGATAAGGTCCGTATCTCCATCCTGATCAAAGTCAAGCGGCAGTGCTTCCAGCGTTGTTTCATTGGTGATACTTCCGGGAAGATTGCTGGTGGTCACATCCGTAAAGAAACCGTTGCCGTCATTCAGTAACAACCGGTCGATGCCTGCTGCCAGAGGAGACCAGCCAACATTGGAGAGGTAGACATCCGTGTCACCATCGCCATCAGCATCCAGCAGGCTAACCTTACGGGTTTCCATAGCGAAGGGCCAAATGGGCAGGCGTTCGTTCGCCTCTGTAAAAATGCCTCCCTCGTTCAGATAGATATTGCTACCACCGGATTCTGCCCCCTCAAAAATATCCAGGTCACCGTCATTATCAATGTCAAATGCCTTCAGATCCTGTGTGCCATCGGCATTATTCGGCCAGCGGTCTACAGTCTCATTGGTGAAGTTCGCCCCACCGTCATTTATCAGTACCGTATTGTTGCCTTTATTGCCGATAATGATATCGGGGTTGCCATCAGCATTGATGTCCATGACCAAAACGGCATTCCCAATACTTTGAGGGAAGGTGTAGTTAGCAAAGGTGAACTTTCCGTTTCCGTCATTGAGGAGCAGCTCGTGGTTGGGCGTATCCTCGGAAACAAAAAGCAAGTCCAGGTCACCATCGCCATCAAAATCAGCGATACCAATATCTTCACTGTCCTCGCCCGGAAAGTTATCTGAAGTATCGTACTCCGGCAGCATCCGCTCCGGATCGAGCGTGAAATGCCCGCTCCCGTCGTTAAAGAAAATCAGGTTTTCCAAGGCTTCGCCCGCCAGGACGAGGTCCAGGTCACCATCTCCATCCAGATCTGCGCTTTCCACATCCATCGTTGCGCCGCTGGTAAATGCGGCAGGCATCTGATTCGTGGCATCCACATAGTTTTGGGCAAACAAGCCCAGGGGCATCAGCAAAGTGATACTTAGTAGTGGGGCAAAACCAGTTGTGTATTTTATTTTTCGAGAAGCCCTTAGAAAAATACGCATCATGTTGTTGCTTTTAAGAGTTATCGGGTTTTTCCTGAAACACGGGACATCCAGTTGAGCAGGCAATCTGCAAACTGATCATTAAAGTTGTTCTGGTAGTACGCTGCCCGGACCTCGCTCTGCCCGGTGGCAAAATCCAGTTGTTCTTCAAAATTGTCCATTTTGAGCAGGGAGTGATTGGTCTTTTCGATGAGCTGAAACGTACCATTGCCAGGGCGCTCCCGGTTGATCAGGCCAGCCAGTTGCTTTGCGCCCCGGTCATCAATCGCAGCCAGGTCGTATTCTCCATACATGGCCAGCACCGGGCAGTCCACCCTTTGCCATTCGGCAGGCAGGTTTTTCCGATCCAGGGTTTGCCAAAAGGAGTAATGCCTTCCAAAACAATGCTCTTGGCCATCATAGGACATCAAACCGGCAAAAGCAGCCCGGTCTTCATCGGTCTTCAGGAACTCAGCAGGAGCTAACTCATCATCAAAGTAAGCATTCAGCAGGTGCCGGCCAGACTGCAAATCTGCCATTGCCTGCCCGGGGTCTTCGCCCATGCGTATACGCTGATCCCAGTGGATGTCAAACATATAGTCCTTCCATGGCTTGAGCACGAAACCGTAAGCCATTACGCCGGCAGGTTCGAATTCAGCTGCCAGGAAGGGCGCCACTACCCCGCCCAGGGAGTGCCCGTACAGGAATAACTGTTCCGTATCAATGTCGTCCTGTTTCAGCAGTGCCTGATATCCAGCCTTAAATGCTAATAGTTCAGCATCAAAATCTATGCTTTCACAGTCTGGTGCACCGGCGCTCTCCCCCACCCCGGGCTTTTCCACCCGGAATACGGCATAGCCATTGGACACCCATTGGTTAAACAACTTACGCATCGGGCTATGTGGGCTGCCATGCTCTACGGTTTGGCAGGTGTAGCCCTGCAGGAAATAGATGACTGGAAATGGGCCATCTCCTTCCGGTTTTTCGAGGAAAGACCGCAGGTGCCCGCCACCATAGGGCACCTCACCGAAGTCGATAGTAGCCCCCGGAGCCAGCGGGAGCGGACGGGCACCCATAGGGCCTGTTTGTGTCAGCTTACGACCGTCTCTGATGGTAGTCAGGACAACTTCCTCCCCAGCGCTGAGTTCACCTAGCTGGGCTACAATACCAGCCGGGCTTTCCACCGCTTCACCATTGACCTCAAGGACCAGGTCGCCTTCGGCTATTCCAATCGCTTCGGCGGCAGAACCCGGCATCACCTTTGCCACTTTTATCCCCTTTGGTGCATCCATGCCCGCCTTAAGGGCTTCAGTTGCGCTGAGGGCTGCGGGATAAATGCCCAACGTACCAGAACGTTTGAGGTGCTGCGCCTGCAATACTGTAACACTCAGGACAAGCGCACACCATAGTAACCCTATTCTCATGACTTCCTTTTTCAACAAAGGTAGCCGCTCTTCCAACGCAGGGGTTGCACTAAATTGCTAATTAGAACGCACATAGTCTTTTATGGCCAGCACCAGGCGGTCCAAGTCTTCTGTAAGCGTATAGACATTGGGCGTAATGCGCACTCCATTGATGCCTTCCCATTTGATGGGGACGGTATGGATTTTGTATTTCTTAAACAAGTGGTTATAGAGCTCCCCTGCGTCACGGTCTCCAAACCCGACATTAGCAATCGCGCCAGCCAGGTCCGGGTTGTCGGGCGTATAACTTCGGAAGCCCGGCAAGCCTCGTACCTGGTCCACCCAGTAGGTGCGCAGGTATTTCAGCCGGGCCTCTTTTCGGGCGCTGCCAATGAGTTTATGAAACTGCACGGCCTGCCCGATCGCCTGCTCAATGGCAAAGGAACGGGTGCCCAGGTGTTCGAACTTGCGGATATCACTGCTGTCCGGCTCAGGGGCTGCGAATAAGGGATAGATGGCCTCAATTTTAGGTTGGCGCACATAAAGCAACCCACTACCGAATGGGGCACAGAGCCATTTGTGCAAACTGGTACCCAGGTAATCGCACTGCAGTTCCTCCACCTTAAAATCCAGGTGCACGAAGGAGTGAGCAGCATCTACCATAACGTCGATATCCCTTGCCCGTGCCTGCTCCGCGATGGCACGCACCGGCAATACCTGCCCGTTCCAGTTGATCATATGCGTCAGGTGGACAACACGGGTTTTATCCGTAAACTGACTGATGTAACGCTCGGCGATGGCGCTTTCCTCTTCCATCGGCAGGTCCAGGTCGACCCATTTGAGGACGACCCCATCCCGGTGGGCCCGCTGTTTCCAGGCATTAATCATATTAGGATAGTCGTACTTGCTCAGCACCACTTCATCTCCAGCCTTCAGCTGTAGTCCAAAAATGACGGTCTCAAGGGCTTCTGAGGCATTCCGGTTGATGGCCACTTCCTCCGGGCTGCTGCCCAGCAGGCCAGCCAGCTGAGCCCGCAGGGGTTCCCGTCCTTTGTCCAGAATGCGCCACATATAATACGAAGGCGCTTCGTTGCTTAGACGATTATAGCGCTCCACTGCCTCTTGCACCACTTTTGGAGAAGGGCTGACACCGCCGTTGTTGAGGTTGAGAATCGTGGGAGAAACGGTATAGGCTTGTTGGATCAGCCGCCAAAAGTCCTCATCGGTAGCACCCGGTTGCCGGGCGAGCGCTTCCAGCAGCGCTTTACCGGAATCAGATTGAAAGAAAGGCAGCGTAGCTAAAGTGCCAGCGACGGTGCCCATATGAGAGAAGAACTGCCTTCTGGAGTGCATAGTTTACCGGGGTTTTCGGGCAAGATACACAAGAAGATGAAAATCATTGGTATTGTGCCCGGAAACGAGAGGGTGATTTGCCCGCAAGGCGTTTAAATGTCCGGCTAAAATACTGAAGGTCGCTAAACCCGCACTGTGCAGCGACATCGGTTACGCTCAGGTGAGGCTGGCGAAGCAAGGCCTTGGCCTGACGAATACGCTCCTGCTGCATAAACTGATTTGGGGAAAGCCCGAACGACTGCCGGAATGTCCGGATAAAATGGAACTCCGATAAAGCCGCCTCCCGGGCCACTTCACTGACCAGCATCGGCTGACTGAGGTTATCCAGTATGTAAGCCTTTGCGATCGTCAGCCGCTCATGCAGCTCCTCGCGGGTGGAACGGCGCTTGGCAGAGATCGCGAAAACTTCTTTTCCTACCTGATACTCTTTCCGGACCACAGCAAGGGCCAGCCGCTCAAACAGGGTGTCACTATCCTGGTACACAGCATGAGGGTTATGAAGTAAACTCCGGACGATGGACTCTACAGGGGAATGCCGGACAGGATAAGTCCGCTGACGCACCTCGAAGGCCTTTGCTGAGACCTGCCCCTCCAGCAGTTGTTCAGCAGACTGCCCGAGCAGGGATTGCGCCTGGCTGACCTGTTCCGGATCGATGTACAGGCAAAGCCCTTTTACGGTTTTTCGGGACCGCACGAAAGCCGTAACCTCCTGCTGATGGTTGACCATCAGGAATTGCCCGGCTTTCACATGGTACAGCTGCCCATCTACTTCGTACTGCTCTTCCCCTTCCTGCACATACTTAATTCCGATGCCCCGGCTGGGCCGGCAGGAAACCCAATCCTGCAGGTCTGAGTAAACCACCCTGTTGAGGGGGTTATATCCCGTTTGGAATGCCTTAAAGCCCTCTGCCCTTACAAACTGTGGATCTAACTTCATCTTATTTTTTATCACTTTATTTAAAGACACCGACTCATCGAGTAACCCTGCCTGCTACAGGCTAAATAAATGCCCGCTATCAGACAAATTCCGGGAAAGTCAGGAAGCGTTATTTGGAGCCCCAACCCGTTTCAGGCGGCCTAAATATTCCTATCTTGTGGCAACAAAGCTAATCTATGAACCCATCAACAATGAATACGATTATTTTCGACCTTGGGGGCGTTCTCATCGACTGGAACCCCCGCCACTTATTCCGGAAGCTCTTTGAGGAGGAACAGGAAATGGAGCACTTTTTGGAGCATGTTTGTACAGGCGACTGGAATGAGCAGCAGGATGGCGGCAGGTTATTTGCGGAAGCTATTGCTTTGAAGACAGCTGAGTTTCCGGAATACGAGCCTCAAATCAAAGCCTTTCATGAGCGGTGGCCGGAGATGCTCGGTGGCCCGATCGACGGTACCGTTTCCATTCTGGAGGAAATCAGGCAGGATCAGCGCTACC
>CAZNHN010000230.1:5345-10005 GCA_964572415.1 uncultured Phaeodactylibacter sp.
TGCTGGCTCTGACCAACTGGAGCCACGAAACCTGGCCCTTTGCCTGGGAGCGGTACGATTTTCTGCAATACTTTGAAGACATCCTGGTCTCGGGAAAGGAAAAGCTCAAAAAGCCGGACCCCAAAATCTACAACCTGCTGCTGGAGCGCAATGAGGTCCGCCCGGAACAAGCCCTTTTTATAGACGACAGCCACCGCAATGTCCTCGCTGCACGTGAACAAGGCATTCGTACGATTCACTTTACCAATCCCACCGCACTCCGCACCACACTTCAGCACTATGGCGTCCTGCGCTGATCCGTTGCAACATTTTGAGGTCTTTCTACGTACTAATAGATCATAGCGGCAAGCTTAACAGTGGAAAACACATCATTATTCATTTCTATGCTTATATTTAGCCGCAAACACTAGGAAAAGCTGTATACCCTCAGCCTTCCAGACAACACAACATACTTTGAGCCGGTAGTACCCAACACACGGGAGAAAAACTGCGTACTACCGAAAAAACACATACGGTGAGAAAACGATCTACGGGAAAGCGTGCCCTTACCCCCCATAGTCCTTTCATAACTAAAGGTATAGGTATGAAACAATACTTTCTATGGGCTACGTTAATCCTCCTTTCCGCACAAGCCTTTGCACAGCCTCAGCAACTCGTACGGCAAAAGTTGCTGGAAGGGCTCTCATGGCGCAACATTGGCCCTTTCCGGGGTGGGCGTTGCGTTGCCGTGGCAGGTGTTCCCAATTACCCCTTGCGTTTTTATATGGGCACTACCGGAGGGGGCGTTTGGAAAACCGAGGACGCGGGTCAAAGCTGGGACAATTGCTCCGATGGCTTCTTCAATACCGGCTCAATTGGCGCCATCGCAGTAGCCCCATCTGACCACAATACGATTTATGCAGGTACCGGCGAACACCCGGTTCGGGGGGTAATGACGAGCGCAGGAGATGGCGTGTACAAGTCTCAGGATGGCGGCAGAACCTGGGAATACCTGGGTCTAAGGCATGCCCGCCATATTTCAGCCATCGTTATACACCCCAAGTATCCCGAAATTGTATACGTGGCCGTTCAGGGAGCCGTACACGGCCCATCAGATACCCGCGGCATTTACCGCAGCATGGATGGGGGGATGTCCTGGCAGAAGACTTTGTTCATTAATGAAACCACCGGAGCGGCCAGCCTGAGCATGGACCCTTCTAATCCCAGGATACTCTACGCTGGCATGTGGGATCACCTTCGGTCACCCTGGAACATCCGGAGTGGCGGTGAGGGCTCCGGTCTTTACCGCTCCACAGATGGTGGCCTGAACTGGGAAAAACTAGGCAATGGCCTGCCTGCGGAAATGGGCAAGGTAGGTGTTTGTGTCGCACCCTCTGACCCGGCAAAGGTCTATGCCGTTGTTGAAGCCGAAAATGGCGGTGTATATCGCTCCGAAGATCGTGGTGAGCACTGGGAACTGGTCAACAATCAGCGCGTAACTATTGCCCGGGCCTGGTACTACACCAAAATCACCGTAGACCCAACAGATGAAGAAACCGTTTACGTACTTAACGCTCCCTTGCTAAAATCCAATAACGGAGGGGCAGAATTCACCAGCATACCGAACCCTCATACGGATCAGCATTCCCTGTGGATCAACCCCCGCAACCCTGATATCATGGTACTTGGCAACGATGGTGGTGCCACGGTGACACTAAACGGCGGCAAAACCTGGTCTTCACAAAACAATCAGCCTACCGCTCAACTGTACCGAATCGCCACTGATAACCGGTTCCCGTATTACATCTACGCCGGGCAACAGGACAACTCTACAATCGCTATTCCCAGCCGTACTGCAGATGCGGGTATTTCCGCCCGGCACTGGTACCCGGTCGCCGGAGGAGAAAGCGCATTCATTGCCCTTGACCCCGACAATCCGGAGCGTGTGTACGGGGGCAGCTACCAGGGGCATTTATCGGTATATGACCAAAAAACAAAACTGACAAACGACATTATGGCCTACCCGGCCCTTCGTCTGGGAAAGGCTCCCAAAGATATGAAGTACCGGTACAACTGGAATGCACCACTACTGGTACAACCACAAGACCCTAAAATACTGCTGCACGGTGCCAATGTCGTCCTGCGCAGTGAAGATGGCGGGCTTTCCTGGACAGAAATCAGCCCTGATCTTACCCGTAACCAGCCGGATAAACAAGGACAGGGAGGCGGTCCTTACACCAACGAAGGCGCAGGTGGGGAAAACTACAATACAATCAGCTACCTGGCTTGTTCTCCGCATGAGGCTGGTGTTATCTGGGCAGGCAGCGATGATGGGCTGTTGCACCTGACCACTGATGATGGAAAATCCTGGGTGGACGTCACTCCGCCCAATCTTGGTGAAGCCTACATCAATTGCATCGAGGTTTCTCCACACAACCCGGATCGTGTCTACATGGTCGCGATGAAGTATAAATTTAACAACTTTGAACCGTTGGTCTACCTTTCAGAAGACCAGGGTCAAACCTGGCGCAAAATTACCAGAGGCATAGACGCAGAACACTTCATTCGGGTGGTCCGGGAAGACCCGGTCCGGCCCGGCTTGCTGTACGGAGGCAGCGAGAGAGGATTTTATATCTCCTTCGATAACGGGCAGCTCTGGCAACCCTTACAGCTGAACCTGCCGGTTTGTCCCATTACCGATTTAAAAGTTCAGGGTAACGACCTCATTGCTGCCACCTCCGGACGATCATTTTGGATACTGGATGGCCTTTCTCCGTTGCGTCAGCTGAAAGATAACATCATTCAGCGGGCCTACCTGTT
Source organism: uncultured Phaeodactylibacter sp. (assembly GCA_964572415.1). Lineage (GTDB taxonomy): Bacteria > Bacteroidota > Bacteroidia > Chitinophagales > Saprospiraceae > Phaeodactylibacter. The sequence continues at coordinate 8,145 of CAZNHN010000230.1, forward strand.
CAAGCCTGAGCCTGCAGTACGCTACCTGGCAGATCTTCCGGACGAACCCGTTTACGGACTGGGAACAAACCCACCTAATGGTATGCAGATCGTCTATTATCTGCCGGAGGCACTGGATAGCTTCCGGCTTCAACTGGAAGTCCTGGACGCTTTCGGCAACACTTTAAGAACATTTACCAATGAGGCTCCGGAAGAGACCGCCACCTACGTAGGTGGCCCGAAACCGGACATTCAACTGCCCGCCTGCCGGGGCCTTAATATATTCTACTGGGATCTTAGGCGTGAACCAATGCCTGGCATACCCAACGTTTTTATCCTTGGCGGTTACGAAGGCAGTCTGGTTCCACCCGGGCAGTATACCTTGCGGCTGACAACACCCTATGGAGTGCTTAGGGCGGAGTCCACCCTTCAGGCTGATCCCCGGCTGGATGCACCGCAGGAAGCCTATCTGGCGCAGCAGGAACTACTGCTCAGTATTGAGTCAGCGGTGCGCGAAGTCCATCAATCCGTACAGCACATGCGCAACGTTAAGCAGCAGGTTCAGCAACTCCATGCCAACCTCAAGCAGATTGACTGCACCCAGGAAGTCCTCGATGCTGGTGAGCAGCTCCTTAATCACATCACCGAATGGGAAGACCACCTGATTCAACCCAAACAGGAAACTTTTCAGGATGTCATCAACTACCCCAATCGCCTTAGTGCAGAACTGATGGACCTCAAGGCAAGAATCGACCACCCCAAGCCGGTGGTTACCAGGGGGGCTTTGCTGCGTTTAGAACATCTTCTGCAGCAATGGGCTGGCATTAAAAAAGAAATGCGGAAAATTACCAGGGAGGACATCTCAGCTTTCAATGAACTGTATAAGACCTACCAGATACCTGCAATTATGTTGCCACTCGGTTCGGAATAGAAAAGCCGGCACCTGTCATCTCGCAAGCGCCGGCTCTATCCTCTTTGATTGCAACTAAAAACGGGCCATCGTCAGCGTACCCATTATGTAGTTTATGGTCTTTCCATTATAAACCGCTGGTTGTTGCCCACGCCCATGTTTTCTAATTCCAGCTTTTGATTCCCAAGTGTATACAGGTAGTTGATCTCTATGCCATTCAGGTCTACCATGATCATGGTGTCGTCTTTGGTATAGGTTCCTTCATTGAAAAGCAGTCCCTTTTCAATAGTGAGGGTCCCTTCCTCCGTAAACTCATAAGTAGTTCCTTCGTTTGCATCTGCGAAATCACCAAAAGCTTCAGTAATGATCCACTTGCCAAAGAAAGGATCAGCGTAGGTAATGCCTTCTTCTTCATCCTTATTGCAGGAAGTGAGCAGAACAAAACCGAACAGGAAAAAACAGATTGTACGTTTCATTTTTTAAAACTTGTATTTTCATTTGGTAAAAAAGAACGATGCAAAATTAGGCCTGTACGGCTAACCCAACCGGAGAAGTTAGCTTAGATTTCAGGTTTCAAATAAAGCTAAAATCCTTCTTTTTGACTATTTTTAGGGGGATACGAACCCAAAACTTCATTTTTCAAATAGTCAATCCCCGGCTAATCCGCCTGATAAAAAGCCTTAGCCAGACAGAAAAAGCCTACTTTCAAAAGCAGTCTAAGGCTTTCCGGAACGAGCAGCAGCCAGCCTATCTGTTGCTCTACGAAGCCCTGGCTAAACAGGAAGCATCGCCGGAAACCATTCGGGAGCGGTTTAGTAAGGGGCGCAGCGCTGCCTACTTTCCCACACTTTGCCAATACCTTTACGAACAGCTACTCGACAGCCTTCACCGTTACCATCAGCAGAATAGTAAGCGCCGGAAGGCAGAGCAGCAATTTCAGCATGCACAACTGCTCATTGAGCGCAGCCTCTA
>CAZNHN010000231.1:0-1895 GCA_964572415.1 uncultured Phaeodactylibacter sp.
AGTATTGTGTTTTTCCTCTTCCTTATGGGGCTCTTCCTGGTTAAAGGGCCGGTGAAGTGGTGGATTGGCCTGGGCACCCTCCTGACGATGCTACTGTCGATGGGTAATAACCTGGAGGGCTTCAACCGGTTGTTTTTCGATTATTTCCCCCTGTATAACAAGTTCAGAACGCCTAACTCCATTTTGAGTGTCACGGCATTTTTGGTGCCTGTACTGGGCTTCCTGACGCTGCACAAAATCATCAACCAAAAGGTAACCAAAGAGGATGCCATGCGCAGCCTCAAGATCGGCGGAGGGATAGCCGCCGCCATTGCCCTGTTCTTTGCCTTGCTGGGCCCCTCTTTTTTCGATTTTAACAGTGCGGGTGATGCCCGCCTGGAGCAAAGTGGATTTGACCTTGGTACCGTCCGGGCTGACCGGCAGTCGCTGATGCGGGGGGATGCTTTCCGCACCCTTATCCTGGTATTGCTCAGTGCTGGGTTGCTTTGGGCTTATTTGCAGGAAAAAGTAAAGCTCAATATCCTGCTGCTTGGGCTCGGTGTACTCATCACTTTCGATCACTGGACAGTGGGCCGGCGCTATGTGGATGAAGACCTATTCGTAACCGAGCGGCAGTACTTTGCCGGCCTTGCACCCCGCCCCGTGGATGAGCAAATCCTGCAGGATACCGACCCGCACTACCGGGTTTATGATGCGTCCATTAACACCTTCAACAGCTCCAAGGCTTCCTACTACCACAAAACCATAGGAGGCTACCATGCTGCAAAGCTGCAAAGAGCACAGGACCTGATCGACCGCCACCTCAGTCAGGGCAACCAGAAAGTGCTGGATATGCTGAATACCAAATACTTTATAGTCGGGCAGCCCGGTCAGGAACAAGTACAGCAAAATCCAAACGCCCTGGGCAATGCCTGGCTGGTCAGTAATTTCCAAAAGGTAAATTCTGCCAATGCTGAGATTGATGCGCTCAGTGATTTCGATCCCGCAACAACGGCGGTCGTGCATCAGGACTTTCAGGAATATATTGCCGGGTTGTCGCCATCCGGTGCAGGACAGATACAGCTCACCAGCTATGCGCCCAACAAACTAACTTATGAAGCGACCGTGCAGGGCGATCAGTTTGCCGTCTTCTCTGAAGTCTGGTACGGCCCCGACAAAGGCTGGCAGGCTTACATTGACGGGCAGCCGGTAGACCACATCCGGGTGAACTACCTGCTGAGGGGCCTGAAAATCCCTGCCGGGCAGCACGAAATCACTTTTGAATTTTCACCGGCCTCCTTTGACCGGGGCGTTATGGTTTCCCGTATTTTCAGCAGCCTGATCCTTTTGGGCCTGATTGGTTATGTTGGGTACTCCAGCTATCAGTTCTATCAGAATCCACCAGCCGACCCTGCGCCACAGCAGCCAGGCACAAAACAGACAAAACCAACAGCCACCAGTACCCAACGCAAAAAGAAGAAAAAATAATGCCGAAGGATAGCCACGTCGCGGTGGTCGTCCCTTACCGCTTTGTGCCGCCCCATAACGGCGGGCACAAAGCGGCATTCGGGCTGTGCCGGTTCCTGGCGGAGCGTACCCGGCTCACTGCCATTTCAACACCTGATAATACCGATGATGCCGCGCCATTCCAACTGAAAGGCCTGCTAAGCAGTGGATTGGCCCGCTATGTGCTACCGGGAGGAGCCATGCGTATTAACCGGTATTTCAAAGAAAATGGTGTGGACCACTGCATTGCCTTTCAGCCCTTCATTGCTTTGTTGCTATACTGGCCGTGCAAGAGGCAGGAGGTTAAACTTTCCATCTACATCCAAAATCTGGAGTACCAGCGGTTCCGGAGCATGGGAAAGGCATGGTGGCCTTTAGTCTTCGCCGCCGAGTGGCTCGCTTTCCGGCTG
>CAZNHN010000231.1:1905-4073 GCA_964572415.1 uncultured Phaeodactylibacter sp.
TCCCCGGACGAAGTCAGACCCGGACAACAAGTTTTTGGGCTTTCGTCGGAAAAATGCAGCGTTTTGCCCTACGGCACGCCTCATCCCCGTCAACCGGAGCGTCAACGGGCCCGGGCAAGTATCCGGCAAAAGCATGGCTACGCTGAAGATGAATGCCTCATTATTTTTTTCGGGCCGCAGACTTATCAGCCTAATTTGGAAGCCGTGGTGCGCATCATTGAGCACATTGAGCCGGCCTTTCGGCAAATGGCAGATTTTCCTTACTGCTTCCTGATCTGTGGAGGCGGGCTGCCAAAACAATACGAAAAGTTGGAGGCTTATGAGCGGGTGAAATACCTGGGCTATGTGGAGGATATCGAAGCCTACGTTCAGGCAGCGGACCTGATGGTGAACCCGGTCAATTCCGGTGGTGGAGTGAAGACTAAACTGGTAGAAGCGATTGCGTTGGGCACTACCGTAGTTTCCAGCTTCACCGGCGCACTTGGTGTACTCCCGGAAGCCTGCGGGCCGAAGCTTAGGCGGGTAGCTGATAAAGACTACACGGCATTTGCGGAAACGCTGTTGCAATGCTTCCGCGAAGGACAGGTCCCCACTCCAACAACATTCTACGAAACCTATTACTGGGGGAATATTGTGCAGTCCGTTAGCGGTTAATTTGAAAAGCCTTACCTTTGCCAGCCATCAAAAACAATTACCGTGACCAAAGCAGAAATCAAGACTGAAAAGGGCACCATGAAGGTCGAATTCTACGACGAGGATGCCCCGAATACCGTTGCTAACTTTGTGAAGCTATCCAAGGATGGCTACTACGATGGCCTGACTTTCCACCGCGTCATCCCCAACTTCGTCGTTCAGGGCGGATGCCCGAATGGCGATGGTCGTGGCGGTCCCGGCTATACCATCGATTGCGAACTTGATGGCGGCAATCAGTACCACGACCGTGGCGTACTGTCTATGGCCCACGCCGGGCGGAACACCGGAGGCTCTCAGTTTTTCATTTGCCACAGCCGCGACAACACCGCTCACCTGGACGGCAATCACACCTGCTTCGGCAAAGTGGTGGAAGGCCTGGATGTGATCGACGATATTCGTCAGGGCGATAAGATTGAGGCCGTGGTGATCCACGAGGAGGCTTAATCATTCCATATTACAGCGCAAAACCATACCAATGAATCTGCTCCAGCAAATTTTGCAGTCCAAGGCCCTGGAACGCACCAAGCGCTTCGTGGGCAAACAGTCCGGGCTCTACCTCAAGCTCAAGCGTTTCACCCCTTCCGCCAGCGAAGAGATGCGGACCGCTATGCTTTGCAAGCACATGGGCATCACCCACGTGGTGGATATCGGTGCGAACACCGGGCAATTTGCGGAGTCGCTTTACGATTTTGGGTTTTCGGGTAAGGTCGTCTCCTTCGAGCCGGTAGCCGCCGCCCGGGAAGAGCTGGAAAAACGTTCTGCCCCCTACCCCAACTGGACGGTTGCGGAGCGCTGTGCTATCGGAGCTGAGGACGGCACCATCACCATGAATGTCTCGGATGATACCGTCTTCAGCTCAGCTTTGCCGATCAAGGATTCCTACGTTTCCCACAATCAGAAGTCGAGGATTGTCCGGCAGGAAGAGGTCCCGGTGTTTCAAATCGATACCATCCTCCCGAGATATATCAAAGACCTGGGCAACGCCAGCATCCTCTTCAAAATTGACACACAGGGCTTTGAAAAACAAGTGCTCGACGGAGGTACAGAGACCCTGGCCAAAGCCAAAGGGTTGAAAATTGAAATCCCGCTTTATGCGATCTACGACAATACCGAGTTTCAGTTTTATGACATCATGAACCTGGCGCGGCACCACGGATTCCAGCCCTACAGTTTCCATATAGAGGGTGTAGACCTCAATACAGGGCGGGTGAATACCATTGATGGACTGTTCTTCCGGGAAGATTAAAAAGGCTTTATGAAGTACGTCATCGTCATGCCGGCCTATAACGAGGAGGGCTTCATTGGGCGCGCCATTGAGTCCATTGCAGCGCAGACGCTGATCCCACAGCGCCTGGTCATCGTCAATGATGGCTCTACGGACCGTACCCGCGAAATCGTGGAGGGCTATCAGCAAACCTACCCCTGGATTCAGCTGGTCAATAACGATAAAAAAGAACAGCGGGCGGCCGGCTCCA
>CAZNHN010000231.1:4110-10001 GCA_964572415.1 uncultured Phaeodactylibacter sp.
GTGCGTTCTACCTTGGGTATCAGCAAATTCAGGATCACTATGACTTTCTGGTCAAGCTGGACGCCGACCTGACCCTACCCACCCACTATTTCGAGCGCATCGCCTCCATGTTCCAGGCTGACCCAAAACTGGGCATCGCCGGCGGCACCATTGCCATTGAAGAAAACGGTGAATGGGTGTACGAGAATTTTTCGGATGTTGATCATGTCAAAGGTGCCTTCAAGTCCTACCGGCGGGCCTGCTTTGAGCAGATTGGCGGACTACGCGCCTCTATCGGCTGGGACACCGCTGATGAACTGCTGGCCCGCTTCCACGGCTGGAGCATTCAGGTCGACCCGGAGCTACAGGTTAGGCACTACAGGGTACTGGGGGCAGAGACCGGCTCCGTGAAAATCCGCGTCAAAGTTGGCAATGGTATGTACCGCCTGCGCTATGGGTTTCTCATCACTCTTATCAGCGCCATCAAGGCCGGCTATCTGAACAAGCCGTATGGCATTACCGGGCTGGCTGTGCTCTGGGGCTGGGTACAGTCCTTCCTCAATCGGGACGCCTTTATTGTAACGGCTGAGGAAGGGCGGTTTATCCGAACCTTCAGAAAAGCAAGGATGCAAGAAAAAATTGGCATAAAAAACTCCCCTATCGGTACAAAATCGTAGTACCTTTTTCCGTAAACAGGTACTGCTCCTTAAGGTGATAGGCCGCTTTCCATTTTTGGATGGTCGCTTGTTCATCCGGTCGGTTGGTGTCATCCAAAATGATAACCGCTTTATCGCTGAGCTTTTCCAACAACAACGGCAAGGCCGGGAAACGTGCTTCTTTTTGAATATCTTCCGGCGGCCCATCGATGATTAGCAAATCGATATGCTCAACGTTTGCCAGACCCGAAATATCGTACCACTTCCAGTCGGAGCCATTCAACGAATAGCTCTTGAGCGGAGCAAAAAGGACTTCACTATTGGGGTTTTCCACTTTTCGGGCGGTCTCCCTTGCGTATTTCTCCAGATGGTCTAAAGCATAATGCCGGGCTTCACTATTCACTGATCTTAGCCATTCTGAAATAACAACGGAAGAGACACCGGAGCCTGCTTCAACGATGACTTTAGGTTGCAACTGAATGCAATGCTCAACAATGACCTTGAAGAAATCCGGCGACCCCGCAATCACCCTCATAGGAGGAAAAGCCACTTTAGGCTGAAACTGCTGGTAAATCCATTGCATGCTTTCCACCTGATTGGTATCATGCACCCGATCGAGCTGAAGTTTATAAATCAACTGTACTATTCGAAAGCCAAGAATGATAAACCCCAGGCTAATCAAAGCCAGGCCGGGAAGAAGAAAGCCCGGATACCCCAGATATTCCATTACAAACAGCGCCAATACGCAGAGCCCACTCAGTGCTGCAGCTGCTTTGAAAAAGGAAAAGGTCGTGTAGATTTTTTGCTTTGTCATGGGGCGAAGTTATCATATTTGGCGAAGAAAGGAACGCACCCGGTCGACTATACCTGGAGAAACGGATGGATTATTTCTGATATCCCATTCTGCTAGCGCTGCCTCCAGGTCTCCCTCGGCCCCAATGGCATTCCAAAACCGCCGGAAGCCTGTTTTGGCCTCTTCCAGGTCAACCTGAATACGGTTGGGCTTATCCCTCAGAAAATAACCAACGTTCTGATGTACCGTGTCTACGTAATCTGCACAAAACTCCAGCCCGCGTTCCCGCGGGCGCATGAGGATACCCTCCGTGTAAGCGTCGATGATGCTCCGCGCCCTGCCCCATCGCCGGTTAAAGCTTGCCGCCGTAGCCTCCACATCCCGCCTGAGGTGCACATAAAACGCATCCTTGCCATATTTTTTGCCTAACTTGCCGAGCATCCAGCTCAGGCGGTTGTCAGCCTCAATGTGCCGGTCCGGGTAGGCCATGCGGTCTTCCCCCAGGAGGGTCGACCGGGTTTCGTGGCCCGCTGTGTAGTTGGTGATGTGCTGGCAGGCTCTGATGAATGTCATAGACCCACTCCTTCCGGTACACAGTATAAAGACGTTCATCTCAGTTTCAATAATTTTGCTGCATGGGAAGCATTAAGCGTCAGGGAATTGGCTCCGGCTTGTTTATGTACATCGGCTTGCTGATTGGTTTTGCCAACAACATCCTCTACCCGCGCATGGTGGGCGAAGAGGTGCTGGGTTTTACCAACTGGCTGATGGAACTGGCCATGCTGTTTACGCTGCTTGCGAGTTTTGGGAGCAATGCTACCATTATCCGCTTTTTCCCATATTTCAAAAATAAAGACGAGCAGCACAGCGGCTACCTGTCTTTCCTCTTTCTGCTCCGCACCCTCGGGCTGTTGGCCACCGGGTTGGTGCTTTATCTTGCCAAAGACTTCCTGCTCCGGATTTATGGCACCGATGAAGGACAGACTTTTGTAGATGACTACTACAATCTGCTCTTCGTAGCCCTTGCGATGGTAGCGTACCTGGAGTTGCTTGAAAACTACCTGGCAGCTCTGTTACGGCCAAGAGTGCCTACTTTTTTCCGCGATGTCTTCGCCAGAGTGCTGGCACTGGGGTTTATACTGGCCTATGGCTTCGGGTATATCAGCTTGTCTGCCTTTATCGTCCTTTATGTATGCCGGTTTGTGGCAAGTATTGCAGGCATGCTGGGCTTTACCTGGTACATTGGCGAACTGCACCTGCGAAGCGGGTGGCCGGTATTCCGGAAGCCTGTTTTTAAAGAAATCGCTAGTTATAGCTTTTACTCGGTTTTTGCAAGCCTGGGCAGCAAAATCACCACCAAGATCGACATCCTCATGATTCCTGCATTGCTCAATTACGCAGCTGCAGGCATCTATACGGTCTATATGTTTTTCGCGCAGGTTATCATCATCCCGCATCAGGGGCTGGCTAAGATTGCTTCCCCCTTGCTGGCGGATGCGTGGAAACGAGAAGACTTTGAAGAGATTCAGGATTTGTACAGCCGCCTGGCACTGAGCAACCTGGCAGTAGGTGTCCTAATCTATGTTGGTATTCTGATCAACCTGGATCACATTGCCACAATACTCGGAGAAGGCTTTGAAACGGGTAAAATGGTGGCTGTCTTTCTGGGGCTGGGCCAGCTGGCACACGCAGCGAATGGCTATAACGGATTGTTGCTCAACTATTCACCGCTTTTCCGGTACGACCTCCTGTTCAAAGGCGCCACCGCTATCCTGACGATCATAACGAACTATCTCTTCATCAACTGGCTGGGCATCACCGGTGCAGCGTTGGCTACCGCGCTGACTATCGTATTGATTAATGTTTTCATACAGTCTTTCATCTACCGGCATTATCAGATGCACCCTTTCTCCTGGCGGATGCTGGGGCTCGCAGGGGTCGGTCTGGCCTGCCTGGGGGCAGACTATCTTATTCCGGTTTGGGAATGGCACTTCCTGGCCGACCTAGTCCTGCGCTCGGGTATTGCCACCCTGCTGTACTGTACCGCGATTATTGGACTTCGACTAACGCCGGATATTTCAGACTTCTTTTGGGAATACGTTGGCAAGGCAAGGGCGCTATTGAAGCGATAAAGCTTTTTCTGCATCCCGGAACATTAAGTTCACCCATCCCGTGTACATTTTGGCGGAGGGATGCAGCCCATCCTCTGCCAATAGATCGGGATTTTGCAAGCCCTCCCTGGACATCGGGGTGACGTTTACAAACGGAATGCCATAAACCCCAGCTTGCAGCTCCAGATAGCCATTATACTTTTCAATTTCCGAGGAAATTTGTGCAGGCTCACCAAAGTTCTGCCCAAAGGGCGTATAGGCATAATCAGGCACTGAAACCAGCACCAATCGGCTCGTATCACCGGCTGCCGCCTCGATCGCAAATTGCAATAAGTCTTCCAGGTCACGCTCAAAAGTCACAAAGGGAAGGCGCTGATACTGATTATTGACGCCTATGAGCAGGGTAACAAGGTCGTAGGGTCGGTTAAGTGCTTCTGCCTGCTCTGCGGCATTCAGCAGATCCGAGGAGGTCCATCCACTCTTGGCAATGATGTCCGGGCTCTTGATGAAAACGGAGTCCTGATGCACTGCATTCAGGCGGGCAGTAAGCTGTACCGGGAACCGCCCCTGAGACTCCACCGATGCTCCAATCGTATAGCTGTCGCCCAAAGCCAGATAATACAGGGTGTCTACGCCAGATGGGGTATCGCTACCCGATTGCTTCTCCCCTTTAGGAATAATGTCAGTATCCGAGCTACATGCTCCTAAAAGCCCTGTTAAAACTATAAATACACCAAAATATATCCGCTTCATTATACCCGTTCCTTTATTTCTTGCCGTTGATTTTGGTTAACCCTGGTAAAGACAACAACATTTATTGAAATTACACATGAGCCTCTGGAAGGTTATGTTTTCCAGCTTACATATCGCCTGTTTTTGATGCTCTTCGCCATCTGGCACAGAAAGAAATTGCCCGAGCCGAAAAAACAAGCCACTTTGGCAGCAAATACTGCACATACCTGCCACTTCGTCTGTTGCATTTGATATGGCACGCCCATTGAATGGGCTTATCAGGCAGCCTGTCCACCAAAAGAAGGTTGCTAATATTTTACCTAAACCAATCCCACTCAATGAGCAACGACATTATTACAGACGAAGAAATCATAGAAGAGGTACAATCAGAAAGTGCAGACCAACAACTACAGCGGGTTGAGAATGTGCTTCCGCAAAATCTGACCATACTACCGCTTCAGCAGCGCCCCATTTTCCCCGGGCTGGCTATGCCCCTGACTTTCAAGGGTAAAGAAATGGTAGATGCGATCAAAAAGGCGGTAGAAGAACAAGATGGTTACCTCGGCTTAGTAATGGCTCAAGACTACAGCACGGAGGATTATACCGAATCCGAATTCTACGAACATGGCACCCTCTTCCAGGTCCTCAGAGTCAATGAAGCGGCTCCCGGCGTTGCCCAGGTTCTGGGCCGGGGCGTGTCCCGCTTCCGCAAAAAACGCGTGGTACTCGTAAAGCCTACCCTGCGCTGGGAGGTGGAATACCACAACGAGCCCGAAGAAAAGCCTGATCAGGACCTCAAAGCTTACATGATGGCCATCAGTGGAGAGATCAAATCCCTGCTGAAACTCAACCCCCTGTTCCAGGAACAGGTCAATATGGTGGTCTCCCAGCTCAACTACGATGCGCCGGGCCTGACCATGGACGTTATCAGTAACCTCTTGTCTTCCGATGCCGAAGTCCTGCAGGATTTGCTTGAAACCTACGGCCTCCACGAGCGCGCTCAAACCCTGCTCAAACTGATTAAGGAAGAACTGGAAATTGCCAAAATCCAGAAACGCATCAATCAGCAGATTGAGGAAAAGGTCAACAAACAGCAAAAGGAATTCTTCCTGCGCGAGCAACTGAAAGCCATCAAAAAGGAGCTCGGTATGGAAAAGGAGGAAGGCGAATCGGAAATCGAAAAGCTGGAAAAGCTCTTTGAAGGCAAAGACCTGCCGGAGGAGGTGCAAAAGACCGTAAAAGACGAGCTCAACAAACTCCGGACCCTCAACATTCAGTCTCCGGAATTTAACGTCACCCGGACTTACCTGGAAACCATCGGCAGCCTGCCCTGGGGCATTCATTCAGAAGATAATTCAGATATCAAAGCTGCACGCGCGATACTGAACGACGAGCACTACGGGCTGGAAGAAGTCAAGGATCGCATCCTGGAGTTTCTCAGCACTGTCATAAAGCGGGGCGCGGTAAGCGGCTCCATCGTTTGCCTGGTCGGCCCTCCGGGGGTGGGTAAGACTTCTATTGGCAAGTCCGTTGCGCACGCCCTGAACCGGGAGTTTTTCCGTTTCTCCGTAGGAGGTATGCGGGATGAGGCGGAAGTCCGGGGGCACCGCAGGACCTATG
>CAZNHN010000232.1:0-9970 GCA_964572415.1 uncultured Phaeodactylibacter sp.
TGTATCCGTTTGTGCGATTGCCCAAGCCAACGAAGTCTGCCAGGATAACGATTGCTCACCTGCTTTACAAGCCATCGCACTGAATGCGCCGAAAAATGGCAGCATTACGCCCCAGCGTACTGAGGATTTCAAAAATGCTTACCTAAAAGTAAAGCAGTACCTAAATTCAGTAGCCAGCGACAGCGATTGGCAGCAGAAATACGCCAGTAGCGAACTAGGCGGCCGAAGCTGCCTGCGCTTGTACCAACTGGAAAGCTATTTTGGCGATGAGTATGATAAAAACCCGGACTTCAGGGCTTTCATACAGGAGCAAGAGCCAGATGTCAAAGCGTTTAAGGAACGTTGTTTTGAGAGTTCCCGGCGGGCGCTCAACCTCATCCGGCGAATGGAATCGCACTGCCCTGAGGAAAAAGACCGTACCGAGAATTTGGAGGGGACTACACTCACCGCCCTTCCTAATACCTTCATGAAGCTCGGTAAAGAATTGGGCTACTTCGATGAAGAGGGCAACCTGCTCAAACCATTTACGCAGCCTGCTGCAGAACCTGACCCCCAGGAAGGGGTCAAACAGCAAAGCAAACGAAAACAAATACAGTACCTGGAGGAACAGGTGGCACAACTGCCCGTTGGTCCCGAAACTCAGAATAAAATCGCAGAGGCCAAAACTGGATTGGGGAAAGCAAGACCCAAGCTGGGCTTACTCAAAGGGGCGCTTGCGTTGATGGGCTCCCGGCTGGGGACCTTTCTGCCTGGACCGATAGGGCTGGTCGGTAAAGCCAAAACCCTGAACGATATACTTGGCGTATTAAGCAATTTCAAACCTAAGCTCCCTTTCCCGGGGCTCTTGTCCAAAATCGGCGACCTCTTCCAGCGGGGTAAGAAACTGGGCGAAAAGGCGAGAGCATTGGCTGATCGTTCCAAAAAACTCAAAGACCGGTTTGATCAGGTGCAAGATAAGGCAGCAAAAGCCCAGCAAAAACTACAGCGGCAGGAGGATGAAGCCGAGACATTGGAAAATCAACTCGCTGACCTGAAGCAAAAAAAAGAGGAACTGACAAGAAAGCTGGAGGATAAACCACGTAGTATTCTCGAGGAGCTCCATGATCAGGTTGCTAAGGCAAAAGACGAAGCTGGTAAGCTGGTCGAAGAAGCGAAGAAAGTCAACCAAAAGAAAGACGAGCTGCTGGACGAAATTGCAGAACTGGAACAGCAGAAAAAAGAAATAGAGGATCAACTTGATGCACTGGAGCAGGAAACCGAACAGGTAAAGCAAGAAACCGAACAGCTGGAGGAGGAAGTACAGGCTGCACAACAGGAAGTGGAGCAGGCAAAAGCAAAAGAGGCAAAGCTGGAAAACCTACAGGAGCAAATGGAGGACCTCAAGCCGGAAGACGTCCTTGCTCAGGAACTGAAACTCTGCCGGTCTGACTTCGAGCAAATGCTGGCTGACCTTACCGGAGTCGAGCAAACGCAGGGTAAGTTAAGAACCAAACTGGGCAAACTGCTCTCCAAGCCAGGCAGACTTTTGGATAAAGCTAAAGACCTCAAGCTCTTCCAAAACAGGCTCAAGCTGGGCAAAGAGGGTATTCCGGTAGCCGAAAAAACACTCAGCAAACTGGAAGATCTTTCCCAAAAAGCGACCCTCATCGGGGATATTGCTCAAATTCTGACCGGCAAGGAAACCCGCCTGCAGCAACGGGTCAATGATATCGATGGCAAAATCAGTAACGCCCGTACCTTTTACGATACCCGGATTAAAGACCTGGACCAGCTTCAGAACGACCTGCTCCAACTGGTGGCAGAAAAAACGGGGCTGAACGATAAACTTGATCAGGCTGGCAGCGATATTGCCGGGCTGGAAAATCAAGTCAATGACTTCCTGAACCGCTACCGGCTATTCGATGAAGAAACGGACTGCCTTAGCCTCGAAGAACTCCGGGAAAAACTCCGGGACATTGAACAAGAACAGCAGACCACCGAACCAGAAATCGACGAAGCCCTGGAAGACCTGGAAGCAGCTGAAGAGGAAGCGGAGCAGGTCGAAGAAGCGACCGAAGCCCTAGAACAAGAGATTGAAGAGGAGGCAGAGGTGAAAGAGGAGGAAAAGACCTTACAGGAAGAATACGACACAGATACCCAGCTCGAGCCCGTCACCAAAGAAGAATGGTCTGAAAGCTTTCAGGTGGAGCGCCCCTACTGGGATGCCGTTTTCCATCCCGATGACGAAGTGGTGGAGGGCTACAAAGGCCGCTACTTTGAGGTCCGCCTCAAGGATGCCGACCAAGCCGTGAAACTGCTCTTTGGTGCCGGGGAGTATTTCTTGAGCCGCAATGCTTGCGCTGAAAAAAACCGACCGCGAAAAAATCAAAGTCTTCATCCAGGGCAGTGCAGACATCGTAGGGCAGGCGACCTTCAGCGGGAACCTGGACGAAGGCTATTTTTATGATGCCATTAATGTGCTGCCACAGCAACCGGGAGGTGAGCGATTTCTTGGCAGCCCGGAAACCCGGGACATTCCAACAAGAAATTTCCGAAATGAGCACCTTCCTAACCTCCGGGGCCGCTTCCTGAAAGAAATGATCACGGTCTACTCCAAAAAACTTGAACCGGTCCTCCTCGAAGGCAGTGTTAAAGCCGTGAAGGATGAGGCGGACCGGAATGCGGTTATTTATTTGTTCTTACCGGAGGAAATGCTGGACTAAATCTACACCAGAAGTAAAAGCCTCCCTTAGACATTAGGGCAGATACGTATGCCCTACCATCTGAACTGATTTTACGAGAGCAATTAAAGCGCTTCACCAACTATCTCATAACCGAAGCCCCACCAACACCCCAAAACCTAATGGATACAGCCGGTGCGTACAGCTCATTGAACTTGGGGATACCTTAACCGGCGTTTGCGCATGCATTGTCAATCCAACTGTCCAGCGATCAGACAGGGGCTTCAGTAAGGCTAAATCTACCCGTCCCAACCAACTTCTGGGTATTTCACCCGCTGGAGTAAGGGTTTGCAGTACGCCTTCCTGATTCAAATAGTTGCCATCTACGTTCAGCCACTGCGAATAGCCGCCACTTGCCTCTACAGCGAAGGTAAACGCTTTCAAGTCCCAGGTTTTGCCCAACCCAACCCCAACTTCTACCCGCTTGTACTGATGGTACAACTCGTAAATCGTCGTTTCTGAAGTGCGCACCTCCTGATTGAGGGCATTCAGGGATTTAGTGGAAATGGTGTTTCGAGCATCTAACCGGCTGTGGTGAACGGTGTACTGTGCAGCACCAAAGGCATAAAATTCGTTGCCCAATCCAATCTGATATTGCCCCCTCAGGTAGAAACCGGGCAGGGCACGCTCCTCTCCTACCCTGCCGCAATCCGTACCTCTCGTATGAATTTGAGCCGCCAGCCCTCCAGAAAGGAAAAAGGTGTTATTCTGGGGTTTAGTTTGTTCTATTGCTGCAAAATGGGGTGGAAAGGCTGGGGAGGAGCTGCCCTGTATAAGTGCTGTAGGAAGCGTGGGCAGCCACTTAAGGGCTTTTTGTTTTTTCGGTTCAACCACCGGACTAGTTGCTGTACTTGATCCGGATGTGGCTGGAACTATTTCTGATTCGGTTTTATTAACCGGTGCAGTAGTGGATTTTAACCCCTGCCTTGCTTTGTTACCCGACTTAGATTGGATGGCTGTAGTCTCTAAAGTACGATCTTCGTGGAGGCTTTCTGCGATTTCAACTTTCTCGGGTACGGCCTTACGGACTATTTCTAATGGCAAATCTTGGTTTGACGTACGTCCTGTTACAGAGGACTTTTCCTGGGGCAAATCCCCTCCTTTCGGCTTTTCAACCTGAGCAACTGGCAATTTCTGATTCTGCCCCTGCTCAGTAACACCGATATAAAATCCGGATAAAACAGGAGGCGTACTATCCTGACCCAAGCTAATCCATAAAAGTGACATGAGGCTGCCCGCTCCGAGCCACCACCAAAGCATCCCCCGGCGATTCCGGGGCTGTTCGATGCGCTGCCAGAGACCTTCCCGGTCGAAATCCGGTGTGCCTTGCTGATCCAGTCTGTTTTGTAAATTGTTCATGCCTATACTGTTTTAGACGCCCTCATTGCACCGGATCGCCCGGCGCAGTTCCTTTTTGGCCCTCGATAAATACACCCGGCAGGAATTGACGTTAATACCGAGCAGGATTGCTATTTCGTCATGCGTATACCCTTCGATTTCATAGAGGTTGAAAATGGCGCGCTGCTCCCGGGGCAACCCTTCAATCAACCTCAGGATTTCCTCCACACTCAACTGTTCGAAAGGCAGCGGCGGCACGGCGATTTCCATCTCTTCTTCCCATTGGGTTTCCCACTTGCCTTCCTGCTTGAGCACATCCATCGTGGTGTTGATGCAAATGCGGCGCAGCCAGGTTTTCAGGCTTGCCTTCCCGGCATCGTACCGGCCGATGGCAGCAAAAGCCTTCGTGAAGGTGATTTGCAAAATATCCTCCACCTGCTCCCGGCGGAAGCAGTAGCGGTAAGCCGTGTGATACAGCACCTCCACATACCCATCATAAAGCAGGCGCTGCGCCCGCTGATCATTGCGGGCGCAGGCATCTGCCAGTGATTGGTCAGTGGGGTATGTATTTCGATTGCTCAAATGAATAGGTTACACCATATTTAAAGTCCATCTAACTTGCCCGCCTGAGCGGTCCAGGTCCAGTTGAAGACCGATACATCTGCTTGTGGACTGCCGCCGGCGCTACAGCCAACAGGGATAGGCGCTGCTGGATCGAATAGGGATTCGAAATCACCAGGAGCAATATCGAAAGTCACATTCTCAAAGGTTGTTTCGGGGTTGACTTCCGCGTTGGTGACGGTCTGCCAGGTTTCGAATGGGCCTACGTAGTGGATGTTTTTCAGGTCGCATTGGGTGATGGAATCCAGGTCGACTAAAAAGCGATCGGCAATCCGGTTCTCATCATTCATGACAATCGTCCCATTCTCAAGGGTGTGCTTCGCCATTAGTGAGCCTTCCGGCCCATCGAGTTCCAGAGCGCTGTTGCCAGGGGTAATTAATGCAAAATTATTCAGGGTGCCCGCCCAGGCCTGATCCGTATCAAAAGCATCATCATCGGCATTCCAGACGACCAGGTTTTGGATGTCAACGGTGCCGCCGAATATCTCTATCCCGTCATCCTGATAACCAACAATTTCGATATTTTCAATGGTTGTGCCACTGCCCACTCCTCCAAGGGAAAGTCCATTGATCTCATTACCAAGACCTATATTTACCCCTCCATGCCGGATGGAGACATAGCGCAGGACACCAGAGTTATCCATTGGGTCATTCCCGCCAAAACGGTGAGCAGGATCGGTAATGCTAAGCCCTTCCACAACTACTTCGTCTGTATCATTGCCCATACCATCGGAAGCAGATACTGGTGCGCGCCCGAGAATCAATACACCACCCCATAAAGCTATGTCATCTGGGTTGAGGTTAGGGCTACCATAGTTCCCGGCCGCGATATCCTCTGGCGTGATTTCGTCAGCCACAGAGGTAAAAACAATCGGCAATTCCGGCGTACCTTCCGCCAATATACCGGCACCCCGGGCAACAATCAGGCTTGTGGAATTGACCCCGGTTCCCACATCACCTTTAATCACAACGCCCGGCTCAATGGTAAGGGTAGCTCCTTCGCGTACTACGATTTGTTCGCGCAAGAGATAGGTATTGCCTGTTGACCAAGTCGTATTTTCAGTAATATCAGAAGCGATTTCAATACCTGTTCCCCCTGCAAAATCTTCGCACAGCGGTATTTGATCCAAGCTCTCCGCTCCAGTTACTTCTACGGTTACGGGTGCGCTTTGCAAGCCACTTTGATAATCAGACAACTGCACCTCCACCGTACCTTCACCGGATACAAACACTTGGAAAACGCCGTCTCCATTCGTCACAGCATAACCGGTTTCGCCATTGATCTCGTAAGTGGCGAGGACATTGGATAAAGGCGTGCCTTCGCAGCTTACTGCGGTACCGGTCAAACTGTAGTACCCATCAAGTTCCACTACAATATCACCAAGGTCAGTATCCTCTGGGAGAGGATCTGAACTGGCAACCCCCACCGGCTCGTCATTCCAAATTAAATTGATGGCGAAAGGCAGGTCTGCTGGTGCCTGAGCACAAAAGGCTCCATCAGCATCTGTCCAACCAAATGCATAGGCCACAGATTGGTCAGGAGAGGTTACCAAATAGGGGTAACCGGATATTGCTGTGCCAACCGGATCTACCAATCGCATACAAACCGTCACCGGATTAAAAGGCACATCAATATTCCACCATGAAAAGTGTCCCACTTCTGCTTCTACGAAGCCGTTCTGCTGCGTAGCCCCGCCTTCCTCTATCCACTTCCCGCTTGCTTCATCCATACTCCAGAGGGGGATTTCCTGCGGCACGGTGCTGTAATTGGCAGGCAGGGGAAACCGTAGCGTTGCGGTAGCCCCATCCGGAATATGCAGCGCATTACCGGAAGCGTCGGACAGCTCTACGGCGTACATACCGTAGGACTCCAGGGTGTAAATGTTGCCGTCTGCCCCTATAGCCGACATATTGCCGGGCGCGGCTTCCAAAAAACCTTGTTCCGCTGGATTGTAATAATGGCTTTGCACCCTTACCGCACCGGTATAGGCAGTGCCATCATCGTAGGTGAGTTGGGCAGGCAGGGTAAGCTCGCCCCCATCATCCAGGGTACCGGTCGCACCGGTCTGAATGGTGGTCTCCGCATCAAAAGGATAGAGCTGTAACTTTAGGCTGATTTGGCTACCTTCCTGTCCGGACAGCAGCTTGATCTTCTTCATTTTCCCGGGGCTTTCCACCGTCACCGGTAGCCCACCGGAGGGTACGGTCTGGTTTTCCAAAAACACCAGCCCCCGGCTGTCTGAAGTCCAGGTTTGTCCGCTAAGGTTGTGAAGGAGCGTCGCGCCGGGCAAGGCAGCCCCAGTTTCATCGGTAATCTGAATCAAAAAGGTGACCTCATCAGCGCCCTTAATGATAGTCGTTTCCGTCTCTGTACGGATCTGATCCTCTTTGGCACACTGCCAGAATGCCAGGGCAAGGAAGAGCCCCAGCAGCAGTTTATAACTTTGCATTGGTTTTGATTTTAGCATTTGGAGCCTGTTGGGACTTTAGTAATCGGGCTGCGAACTACACTTTTTCGCTTATACTTCGTTCCGGAAATCCTCATTTATATGGCTAAACTCCGGTTTCCGTGCCTCGTCTAATCGAAAAATTGTTAGCTCTCGCCTAGAAGACCAAAATCCCAACAGGCTCGGGAAATGTAGCCAATGATCATTGTCTACTCCCCTATACTGCTAAAGCCCCGGAAGTGATACAAAGCTAGGGAAAACTATTCCTCATCCTCCACCCGCAAGGACAACACCCCTCCCAAAATCATACTACCCCCACCAACAATCAGGGCATAAATCGCCAGCCCATCGAAGAAAAAGCCAACAATTAAGACGGTTTTGGGACTTTAGTAATCGGTCTGCCCATAAGGGTCCGTACCGGGACAAACTGCACTTTTTCGCTTGTACTTCGCCACAAAAACCCTCATCCGTACGGACTCAGGTTTCCGTACCTCGACCAACCAAAAAATTGCTAGTTTTCGACTAGAAGACCAAAATCCCAACACGCTCTTACACAATCCCAATTCGCGCCGCCGCCGTTTTGGGGTTATCGGATTCAAGTTATTCTACAGAGTAGACTAGCTCCTGCACTTCTGTTCTGACCAGCCTCCGGGTTGACTCGATGCGGTCACTGACGCAGATTTCACTCATCCCGGGATACACCGCTTCCCAAGCTTGGCCTTCGTCTTTATCCATATCTTCCCGGGAGTCGTAATTGTCTACGGTGCTGACCTGGCAGGGCAGGCCGTCTCCATTTTTGACGTACGGGTAGAATAGGCCGAGGGTCTGGTCGGGCGTGACGGCACAGTTGCTTGTTTCACCGCCGGCATTATTGCAGCCGATGGCCGGTGGTGAGGATGCCAGCTGTGGCGCCGAGGCCAAGTTGGAAGATGCGGCGGCTAGAAGGAGGGGGTGGTGTTGTTGGTTTTCTCATGATAGGAAGATTTGGTTTTTTGAGTGTTATTTGTCTACTATGGAGCTTATCAGTTCAAGCAACTGTGAGAAGCTCAGCTTTTTCGCCATGAAACGTTTTTCGTGATCGAGCAAAAAGAAAGCTGGGTAGTACCATACATCGTACTTTTGGAGTATGCTAGATTCGCCTGCCATTGCATATTCGGCTTCCCTTTCCCTAGAAATATATACATTTATCCACTGTGCGCCCAGATTCGAATTGATGACTTGTAGCCAATCACCTCGGGTGCCTTCAGTTTCGGAGGCTACTGTATATACTTCAATTCCTTCTGAGGCCCATTCTGCCCGATAAATGGAGTCCATGACAGGAAGGGTCTCCAGGCAATGAGAACAGACCGGATCCCAAAAACTCAAGACAGTGTACTTGGCTTCCACAGCCGAAAGCGCTCGTATCTTCCCTTCTGAGTCTGGCAGCTTGATGTCCGCAGCAGGCGCACCTTGGGTGGTGCCCATAAGCAAGTACGCATAGTCGGTAAGCTGCTTTCTTATTTCAGGCGTCAGCCACGGGTAAGTCTTTGGTGCCACATAATTTTCAAAAAGATGGATGTATACGGCAGATTCCCATTTGAACCTATGGCTGAGACAGCCATACAGCAACTTATCTAAAATCAGGTATTCCATCGTTTCGTTCGCAACAGCTGTGCTCATCATCCAGTCTATTTGTTTGATGACCGAATCGGCATGCCATTCTACCACTTCATACAAGTAACGGTCTAGTTTACTATTGAAAAAAGGCGTATAAGCCAAACGACCATCCCAAAAATCGACTCCGTCCCAAAAATGAGCTTTGCGGTAGTACTTTACGGCGCTCGAATCCGCTGCATTTTCTGGATTGCGAAGCCGTTCTGGGAGGATAGGCTCCTGCATGGCATTCAGCAGCGTACTCAAGAACGAACTCGGATGCTGCTGCATCATAACTGATCGGAATTTCCGGATGTCTTTGTCAATTGCGCGAAGTTGGCTAATGTAAAGTGCTGAATCGGTTTGGGCTTCAGCCGTAGCCAATCCTCCCTGCGCTTCAAGAATTTCTCGTTCCTTGACCGACATGTACTCTTTATACTCCAGCAACAGCTCGTTTTCTGGCGAATTGAGGAATTCAAAGTTTAAGGCTTTACCCTGCTGGTCGAACTCGGCAATAATGGTGAAGCGAGGGTATCCACTGCTGATCAAGAAATCGAAATATTCCTCCCGCCCTTCAATGAAAATTACATAAATACCACCGTTCAGCTTTTCCGTACCAGTGAATTTAGCTTCGCTGTTTTCATCAACGGAAGCAGTGGTGTCAATCCTGAATTCATCTCCGAAAAAGTGCCCTAAAACAATAAAACAATTTTTGTAAGGCTTGCACTTTACAGTGATCTCATAAGCGGTATCAGCTTGACAAACAATGGGGTCGACTGTTGCACTTAACTGTACAAAGCCCGCTATAGTAAAGGCTAAAAGCAAAATGCCCGACAGGTATTTTTTCATAGCGTGGTTTTTAAAAATCACTAACGGCAAGGAAATTTGTGTCTAACGAGCAGATAAAGCATGCCGTTACTCATTTGTATTTATCGCCAAAATCGGGCCAAGAGACAAATTCGCCGCAGACCGGTTTGGTGAATGCGCTGACTACGCCAGTAAGACCGGTAACGTCTACGATAGACACTATGCTTAGCACATCCTGTGCTATGGTCAACTGATTGGTAGAAGCCATTTCGGCCAACTGGATATTGGCCGAACCGGCGCCCAAAGTCGTGGCGCGGGATTTCGGCGAGTCATCGGTGGGCCTTCAGCTCAGGGTCTGGATCGAGGATGCCCGCAAGCGAATGGATACGATTTCCTATATCACCG
>CAZNHN010000233.1:0-678 GCA_964572415.1 uncultured Phaeodactylibacter sp.
GGCCAAGCACACCAATTTTGGCGCCGTAGAAGAAGCTCAGCCAGATATTATTTAGAACCTTTTTGGATGGAGGGAAGGTCTTGGAGACCCCTTCCATCGAAAAAATAATTTTTTCGTCAGACATAGGCGGTTTTTAAGTTGAGCGGATAAAGATAGCAGAACAGTTGGGTTCAGCAAACCCAAACAGCGTGCTTTTTAACAAGGCTTACCCATCCGCCAGCGTATCCGAGATGTCCATCCCCTGCACCTGCAAAGCGGGTATCAATGCGGCTACCAAACCGATTAGCAGTGCGCCGCCCAGCAGGTAGGCTTCCTCCACCAAAAAGTTGGTCCAGGAGAAGGTGTATTGGTATGTTTCCTTCATCTGATCTGCCAGCAGGTACATAGCGCCATGACTAAGCGCCATGCCCAGCAGGTATCCCAGCACCGCCAGCAGCAGCCCTTCCAGTATGATCAGCGCCAGCAGCCTGCCCCGGGAAGCCCCCATTACCCGCATCAGCGCCAGCTCGTAGCGCCGTTCCTTGAGGGAACTGTATAGCGAAATGAAAATACTCAGCCCGGAGACAATGATGATCACTATAGCCAGCCAGCGTAAGGCTTTCGTACCAGTGCCCATTAGGGCATAGAGGCGGTTGATTTCAATGGCAGGTGTGGCGGCCTGCATCTCGGTGTTTTCGT
>CAZNHN010000233.1:688-9964 GCA_964572415.1 uncultured Phaeodactylibacter sp.
TATTGAGCGCCTGTATGTTGTGCCCTTTAAACTTCACCAGGATGGAGGTGATTTGCTTGTCTTTGTAGGCCAGCAGGTCTTCAGGGTAGGGTTCGGCGTTGCCGGAACTGTGGTCGTGACGGTGTTCGCTATCGCCATGATCGTGCCCCTCGTGGTCATGATCTTCGTGGCTGTGCCCTTCATGATCGGGATCGTCTTCCTCGTGGTTATGCCCTTCTTCATCCTCGTGCTCATGTTCGTGCACGGCCCAGGGGCTGGAGAAGCGGGTGAGCAACAGTTGGTCAATCACGGAACCTGTAGGTGCAAGAATGCCCACAATAATAAACGACTCTGCGTCCTCGTGAATGAGGTCCTCATTTTGGTCAAAGCCGTGGGAGCTCTTAAAGGTATCCCCGATCTTAAGCCCCAGCTCATCGGCTACGGCTGCGCCAGCGACCACCTCCATGGTCTTTCCCCACATTTGCCCTTCGGCCATCTGGGCATTGTACAGATCCAGTATTTCCGGTTCAGTGCCTACCACCCGGAAACCACGGTGGCTGTCGCCCAATGACAAAGGGATACTGGTTTCGATAATGGGATGCCCTTCCCGCAGGAAAGGTGTCGCTGCTTTGATAGGGATATTCCCGGTGGGCGCATCAATATGGTACATGCTGCTGAGGATGAGCTGCAGGGGGCTGCCTTTGGCGCCGATGACCAGGTCGACGCCGGCCAGGTTTTTTTCAAACTTTTCCTGCAGTTGGTCATTCAGCACGAGTAGAAGGGAGATAAGGCCCACGCCCAGCCCGAAGAGGACGAGGCTGAGGAGCATATTTAGCGGTTTATTGGTCAGGTTTTTCCAGCTCAGTTTTAAGAGGTTCATGCGCTAGTCGATTGAAATTTGGTGGGAAATATGGTCTTTGAGACGGGCGTCGTGGGTGACGACCAGTAGGGTGGCGTCTACGGCCTGTGCCTGTTCTTCCAGCAGCTCGATGACCTGTTTGCAGTTGCTGTCGTCCAGGGCAGAGGTCGGCTCATCTGCCAGGATGACCGCTGGCTGATTGATGATGGCCCGGGCGATGGAAGCCCGCTGTTTTTCGCCTACGCTTAGTTGGGAAGGTTTGGATCGGAGCTTATGCTCCAGCCCCAACCGGCTGAGCAGCTCGCGAATGCGCTCCCGGTTGACCTTCATGCCCGCCAGGCTTTGGGCGAGTGCCAGGTTGTCGCCCACGCTGAGGCTCTGCACAAAATGCGCGGTTTGGAAAATAATGCCGATGTGCTGTCCGCGGAACTGATCAAGGGCACTGCGGGAAAGTTGGTTCATCTCTGTATCGCCCAGTACGATGCGGCCTTCCTTTGGAGAGAGCAGCCCGCCCAAAAGGTGGAGCAGGGTCGTTTTCCCACTGCCGGACTCGCCCAGCACCAGCCAGTGCTCGCCTTTGGCGCAGTCAATGTTTGGAAATCGGAGCGGCGGGCTGCCGGCATAGGCGTAGCCCAGGTTTTCGGTTTTGAGCATAGAGGTGTTGTTTATAAACTGGGAACAAAGATAAGGGGATTAGGATGGAAGGGAGACAGGATTTTTTGGGATATGTTGTGAAATGCCAGCCTGTCTGCCGGGACTTAGCATTGCCTTCGCATGTTTTGTGTTTTTTTGTGTTGTGTTTTTGGATTGCAAAACAATAAAAACTAATTTTAAGGATCACTAACGATAGCTCCTAAATTATGAGCCGGAAAAAGGAAGTTTTCCAGCCTGACGACCGTTTCTTTAAGCAAGCAATGGGCGATAGGGCTGTTGCCCGGAGATATTTGCAGCATTTTTACCCGGATATTGCGGCTTTGGCTGATTTAGAAAGCCTGGAACCGCAAGATGGTAATCTGTTACGTCCTAATCTAAAGCTCTTCAGAGCGGATGTTGTCTATCGTTGCCGGTTTAAAAATAAGGAGCACTCACATTTCTACTTTTCACTCTTATTTGAACATAAATCGGAGCCAGATGAGCATACAGCGATACAAGTTGGCCTATACATTATGCTTATGCTCCGACAGATGTCCTTGAGGGATAAACAGAAGTTGGAGCCAGTTATACCCTTGGTTTTCTACAACGGAAAATCTGATTGGCAGCCAAAGAGCATTCCAGGGGTATTTGCGGAAAGCCCCTATTTCGACCAAATCGAACCCTATCTTCCCGACTTTCGTTTCTTATTTACTAATATTTCGAAGGTAGCCCCCGAAGAATTATTGAAGCTGGAGCTAAGCTACTTCCGAAGTGCGATGCTTTCCATGGGGTTGCGGCACCGCCCACAGTTGATTTTAGAATACATTACTGCTATATTAGAAGGTATAAAAGGGGAGCGTATGGAAGCGGTGATGACGTTTACCCTTGCTGTTATGGAGCGTTCTCCTGCGCAGTTCATGGAAGCCTTAGAGAACTTAACCTTTACAACAAAGCCAGAAGCAATGAGTACCTTAGAAATGCTAAAGGAAGAAGGTCGTCAGGAAGGCCGTCAAGAGGGCCGTCAGTGGGAGCGTGTTCTTCACTTATTAAAAACAGCGGCTAAATTCCCGCAAATGAAAGCCCAGGAGCTGGCGGAGTTTACTGATTTGCCGCTAACTGCTATTCAGGGGGTTCAACAACAACTATCATCCGGTAATCCGGAAGCTGTAATGCAATATCTGGAAAAAGAGCTCTTAGGGCATATGACTCTGGAAGCAGAAGAACGGCACCTACTTAAACAATTGATTACAGCCGTTTTCCCCTCATGAAGATAGAAAAGAGAATGTAGGCTCCTTCGGGGCTTTAGAGCGCCAACAGGCAAGCTGGTCATCAGCCTCCGCTGCCGTTTGCTGTTTGGATGCGGTTCGGTCAAGCCGGTACAAAATCTGCTTGCTTTTATGAGTAAAAAATCTTAAGATTGCAAAATAATCGTTTACAACGCATGTATCAAGCCACTACCATAATGATCAGCATTATTATCGCTCCGGCTCATCCGCCAGGCTGCTGATGTTTTGTAATGCCTGATACATCAGGAAAGCGCTGTCGGATAAGGTTCGGCAGCGCTTTTTTTTTATTTTTGCGCCGGTTTATCGTAACCAGAACGTATAAAACCAAAATTATGGAAGTCAAGGTTAAGGTTGATGATCAGCTTGTACAGTCTGCCCTTCAATTAAGTGGCTTAGGGACACAAAAAGAAGTGGTGGAAGAAGCTTTGAAAGCATTTGTCCAACTCCTGCAACAAAAAAGTATTAAATCACTTCGGGGTAAACTCAATTGGGAGGGAGACTTGGATGCAATGAGAACTGACCCATGATTATCGTAGACAGTTCTGTTTGGGTCGATTACTTTAATGGTCAAAGCAATTGTCTTGAGCAATTGGGGCTTCAACTGTTTTAAGGGGAAGATGTGATAAAGCCAGCAAATTGGCTTAATGCCAGGCATCATCGGACTTTTTGGTATGGAAAAGCTAGCTCAATAATTAAACGAGTTAGCAGGCACAAATAAATAGGAAACATGTACAAAGAATACAAAAAGCTCAACCTCCCGGAAATCGATCAGGATATCCTTAAATTCTGGGAGGACCATGATATCTTTAATAAAAGTGTGGAACAGCGCCCGGCTGAAAACAACTTCGTCTTCTACGAAGGGCCTCCTTCAGCCAACGGGAAGCCCGGTATCCACCACGTGATGGCCCGTACCGTTAAGGACCTCTTCTGCCGCTACCATAGCATGAAGGGGCAGCGCGTGGAGCGTAAAGGCGGATGGGACACCCACGGCCTGCCTATCGAACTGAATGTGGAGAAAGAGCTCGGCATCACTAAAGAGGACATCGGCACCAAAATCACAGTCGAGGAGTACAACGCCAAGTGCCGGGAAACGGTGATGCGCTACAAAGATATGTGGGACAACATCACCCGCAAAATGGGCTATTGGGTAGACCTTGACAACCCCTACATCACCTTCGAAAATGATTACATCGAAACGGTTTGGTGGTTGCTGCAGCAGCTGTACAACAAAGGCCTGCTTTACAAAGGCTTTACCATTCAGCCGTTCTCACCTGCTGCCGGTACTGGTCTGAGCTCCCATGAGCTGAATATGCCCGGCACCTATCAGGATATCAAGGATATCTCCGCCATCGCCCAATTCAAAATCAAGGGCACGGAAGACGAATATTTCCTGGCCTGGACCACCACGCCCTGGACGCTGCCTTCAAACACCGCTCTGGCGGTAGGTAAAAACATCACCTATGTCAAGGTGCGCGCCTACAACCGCTACACCGGTCAGCCGGGTACGGTTATCCTAGCCAAAGACCGCCTGAATAACTATTTCACAGAAGCCAATCCTGGCCTGAAACCAGAGGAGGTAAAGGCTGGCAATAAGCCCATCCCGTACCTCGAAATCCTTGGAGAGGTTAAAGGCAGCGAGCTGGAAGGCATGGAGTATGAGCAACTGATGCCCTATGTGCAGCCTGACAAGCCGGCTTTTAAAGTGCTGCTGGGCGACTTCGTCTCAACAGAGGATGGTACCGGTATCGTCCACATCGCTCCTACTTTTGGTGCGGATGACTTTCAGGTGGCGGCCAAGTACGGCATTCCACCACTGATGGTCAAAGACGAAGGTGGCAATAACATGCCTCTCGTAGACCGGCAGGGGCGCTTTGTACAGGAAGTGGCCGATTTCGCTGGCCGCTACGTCAAAGACTACGGGCAGGAGGAAGAACGCCCGGTCGATGCCGATATCGTTATCAAGCTCAAGGAAGAGAACAAATTGTTCCACTCTGAAAAATACCTGCACTCCTACCCACACTGCTGGCGTACCGACCGCCCTGTGCTTTACTACCCACTCGACAGCTGGTTTGTGAAAGCAACTGCGGCCAAGGAGCGCATGTACGAGCTCAACAAAACCATCAACTGGAAGCCGGCCTCTACCGGTGAGAACCGCTTTGGCAAGTGGCTGGAGAACCTGCAGGACTGGAACCTTTCCCGCTCCCGCTACTGGGGCATCCCGCTCCCGATCTGGCGTACCGAAGATGCCAAAGAGGAGAAATGTGTTGGGTCCGTGGAAGAGTTGCGCAGGGAAATTGAGAAAGCCAATCAGGCACTCGGCCTAAGCCAGGAAGTGCCGGAGGACCTGCACCGCCCCTACATCGACGATGTTGTACTGGTATCCGAAAGCGGTCAGGAAATGCGCCGCGAACCGGACCTGATTGATGTGTGGTTCGACTCCGGCTCGATGCCTTATGCGCAGTGGCACTATCCGTTTGAGAACAAAGACGTATTTGAGCGCAAGTTCCCGGCTAACTTCATTGCAGAGGGCGTTGACCAAACCCGCGGCTGGTTCTATACCCTGCACGCGATCGCCACGATGGTCTTTGACAGTGTGGCATATCAGAATGTCGTATCTAATGGTCTGGTGCTCGATGCGGATGGTAATAAAATGTCCAAAAGTAAGGGCAATGTGGTTGACCCCTTCGGCGCGATTGAAGAGTACGGCGCGGATGCCGTACGCTGGTACATGATGGCGAATGCCAACCCCTGGGACAACCTCAAGTTTTCCCTCGATGGAGTAGGGGAGGTGCAGCGGAAGTTCTTCGGCACCCTATACAACACCTATTCCTTCTTTTCGCTTTACGCGAATATCGATCAGTTTGACAATAGTAAGCCTCAGCTGCCACTAGCTGACCGTCAGGAAATCGATCGTTGGATCATCAGCCTGCTTAACAGCCTGGTGAAAGAGGTGGATGAGGACTACAGTAATTACGAGCCAACTCAGGCTGCCCGCAAGATTCAGACCTTTGTGGTAGACAATCTGAGCAACTGGTACGTCCGCCTGTGCCGCCGCCGGTTCTGGAAGCCGTCTCAGCAGCAGAACGGCAAAACCGCAGAGATGGATGCTGATAAACTCGCGGCTTATCAGACCCTCTACGAATGTCTGTTAACCGTCTCGAAACTGCTATCGCCCATCTCCCCTTTCTTCGGCGACTGGCTCTACCGGAACCTCAATCAGGCCACTCAGCTGGAAAACCATGAGTCGGTCCATTTGGCGGATTTCCCAACTGCCGATACGTCCAAAATCGACAAACCCCTGGAGCAGCGCATGGACTACGCCCAGCGGATTTCCTCCCTGACTTTCGCTTTGCGCAAAAAAGAAGACCTCCGGGTACGGCAGCCCCTGCAAAAAATCATGCTGCCGGTGTTAGATAAGTCTTTCCAGGAGCAGGTAGATCAGGTCAAAATGCTGATAGCCAGTGAGGTAAATGTGAAAGATATTGAATACCTGGACGATACGTCCGGGGTATTGAAAAAGCGGATTAAGCCGAATTTCAAAACACTGGGCAGACGCCTGGGCAAAGACATGAAAGCCGCTGCTCAGCAGATTGGGAGCCTGTCTCAGGATGATATTGCGAATATTGAGCAAACTGGCAAGTATATGCTCGAAGCCAACGGCAGCAAATACGAACTTACGCTGGAAGACTTCGAAATCACTGCCGAAGATATCCCCGGCTTGCTCGTTGCCAATGATGGCAAAGTGACGGTGGCCCTGGATATTACGCTCACTCCTGAACTCGAAGCTGAGGGTATAGCCCGCGATCTTGTTAACCGCATTCAGAATATCCGTAAGGATAGTGGGTTTGAGGTGACGGATAAAATTAAGGTGGCATTGGAAAGCGCAACGGCTGTCGTGCCGGCAGTGGAGCAATTTGGCGACTACATTATGGCGGAAACGCTTACGGCCGATTTACAGTTGGTAGAAACTGTGACCGGGGGGCAGCAAATTGAGCTTCCGGGAGAAGTCGAAGTGCAGATTCAGGTGGAGAAAGCCTGAGATTATACCTCTTTAGTATTCGTAAAATGAGGCGGAGCGTCAAGCGGAGCAAACTCAGTTCCGGGAGGAAGCAGAATAGGTCAAGCTAAGGCCTGAATTTAAGTGAAAAGCCTGGGTGTAATGCGCCCGGGCTTTTCGTGTCTGGGGAAGCAATATAACTGGGTATATGCCATAATGTTTGGATACTCCTTGTTGTTGTGCGCAACTCGTGACTTCACGAGCAACCTAATAACAATGTCGGCGTCTGTTAGACTCGCCTGACTAAGAAACGGCCACCCTTGCGGATGGCCGTCAGCATTTACTTAAGCACCCATTAGTTCTGATTAGTAGGCGTCAAACACGTAACCCTTCGGGATAACATAGTCAGTAGGCACCGTCAGCAGTTCCATACTCCGGAACTCATAATTGGGGTCAGAGAAAATATCCCCGTTGTCATCGATAATTCGAAACTCTTCCCAGAGCTGCCAGACCACGTAAAGGACGTTCTTATCTTCCGGAGCTGCGTAAGTCATATCGACTTCTTGCGTAATTTCCCAGCCACTCGTCCAACTACTACCAAAAGTAGAAGTCAACTCGGCGGAAAGACCACCTGCCTCAAAGCCCACCATAGCGGAGAACTCGCTATAGCCAGAGGTTTCGCCCGAATTCGTGAACGTTTTCTTCTTGGATATAGAAGCACCGGCGGGTAAACGCCAGACTTCAAGAGGCTTCCAGTAACGGGTGTACTGCATGCGCGGGGCACTTTGTAACGGATAAAGTTGCTTGATCCCTTCCACAGCATCAAACTCCTCGTGGTCTCCAATAGCGTATTCCATCACCTTTTCGGTCAAACCGTACCATTCGTTGAGTTCAGCGTTGTAGTATGGCGTAACTTCGGGAGTAGGATTGATCAAACCAGCGCCAGACACCAGATTCACCTTATTCTGCAGGTCTCTCAGGCGATAAGCGTAGTATCTTTCATTATCATTAGTAGTTACCTGCAAGAAGCCCGGATGAAAATGGCTCCAGTACTCTTGACCGGCGATCACGCGCTCAGAAATAGCCGGGGGAACTCCTTCGTAACTGGTGGGGTTCGGCAGGTCCGGATACAGTTCTCTTGCCTGGAAATTATCGACAGGGCCGTAGCCAGCTGGGTATACCCCTCTTGGGCGAGGATTGAATTTAGTAATCATGTATGTAATCTTAACCTGGGACACCCCATCGTGCTCATCCGTAAAAACAAGTCCCTCAAGTTTACCAATATTAAAATCATCTGGTTCTAAGACAATATCCTTGACGCCCAGATCTTCGTCATTGTAACCACCATCATCGTGCTCCTTAACGTGACCTTTCAGGTGTATACGCATCTTGTGCGCGAATTCACGGTTAACCACAAAATCAACCTGATTACCAATTGCGACCGTATCATTCTCCGCCATAGAATAATACTTGTCTTTACGTGTATACCACATCAGCGCATGGCCATGGGTTTCGAAACCTTCCTCAGTATACTCATAACCTGGCTCGTAGTCGACCCATACTTCCAGGTAACCATAAAGGTCTTCAGTATGCCCGCTATTATCGTTTTCTTTCAGACAGGTTAAGCTTATGACTGAAAACCGGTAGCCCAACAAGTCTGAGGGTTCCACACTTGGTACAGGAACCTCGTAAGGCTCTGGTGCCGGAGGATTAGGATTAGGCGTAGGCGTGTCTTTTTCACAGGCGGACCACAATAAGATCATCAATATTGCCAGTCCTACTGTGCTTAATACATGTATTGCTCTCATGACATTAAACATTTATCAGTTTACTGGCGACTTAGGCCCTTTGCACCTGGATCATAGAAATGGATGCATATGGTAAAATACGCCTGCTTGGGGTAAATCGATTAAGGCACAAGGTCACTTAACAGTCGTCAATAAGCTTTTGGTTATTAAATTCTTTTGCAATCTTAGCGGATTTGTCCTTCCTGTCAATGACATTTGTTAACTCCGGGGCTGATATTTATCACGCCTGCCCCGCTCGTTGTAGCTTCCAGCTATGGCGCTTTACCGGGACTTGTTTTGGGCGGTTTTGGGATCGTGTCAGGGAGGAAATTTGGTCTTGCTTTGGTGCTGGCAGGTATGGGGAGGAATTTGCAATTCTGACTACGGGCGATTAAGTTTATGGTGATGATCCCGGAGGCAGTGACCCAATAAGGGAAATCTTTTTCAATAGAGCGCGTGAAAGGGTACCCATCAAATAAAGTGGTTTTGGCATGTTACGGGCGAGATTGTTTACCGTCGAGAAGGAGCGTGGATAAGATTTTCGGATGGACTGGCGACTGGCATTAATGCTTGATGAAAGGCGCAACATTACGGGCTAGCCGGCGATACGGGCATTGAAATGGAAGATGATGTTTGTCGATCTTCAGCCCGCTGCGGCGGCAAAAGCCGTAGCTGCGCCACATTGGGCTTTTGCCGCCTGCGCTCTGTGGGTGGTGGGGAATTTGAAAGGATTGG
>CAZNHN010000234.1:0-3382 GCA_964572415.1 uncultured Phaeodactylibacter sp.
CCAATGTACTGCGCCTGTTCCTCGTCTTTGGCTTTTGCCAATAGCAGAGAGCATTCCGGCTGTCCCGGCGGGGCAACGGCCACCCATCGTTTGGTGGGGGAGCGCGGCGTATCTTCCAACAGGGTGAACCCCATTTTCTGCACAAAAAAATTGATGGCTTCATCGTAGTCGCGAACCAACAGGGCAATGCGGGCGAGGTTTTGCTTCATGTTTTTGCTGAAAGTTAGGGGTTTTAAAGGTGGTATTCCTGTACTGATTTAAATTTTGTAAGGTTCTGTCTAAAGCAGTATGGTCTTCATATTGCTCTTGCACAGACTCCGTTACAGAAAGCCAAGCGCATAAACCTGAGCCCATTCCAATTTAACCTGCCCTCCAGCATTACTCCACAGGTATACTTGAACACGATCCCCTGCCTTAAGCCCCTCCGGCCATTGAAAATAAAGCGTTGCGGCTTGTACAGGCTGCCCGGTCTGGTGGTAATCATCGAGCGGTTGCCCCTTCCAGTGGATGGTCTCTCCGCCCCGGTTGACATCAAAGACGAGGGTGCCGCCTTGCCCGGCTTCGAAGTGGGCTTCCAGGTCAATGCGCAGCCATTCCGGGGGGTGGTTGGCAATGGTATCCGATAGTGTGGCGGCCCATAAATTAGCGTATGGATCTTCGGTATTAGCTTCCTGTGCCTGTTGGGATGACCAAACCTGCGTCCTTTCCAACAGGCGAGGCTGTGCATAATAGGTGTGGTAGCCACTCAGGCTATCGCGAAAATCAAATGTGTATTCCATTCCAGCCAGCGGCAGGCTTTCCGGGCCTAATGAGTCAGGTTGCAACAGGACAAAGGGCTGCTGTTGCCGAAGGAAGGTGCTCAGGTCTCCGAGCTTAGCTGGCTGGGCTTTCAGAGACAGGGCAGGTTGGTCCGGTGGCAGGCTGCCCGGCAAAAGCCCTTGTGCAATCAGCCGAATTGTGGTATCTGGGAGTAACTGCCGCAGGGTGTCCCGGATAGCAGGATCAATCCTCAACCGGATCGGTGTGTGGTAGGACAATTGCCTACGATAACTGATGATCTCGCCATTTGCGTAAGCGAAATCTCTTGCTACACGCAAAGGGCGGCTGCTGAAAATATCTACAGTATCATGCCGGTTCAGGAGCGAGTCCACATTTGCATCCTGAAGATAGGGTATGCCCACAGCCTCCAGAAAGTACCGCAGCCCGTGGGGTTCGCAGCCCACAATGCCTACCGGTATACCGGAGTCAAAGTAATCGTCTTTATACAAGTCTACCTCCCGCTGCGGCCGGTAATGCCAGGAATAGTACTGATGGGTAAGCCCCTGTGAGCGCCCGCCGAGTTTGATGTCGGCCATCATCTGTGCACTGCTTTCGCCCCAGCCCTGGAAGACCTGGAAAACGCCGTACCCTGCCACCAAAAGCACGGCTACGACCCCTTGCCAGCGAAAGCGCGGCAGTTCCTTTACCTCTGCCGCAATACCGATGGACAACAACAGGGCAAAGATCGGTACCAACGGGATGAAAATGCGCTTTGGAGCGGCATTGCCCAGGATGTACACCAGCAAAAAGGGTAGGACAAGTACCGTGAGCAACAGCAGAACGCTTTGAGCCTGGGGCCACCAATGCCTGCGCCCTAGCGCATAGCCCAGTACAGCAAAAGGCAACAGCCACCACCGGCCGCTCATGAAGTCACCCAGCACTACCGGGGCATAGTAGGTCAGGTTGCTCCACTTGAAGGGCTCGTAAGTGACATAGGGATTGTTGAAGACCTGCCCGAAAACCGGTACATAGGCCAGCAGGGCAAGCTTCAGCCCGATGGCGGTGAGCAGGGCGATTTGGAAAGCTTTATTGCGTAAATGCAGTCCGCTGTGGAGCATTTGCCGTACCCAGAATATCCCCCAAAACAGCCCAATAGCCAGGATGAAGTACAGGTTGGACGGTACCGTATACATCAGGGCACCCGCTGAGCCGATGATGCCAAAAGCAGCCTCCCGGCTTCTTTTTTTGTGAAAGCTAAGTGTACTGTACAACAACCCCACAAGCCAGAGTGCACTTAAACCATATCCACGGATTTGAAGCGCAAAATTGAGATAGGGCAGGGTAGTAGCGGTAATGGCAACGGCAAGCAGCCCGGTCAGCGGGCTGAAAAAGCGCGCCCCCAGCTTCCAGGTGCCCCAAAGTGTTAGCCCGGCGTAGACGAACATCAGCCCGCGCAGCTTTTCGGGGCTTTGCAGCAGGTTGAGAAAGTCCGCTTCACCAATCAGCAGGAGGTAGAGGCGGTTGAGGGCATTGAACAGGATGTGGTTGTTGGGCACGTGATAGTCCGTTAGTACAGCCGTGAAGGATGCACAGGCAAAGTAGCGGAGGGTGTAGAGCTCGTCGTTCCAGAAGTCCAGGGCTAGGTAGCGCCATTGCAATACGGCGTAGAGCAGCAACAGCAGCATGAAAATTCCCGTGGACGTCCCCTTCTTTAGCATGTAGTCAAGTTGTTGAACCCACAAATTACTAACTTCCCGGCAGACCAAAAGAGCGGATTGGCAAATAGAAAACCGGAGCCCTACCCTTAGGTAGAACTCCGGTCTCGTAACCTAAATTCTTATGGTGTATTAGTCCTTATTCGGCTGCGGAGTCATGCGTAGGTAAGGCTTGACTTCCTTAAAGCCTTTCGGGAATTTGTCTTTCGCATCTTCACTGGAAATGGCAGGCGAGATCACCACTTCCTGCCCGTCTTCCCAATCTACCGGCGTAGCTACGCTGTAGTTGTCGGTCAGTTGCAGGGAATCGATCACGCGCAGGATTTCGTGGAAATTCCGGCCGGTTGATGGCGGATAGGTCAGCGTCAGGCGGATCTTCTTATTCGGATCAATTACAAAAACAGAACGGACCGTGAATTTCTGGTCCGCTTCCGGGTGGATCATATCGTAAGCCACGGCAACTTTTTTGTCGGAGTCCGCGATGATAGGAAAGTTCATCTTTACATTCTGCGTCTCCTCAATATCGCTGAGCCACTTCATGTGGTCTTCAATCGGATCTACGCTCAGGGCGATCACCTTGGCATTACGCTTGGCAAATTCTTCCTTGAGCGCGGCAGTACGGCCCAGTTCGGTCGTACAAACCGGCGTAAAGTCTGCGGGGTGAGAATAGAGTACACCCCAGCTGTCTCCGAGCCATTCGTGAAAGTCAATTTCACCTTCGGTAGTTTGAGCTTTGAAGTTAGGTGCTTCTTCTCCTAATCTGAGTGACATAGGTTATATCGTTTTTGGTGGTTAAGAGTTACAATTGCAAAATAAAATAAAAGCAGAGGCTATTTCAGTGATGCCAGTCACGACCAGGTCATAATCTTTCCGTTCCCGGCAGTGCCTCCACCGGGCGGAAGCCGAAG
>CAZNHN010000234.1:3392-9919 GCA_964572415.1 uncultured Phaeodactylibacter sp.
AGCTGGCCGTGCCCGAGGGCAGGGCGCCGCCGGCGAGGAAGTCCGTCGCGTCGGCCGGGCGGAAGCCGAAGCCGTTTTTGGACTGCTCCCGCAGGCGGTATTTCCGTTTTCTATCAATAGCAACGGTTCCTTCCAGGAAGGGTTGAGCCAGGCGGCCGATTTCGGCAAATTCAATGAGAAAACCATCGTGGCCGTAGGTGCTGTCGATGAGCTCGAGCTGTGCCTGTGGAATGTGCATGGCCAGGGCAGCCTGTTCTTCGACCGGGAACAAGACATCGGAGTGGATGCCAATGACCAGTGCTTTGGCTTTGATGCGTTCCAGTGCCTTTTCAATCCCACCCCGCCCGCGGCCCAGGTTATGGCTGTCCATTGCCCGGCTGAGGGTGAGGTAAGACAGCACATCAAAGCGGTCCACCAGCTTCTGTCCCTGATAGCGTTGGTAGGAAGCGGCTTTGAAATCATTGCGGACCTCATCGCTGTCCTCTTCCTGAGAATTTTGATAAGTCCGGTAATTGCGGTAGGAAAGCATGGCCACCGCCCGGGCCGCTGCCAAACCAGCAGCGCCGGCATTTTCCGCATCCGTATAAAGCGTGGGGTCTGCCTCGATCGCCATACGTTGGGCCTCATTGAAGGCAATGCCCCAGGGAGAATGTTTCGCGTTGGTAGCCAGGACACAGATGCTACGGAATAGATCAGGTTCGGCCACCGCCCATTCCAGCAACTGCTGCCCGCCCATTGAGCCGCCTATGCCAAACTGAATCCGGCTGATGCCCAGATGCTTCTGCAAATGCTGATGGGCTTTGACCATATCCCGGACGGTCAGATGAGGGAAGTCTTTGCCGTAAGGTGCGCCGGTTGCCGGGTTGATGCTGCGGGCATTGGTAGAGCCGTAGCAGGAGCCCAGCATATTGGCACATACGATAAAGTAACGGTCGGGATCGAGCAGCTTGCCTGAGCCAAACAGGCCCGGCCACCATTCCTCTACGGCAGCGTTAGCCGTCAGGGCATGGAAGACCCAGATGACGTTGTCCTTTTTATCCGAAAGCGTGCCGTAGGTTGTATAGCCGACTTGGACACCCTCAAGTTGAGCGCCGTTTTCCAGTTCCAGGGGTTCCGCGATGGTTAGGTATTTCAAGGTCGTGTTGTTTTGCATCAGGAAAAAGAGGTGGGGGCACACGGCCCCCAAAATAAATTATGCCAGCACCGGGTCTCCTGCTTCGATTTTGGCGAAAGCCTGCTCGAAATCGCCCCGGATGTCGTCAATGTGCTCAATGCCCACTGAAACGCGCAGCAAGTTGGGCAGTACGCCCGCCGCCAGTTGCGCTTCCTCGCTCAGCTGTTGGTGCGTCGTGGCAGAGGGCTGAATAATGAGGGTTTTGGCATCACCCACATTGGCCAGGTGGCTGACCAGTTGCAGGCTGTCCACAAACTTGGTGGCATTTTCCTTGCTGCCTTTGATGGTGAAGGAAAGGACACCACCGAAGCCATGTTGCAGGTACTTCTTCGCATTTGCATGTGAAGGGCTGCTCTCCAGGCCAGCGTAGTTGACATGGTCTACCTTAGGGTGTTTTTCCAGCCATTGGGCGAGCTCCAGAGCATTGTCTACGGTGCGTTGTACACGCAGGCTTAGCGTTTCCAAGCCTTGCAGCAACAGGAAGGCATTGAAGGGGCTAAGTGCCGGACCATAATCGCGTAGTCCTTCTACCCGTGCCCGGATCGCGAACGCGATATTACCGAAAGGCCCTTCCGCACCGAAGACGTCACCAAAGACCAGCCCGTGGTAGCCTTCGCTCGGCTCAGAAAACTGCGGGTACTTGCCGTTGCTCCAGTTGTAGTTGCCGCCGTCTACGATCACCCCGCCAATGCTTGTGCCGTGCCCGCCAATCCACTTGGTCGCTGACTGCACCACGATGTTTGCGCCGTGGTCGAGGGGCCGGAAGATGTACCCACAAGCGCCAAAGGTATTGTCCACCACGAGTGGGATGTCATACTTCTTCGCAACCGCCGCGATGCCCTCAAAGTCCGGCACATTGAAGCTCGGGTTGCCAATCGCCTCCACGTATAGCGCCTTGGTATTGTCATCGATCAGCTTTTCGTAAGCTTCCGGCGATTCATCGGCAACAAAGCGGGCCTCGATGCCCAGGCGCTTGAAGTTAACCTTGAATTGATTGTAGGTGCCGCCGTAAAGGTTGGCGCTGGAAACGAGGTTGTCGCCGGTCTCCAGAATGTTAGACAAGGCGATGAATTGAGCGGCCTGCCCGGAGGCTACAGCAACCGCCGCCACACCACCTTCGAGCGCCGCGATGCGCTTTTCCAGCACATCCACCGTGGGGTTCATAATGCGGGAGTAGATATTGCCGAACTCCTTGAGCGCAAACAAATTGGCTCCGTGCTCAGAGTCTTTAAATGTATAGGATGTGGTCTGATAAATCGGTACCGCACGCGATCGGGTGGTACCTTCTACTTCTTCCTGCCCAGCGTGAAGCTGAAGCGTTTCATAACGATAGTCTGACATGGCTAATGCAAATTTTATAGTGTAATGGTAATGCTTGAAAACAAACAGATAAAGCCCGCCGGGACTGCCCGGAAGGCAGCACAGCAGCGTTGGTTCATCCTGTACAGGGCGACAGGATCAACAACAACACATACAACAGGGCATCACAGGGTGCACAGGTGTAAGGTTCGGTACAGTAGCAGGTAGTAATGTGGAAATGTAAAATGAAGACATTGGATACTCTGATTTTATTTTTCCAATCGCTGCCCGTGGCAGCATTTTTTGGCGGGAATTGGCACCTTTCACTTTCGTGCGGTTGCCAGGGTTTCACAGAGCCCGATCTCTCCACCCTTCTTCATAAAATCGCTTCCAAACAGAGGGCTTTCCTCTTAGAAGAGATTGTTGATTGCAAATCTATGTAAAATTTTGGTGCGATGCCAGTGTTTTTTGCAGCGATTGACCTAATGGGCTCATAATCAAGGATAAAAAATAAAATAAAGTCTATGGGTTTTATAGATTTTTATTTTGGTGCTGTTGTGTGTAATTAATAGTTGGGTTTTGATGTTACTTAGGAGAGCGATGCGGCCGTCTACGCAGAACCCCGTAATTGATTGACACAGAACTAAATGTAGGTTGAGAACCTACAAGAATGCCAGATGAAGGCAACTGGTTTGAGCTATACTGACGCTGTTTTGGTTTGTGCGGGCCATACCTCCAACAGGTCAGCATTTACTCGGACGTCGTGGTTAGGGCTACTGACGATCCTGTGGATGTCAGCACAGGTTCGCCCAAACCGCTTCGTGACGAGTATATCTTCAGAAAGAGATCAATAGTAATTGTCAATAAAGTTGACTTTTTATGCTAACTTTTTTATTTTTAAGTAATGAAGGTGCGTCATAAATCATCTGGAGAGCTCATTGAGGCAAGAGTAGAACAAGTAGAAGGAAAAGATTGGGCGCATATCGAGAAAAGCAATGCATTCCAATTTGACTGGAACCTCGAAAAGCGCCATGAAGCTTATAAAATCAGATTGGATTCAGATGAAGAGATACTCGGCTTAATTTCATTTAAAGACATTCCGAGGGAGTTTAGAATCCATATTTGCTTGATTGAAGTGAACCGCAGAGATGTGGGAAGGAAGAAAAGATACGATCATTTGGCTGGTTGTCTGTTTGCCTTTGCTTGTGAACAGTCTTTCAAAAGGGATTATGAAGGTTATGTTTCTTTGCGGCCAAAAACAGAGTTAATCGGACATTATGTATCCAAATACGGCTTCCAACAATTGGGAAAAAACTTGTTTATTGATCTGGCAGACGCTGAGCGTTTAATTAATGAATATCTAGGTAATGGAAGATAAACAAAAAGAATACTACAAAAGCCTGTATGAAAAGCTTTTAAGCGAGTATACCAAAGAAGAACTGGCAGAGGCTTTTGTGTTTCCTTCTGATCTTAATGCTGAAGAGGAAGAAGAAGCGGAGCGGCAACTGAGAGAAGACAGATTAAAGAGATTGGCAAACAGGACACCTGAAGAGCGTGTACTTTCGGGTATACTCCGTATAAAATACCAGATGAAGGAATATATTGACCAGGCCCGGTTTGATCAAAATAAAACAACCATCTATTTTTTAAAGGAGTATTTGAAAGCAACGGACAAGAAGCAACAAGAATTAGCCGCAGACATAGGGCTTCATGTCGCCCGGTTGAGTAGAATACTAAACGGTAAAGAGCGGTTAAGTTTATCCATTGCCTACCGCCTGGAGGCTCACTCCGGGGATTTAATACCTGCGATCATGTGGTGGAAAGTGGTTCAGAAAGAAGTAGAGCAGGAAATCCGGACCGACGATGAAAAAAGGAAAGAAGAGAAAAAAAAGGTGGTCAACGTGGGATACCAAAGGGCTTAAAATGCGCCCTTCACCACCGACCTGTAAACCTCCAGCAACCGCTCCTCCTCCTGTTCCCAGGTCAAATCCACTGCAGCAGTCCGGCAGGCTTCCCGGAGCTGTTTGTACAAGGCTTCGTCCTGCAGCAGCCGGTTAAGAGTGTTGGCGAGCTCGGCAGGTTCAAGCGCGTCGAGCAGCAAAAAGCCCGGGTGCACCCGATGCAGTGCCTCGTATTCCGGGAAGGCCATGTGGATGGCGGGCACGCCTGCCTGCAGATAGTCAAAGGCTTTATTGGCCAGGGAGTAGTAATAGCTCAGCCCCCGGTTTTCCAGCAGATTGAGCCCGATGTAGGCTTTGGGCGTAATGCCGCGCAGTTCCTCCGGTTGCAGATAACCCAAAAAGCGCACCTTGTCCTGCAGCCCCAGCGCCTGCACCTGCTCTCTGAGCGCCTGCGAGCGGTCGCCTTCCCCAGCCAGCCAGAGGATAGCATTGTCCACCTGCTGCATGGCGGCGATGGCGGTTTCCAGCCCCCGGCCTTCATTCAGTGCACCCTGGTAAAGAATAATGCGGGGGTGCGGTTTGGGCGTATCCGGGAACGCCGCCCGCGCGAAAGGCACATTGCGGACCACGGCAAAGGGCGTTCCATAGCGTTCCTCAAAAATACGGGCCAGCTCAGGCCCCACGGTATAGGCGTAGCGCAGGCGCGGGATCGTCAGGCGGGCCACCGCCGACCAAATCCGCTGCACCATCGGGCGGCGTACCACTTCGGGCACTTCTGTAAAGTATTCATGTGCATCGTACAAACAGGGCTTGCCCTTTAGGCGGCACCAGAAAAAGGCGGGCAGGATGGTATCCAAATCCACCGCGCACGCGGCATCGAAGCGCTGTCGGGCCAGCCACC
The DNA here is from genome assembly GCA_964572415.1 of uncultured Phaeodactylibacter sp. Taxonomy (GTDB): domain Bacteria; phylum Bacteroidota; class Bacteroidia; order Chitinophagales; family Saprospiraceae; genus Phaeodactylibacter. The sequence goes on from CAZNHN010000234.1 coordinate 8,668, forward strand.
ACCAAAGCCGGAGGTTGTACTCCAGGTAAAACAGCTTGCCGGCATCAAAATGGCACTGCAGCCGCACTTGCTCAAACGGGCGCTTAGTAAGCGGCACCGAACCCGGGCGCTGCCGCCCCACAAGCGTCACTTTATACCCTGCCCGGCTCAGGCTCGTGCAGATCCGGATCATACGCTGATCGTAGGTCAGGTCGTTGGTGACGGTGCAAATTAGGCGTTCCAATGCAGTCGGTCTTCAGTTTGGTCAATAAAGCCTTCATCCAGAAGGTATTCCAATGCTTTGAGCACCTGCTCTTCGCGCCGGGGCGGGAAGGATTCCATCAGGGCTTTCAGGCTCAGGGGCTCGCGCCTCAGCAGTTGCTCAATTTTAGTTTTGTACTTTTCATAATCTTCGGTGCTGAGGTCGGCTTTGGTACGGCCGGTGCAGACATCGCAGATGCCGCACTTCTCACTGTCTGTTTCCCCAAAGTAGGCGAGCAGTTGGCGGGAGCGGCAGACGGGGGTCTCGGCGTAGGTGATGGCCTGCTGAATGCGCTCGTACTGCCGGTTTTTGCGGAAGTTATGCAGTTGGTGGTCGATGAGGAGGTTGTCGGCATCCACCCGCTCTTTCAGAAAGAGGACCTGCGGCATGTCCTTTTGCTCCTGATAGTCCACAATCTCATCCTGATGCAGCTTGCGGAGCATTTGCTGAAGCTGATCGCGGGTGATATTGAGAAAGTTGGCCAGTTGCCCCTCCCGCAGTTTGATGGGGTACTGAAAGGCGCCCTGATAGGTACGGAGGATCACCTTCAGAAGCTTGTCGAGCTTGGCGTGCCGCAGCTGATAGTCGTACAAAACCTCTTTGCCTACAATAATCTGAAGGCGGGAAGGAATAAAGACGGCTTCTGTCAGGGCAATCCAGCCTGACTGCTCCAGGATGCGCAGGGCACTGTAGGTGGTGAAAATATTGAGCTGAAAGTTCTGGGTAAACGTCACGATGTCAAAGTCGAAGCTTTCCCCCTCTCCACTGCCCACCGCCAGTTGGAAGTAGCTGCCAAGGGCCCGGTAGACCCGCCGCACCTCCTCCAATGGGGGGAAAGCCTGCTCAAACTGTTTAAGCAGCCGCTGCCCGTCCTGCGATTGGTAGAGCAGGACGGCGTAGGCTTTTTCTCCGTCCCGCCCTGCCCGCCCTGCCTCCTGAAAGTAAGCTTCCAGGCTGTCCGGGAGTTCCAGGTGGGCGACGGTCCGCACATCCGGTTTGTCGATGCCCATG
>CAZNHN010000235.1:0-2268 GCA_964572415.1 uncultured Phaeodactylibacter sp.
TTTCAGATTGCGAACCGCCTGGGCATGGAATACACCCCTGAGCAAGAGTCGGAAGCGGATCAAACTGCGCTCACCCTTATGCTACACCTCAAGGCGGATAATCAGGCTCTGCTGAACGCTTACACCCGCATCTACGAAGCCCAGAAAACCAGCAGGACTTACCGTCTGCAAACGCAAGAGGAGCGCCTTTATCCCCATCTTTACCGCCAAATGCTGGAGCTGGGTTACAAAAAAAGCCTTCAGCTGCCGGCTGCTGATCATGCCTATATCGGTGCAACGGCAATGGCAAGACGCAATACCGCCTGGCAGGAATTCCTTAGTGGAAATTACGAACGCACCCAACAACTGCTCACCACCCAGCTAAATGCAGATGCCGCCGTGCTGGAAGATTATATGTTGCAGTCTGTACTGCTGCGCCAAACTTCAAATGATGCAGGTGATATGGAAAGAGCTATGCTGTTGTTGCGGAAAGCCGAGCAGGAGGCCTACGCCCTTTCCCCGGAAATACACCTGGAAAAAGCTATGGTTTTTATGCGCCTGGATGAGCAGGAAGGTGCCCGGCGGGAGCTGGAAAGCTACAGGAATGCGCTAAAGAAAACGGATAATCGAGAGGGGCAGGCAGACCGCATGGCGTGGGTCACTCAAATGCTCGAAAAGATGTCCCGGGGCAGGTAAAAAACGAACTGGCTGCAGTTGCCCACAGCCAGCTCAGCCCTAACCAAATTAAAACCAGGTATTACCAAATTGTAGCTAAACAAGGCAGCGCCGGGCTGCAGTTGCCTTGTTTAGTGGTACGCAGGTGCGGAGCTGCTCTGACAAGCTCCGCGCCCGATCGTACTCACAGACAAAGTAGTGCGTGATCAAAGTTTTCATGTTCATGGGACCACACTTTCCTACATGCTCAATCCCGCTCGGTCAGCCAACTGGCGACTGCAGGCGTTAACAGCTTCTGAGAACGCCCGCCCACGAAGACACCAATGTGCCCTCCGGGGAATTCCATCAGCTCCTTGTCCTTTGAGCCGATTTCTTCATTGATCGGCTTAGTCGTTGCCGGTGGCACAATATGATCGTGCTTCGCATAGATCGTCAGCACCGGCATGTTGATGTTCTTGAGCTTCACCTCACGGCCGCCCAGCTCAAATTCGCCTTTGATGAGCTTGTTGTGCTGGTACATATCCTTAATGAAACGGCGGTAGGTCTCTCCGGCCTGTGCCGGGCTATCGGCTACCCAATGCTCCATGCGCAGGAAGTTCATCAGCTTCCCTTTGTTGGCCATGGTTTGGGGCAGTGCCATATACTTGCGTGCCTTATTCATTGGTTTGAGCAGATCAAAGCCAGTGTTGAGGAAATCGCCGGGGATTATGCCGCCGAAGCCATCGACAATTGCATCCACATCCATATCCTTGGCCCACTTGAAGAGCAGCCCTTCCTCGTTGTCAAAGTCGACCGGCGTGACCAGGGTGACCAGGTTTTTGATTTTTTCGGGGAACAGGGCAGAATAAATCAGGCTGAAAGTCCCTCCCTGGCAAACGCCAAGCAGGTTTACCTTAGCCAGTCCGTGGGCTTCGCGGATGTAATCCACGCAGTCGTTAATATTCCCGAGGATGTAGTCCTCCATTCTTTTGTAGCGGTCCACCTTAGTTGGGTAGCCCCAGTCGATCAGGTAAACGTCCAGCCCTTCGCTAATCAGTTTACGGATAAAGCTGCGGTCCGGCTGCAGGTCCATCATTTCCCAGCGGTTGACCAGGGCATAAGAAACCAGGACTGGCGTTTTGGTAGCTGGTTTGTCCTCCCGCAAAAAGTGGTACAGTTTGACTTTGCCGTCTTCCCAGACAACTTCCCGGGGTGCTGTAGCTACATCCACATCGTGGACGCTGTTGATATTGCGCAGCGCATCTGAAGCCGTATTGACTTGTTCGAGGAGCTGATCGCTGACATTATTGGATGCCGTTGTACTCATTGGTTGATTTTTTACCTGGTTATGGGTCCGACCCGGTCAGGGCAGCCAGCCGGTTTATCCCGGTTAGCAGCCCTGAAAGCCTGATGTTGATTATTTCAGTAAAGCCTTGGCTTGCTTGGCCCAGTTGTCGCGCTTGGCCCGCCCATGAAAAGCACCAAGCAGTTCGTCGATCATATCGTATTCAGAAGCGCCCATTTGAGCCACCTGCTTGAAGGTGTAAACCCCCAGGTCATTGAGCATCGTCTCCAGCTTAGGCCCTACACCCTTGATTTGCTTGAGGTCATCAGCATCTGAAGCCGAAGCGATAC
>CAZNHN010000235.1:2278-9859 GCA_964572415.1 uncultured Phaeodactylibacter sp.
CTCGTCAATAGCATCCTGGATGCCATAATCCCGCACATGCACTGAATCAAAGCCATGATTTCTTAAGGCTTCCGCCTTCAGCCGGCGTTTTTTTTTCGACGGCAGGCTTGCCGTTCAAAAGCATGGCTTTTTCCAGTTCAGCCAGCCGGTGCTCGAGCGAACGGACTTTGGTGCGGAGAGCCGAAGCTTCTTTAGCGATATCGTCCCCATCGGTATGCGTAAGAAATGGCATATCGGCATACATCAGCTCCATAAGACGGCCATTGTCCTTCTTGATGCTGGTCGCCAGAGCCGACACTTCACTTTGAAGTTTCGAGTACTCTGATGAATGCAGGACCTCAAGCATCGCCTCCTCCAGCTTATTGATGTAAGCCTGGAAGAACGCCTGGAAATCCGGCATCTCCGGTTCCTGCTTGTACTTTTCAGCAAACTCGCGCAGGGTGTCCGGCATTGCAAACTGCCCGGACTCGTAAACTTTGGTCTGCATTTCGGCAGACTTCAGCACAAACGCAATGTACTGGAACTGAATATCCTGCAGCGTTTTGGAAATTTCTGTTTCCCGGCCCTGCGCTGCGATATTGTTGAACGGCGCCAGTTGATCGCGCAGGCGGTTGTTGAATTCGGCAGCCATTTCAAAGAAAGGCATATTGCCTGCATTGCTGAAAGACGCCATTTTCTCCTTCCAGCTATCGCTTACGGTTTTCCAGTCGCCCGACTGATCGCCCATGTAGGACATCATGTTGGTAAACCATTTGTTCACCTGTTCAATGACCTCACTGGTATTGCCTACCGGCCGGAAGCCCATCATCTGGTTGACCAGCTTTTGATAAGCTTCCATGCCAAAGTATTTGTTCACCATATCGCCATCGTAGAGCCCGTTTTTGATCATACGCTGCAGCGGTTCCCAGTACTTTGACATAAAATTGTAGCTATCGAGAAAGCCCGTATAGTGAGGCCGCATATTGAAAGGCATCTTGTCCAGTACCTGAGCACTGAACCAGTCCTGCCCACCGTTCATCCACTTGTTCCAATTCGACATATTCTCCTGGAAAAACTGTGTGGAATTGCCAAAGCTGTCGGCACCCGGTATCTGAAAGCCCATTTTACCGGCGTTGGACTTAAAAAAATCACCCCACTTTTGGGTAAACTCCGTTTGAATCTGCATGTACTTGCGCAGGTGCTCCGGTGTTTGCTGCAGCATTTCCTGAGGGTTGCCTTTCATAGCCTCCTGAAAAAAAGCCTGTTGCTTGTTGTACCATTCCTGGAAAAGTGCCTCTCCGGCTTTGGCAGGGTCAGCCTGCTCCTGCTGAAATGGTTTGGTCATCTGATCAGACAATTTTGACCAAAATTCCATTGCTTTTTTCTGGCCCTCTAGTAAGGTATCGAATTGATTACTCATGATTGGTTGGTTTTAAAAGTGGAGGATGGGGCTTGGGCGGTATTAATTGGCGCTCATGTACTCCTGCATCACCTTACCGTTAGCTTTGGTGGTATCATAGAAGGCCTTCATAGAATGCTGGTACAGCTCGCCAAGCTTCTTGGTGCGCTCCTGTGTGGTTTCCATGGTGTTGCCAGACCACATGTTCTTAAAGTACTCTGCTGACTTCTTGTACAGCTCCATGCTTACTTCCATATTCTTGGTGTAGTCAGCCGTAAAAGTGGTCCAAAAGTCCTTCTGATAGGCTTCCATTTTTTCTTTAGAAGCCATAGCTTCCATCATTTCGGAAGTCTTGGTATAGTATTCGTTCATCAACTCGCCCGCCTTGTCAGACAGATCGGATGATGGTGTCATCATTTCCATCCAGGCGTTGGTAAATTCTGTCATTGTGTTAAACAGTTTGGACTGATTGTCCATCAGTTGATCGTAGAAAGATTTTGTAGAAGCCATGATAAGTATCGTTTAAGTGGAAGAGAATGTGTGTTTTTATTGATAGGTTAAAGGTACGTTGAGGGAAGGCGGGGATCAATAGGCTTTTTTATATGTTTCGCCCTGACCAAAAGACTTATAATGGCTTTTATTTATCATAATAACCTATAAACCAACTTTTTACATTAAAAATTATAAACCTTGACTTAATTTTAAAAGCCCTTGACAATTAATTCTTATGCATTTGCAAACTGCCCGCTCTTGAGACAGCGAAAGCCCGGAGCGATGCGAGCGCCCCGGGCTGTTACTTAACCAATTTTAATAAACCTTATACTTTCTCAATGATGATGGAAGAGGCTCCACCACCGCCGTTGCAGATCGCTGCCAGCCCGCGCTTGGCATTCTTTTGCTGCAGTACGTTATTTAGTGTTGTAATGATGCGCGCGCCACTAGCCCCCAGCGGGTGCCCCAGGGAGACCGCGCCTCCAAAGACGTTCGTTTTTTCCACGGGCACATCCAGCATTTTATTGAAAGCCAGCGTAACCACTGCGAACGCTTCGTTGACCTCAAAATAATCAATATCATTCATGGTAAGCCCAGCCCGCTTCAGCGCAATGGGGGCGGCCTTAGTCGGTGCTGTGGTAAACCATTCCGGTTCATGTGCGGCATCTGCAAAACTGACCACTTTAGCCAGGGGCGTCAGATTCAGTTCTTTGAGCTTTTCTTCGCTTACCAGTACCAGGGCAGTGGCCCCATCGTTAATGGTGGAAGCATTGGCGGCAGTTACCGTACCATCTTTAGTAAATACCGGGCGCAGGGTGGGCACTTTCTCAAACTTCACCCGCTTATATTCTTCGTCTTCGGTAATCGCAATCGGGTCGCCTTTGCGCTGCGGGACGTGTACCGGCACAATTTCGTTCGCGAAAGCACCAGAGCTTGTAGACTCCGCAGAGCGCTTGTAGGAAAGCATAGCGAATTCATCCTGCTGCTCCCGGGTAATCTCATATTTCTTCGCCGTGGCGTCCGCGCATACGCCCATGGCTACTTGCTGGTAGGCATCCGTCAGGCCATCTTTAAGCAGGCCATCCACGATTTGCCCGTGCCCGTACTTGTGGCCATAACGCGCTTTGGGGACATAGTAGGGAATGGCACTCATATTTTCCATCCCGCCAACGACAACAAGGTCCTGATGCCCCAGCATAATGGACTGCGAACCAAACATAATGGCTTTTGCCCCGGAGGAACACACTTTATTGACCGTTGTACAAGGCACCGTATCCGGGATGCCTGCTCCAAGTGCCGCCTGACGTGCCGGCGCCTGACCGAGATTGGCGGAGCAAACGTTGCCCATGAAGACCTCTTCGACCTGACTGGCATCCACACCAGCTTTTTCCAATGCGCCCCTGATGGCAGCAGCACCCAGGTCCGTAGCAGAAACATTAGCAAACACGCCCCCGAAACTTCCCAGTGGCGTACGAACAGCAGATGCGATATAGACTTCTTTCATTTTCGGTTAGGATTTAATAAATTAAATTATTTAGATATTTATATGTAAAGGTCGGAAAATAAAAAGACTGCTGCAAGGGGCAAGCATTCGTCCACATCATTAATTATCACCTTAAAATCTTGGTGATGTGGCTTTTATGTTTTTTTACGGCGCTGAAAAAGAATGAAGTCAACCCCTTTCACTCCTGCTACAGAATCAGGAATAAACCGCCTTTACCTACTTTTGAATACAACAGAACTCAATTTGACTGACCTTTTAATACTGAATTATGAATAAATTGAAGGAAAAAGTAGCGATCGTCACCGGTGGCGCAATGGGCATTGGAAAGGCTACCGCTATCCGTTTTGCCGAAGAGGGCGCTAAAGTTGTCATCTGGGATATTAACGAGGAAAAAGGCAAGGCGCTGGCGGACGAGCTCGACGGATTGTTTTTCAAGGTGAACACCACCGACCTCTCTGCCTGCGAAGCTGCCGCCAAAGCAGCAGCGGAGGCCTATGGGCAAATCGATATCCTTATCAACAACGCGGGCATCACCCGGGATGCGACAATGAAGAAAATGAGCACTGATCAGTGGCAGCAGGTCATCGATGTCAACCTGACCGGCGTGTTCAATTGCACTAAAGCTGTTTTGCCATATATGCTGGAGCGGGAATACGGCCGTATCGTGAGCGCCGCCTCCGTAGTGGCACATAATGGCAACTTCGGGCAAACGAATTACGTGGCCACCAAAGCCGGCGTGATCGGCATGACCAAGGTATGGGCGAAGGAGTTTGGCCGCAAGGGCATTACCGCCAATGCCGTGGCACCGGGCTTTATCGGTACAGAAATGGTACTGACAATCCCTGAAAAGGTAATCGACATGCTCAAGCAAAAGACACCGGTCCCACGCCTGGGCGAGCCATCTGAAATTGCCGCCGCTTATGCTTTCCTGGCTTCAGACGAAGCCGCATTCATCAATGGTGCTGTACTGAACGTTGATGGCGGCGTGACTTTATAAACCATTTTTCAGATACTGATAAAAGCACTACCTGGCAGCGGCCGGGTGGTGCTTTTTACCTTATGGGGATCGCGGCTTTCATTTTGCTACTGTATTCCCGGAAAAACTCGGCGATTTCCGGCAGCTGCTGATAAGACAGGAAAAACAACAGGGCCAGCACTCCGTAGAGGAGCACCACCTGTATGTTAAGGATGGTTTTGGGCGTAATAGGCTTTTTCATACGATAAATAGTTTAAATCCAAGCACCAAAATTTACGTTAAATATCTTAAAAAAACTAAAAAACCAAACAAAATATTAATTGGCGTGCAAATAAAAAAATAAACATAAATTTATTTCCGTATTTACATCTCCCTCCTCTCCTCCCGGTTGAACATTGCGACAACGCCAGCACTTTAATAATTGAGTACCTTGACAAAACTTAGTGTAAATTTTACATTAAGTTTCTTGGAGAACTCCTTAGCATTCCGTATTATTCAATTCCATAAAACCCTATAAAGAGGATGTCCCGATTAGTCATCATTTCCAACCGATTGCCCGTAACCATTAAGAAAGAAGCCGGAGACCTGATCTACCACCCCAGCGCCGGAGGGTTGGCCACCGGCTTAAATTCCCTCGACGAATCCTTCGAAAAAATATGGATTGGCTGGCCTGGTCAGGATATCAAAGACGAATGGGAGCGTGAGACGGTACGTCAGGACCTCAAAAAGGATGGTTTGTTTCCGGTTTTCCTGACTCAGGAACAGATTGAGCTGTACTACGAAGGCTACAGCAACAAAACCATCTGGCCACATTTCCACTATTTCACGCAGTATACCTCCTACCGCGACCACTACTGGGAAGCCTATCAACAAGTCAACCGGCAGTTTGCCGATGAAGTAATCCCGCTCATCAAAGAGGGGGACCTTGTCTGGGTACACGATTACCAGCTCATGCTACTGCCTGCTATGATCCGGGAGGCTTATCCCGATGTGTCCATTGGCTTTTTCCTGCACATCCCCTTCCCGTCCTACGAGGTATTCCGTATTCTCCCCTGGCGTAAGGAAATCCTGGAAGGCATTTTGGGGGCCGATCAGATCGGTTTCCACACCTTCGGCTACATGCGGCACTTCCTGAGCGCCGTTTACCGGATTTGCGGCTTTGAGCACCACTTCGGCATGCTGACCGTAGGCGACCGTCTGGTCAACGTCGATATGTTCCCAATGGGCATCGACTATAATAAATATGCTCACCCGGAACCGGCAAGCGAGGAATCGGAAACGGCACAAAAAATCATTCAGCTTGCCGAGGAGCAGAAGCTCATCATTTCCATTGACCGCCTCGACTACTCCAAAGGTATCCCGCAGCGCGTGCGGGCTTATGCCAACTTCCTGGAAAAGCATCCGGAGTACCGGGGCAAAGTCACCTTGGTGATGATCGTGGTGCCGTCCCGGGCCAATGTTTCCCAGTACCAGGCCCTGAAGCAGAAGATTGACAATCTGGTAGGCCGGGTAAACGGTGAATACGGCAATTTCGGTTGGGTGCCCATTCAGTACTTTTACCGTAGCCTTGACTTCGGTGATTTGACAACGCTTTATAAAGTATCTGATATTGCGCTAATTACGCCCCTGCGCGATGGCATGAACCTGGTGGCTAAGGAATTCATCGCCAGTAAGGAAGCTTCTAAGAAAGGCGTGCTTATCCTAAGTGAGATGGCTGGTGCACACAATGAGCTCCACGACAGCATCACTGTCAACCCACAAGACCGTCAGGATATCACCAAAGCCCTGCTCCAGGCCCTTACAATGGACGAAGCAGAACAGGCAAAGCGCCTGGAAGGCATGCAGGAAAAGCTCAAGCAGCACGACGTACGCAACTGGGCTGCCACTTTCATTAATGAACAAAAAAAGCTGATGGAGTCGCAAAAAGAAAATATAGTGAAACGAATAGATCGTGATTTAAGAAAAGAAATTGTCAAAGATTACCACGATGCCGAGAACCGGTTGATTATCCTTGATTATGATGGCACGCTTATGCCATTCCATAAAGACCCACAGGCTGTGGTCCCCGGAGAAGAGGTCATCAATCTGCTCAAGACCCTCTCCAGCCATCCTGGCACCAAGCTGGTCGTCAACAGCGGCCGGGACAGGACCACCCTGGAAAACTGGCTGGGCCACCTGGGGCTGGATATGGCTGCCGAGCATGGTGTGTGGATGAAGCGTGACGGAAAATGGCAAAGCAACCCCGGCCTGACCATCAGCTGGAAAGCCAAAATCCGGCAGGTACTGGAAAACATGGTGGAGCGTACACCGGGCTCCTTCATCGAGGAAAAAGACTTCTCTATTGCCTGGCACTATCGCCGCATTGACCCTCAATTGGGTGAAAAGCGGGTGCGCGAATTCCGGGATGTCCTGCTCTACCTCACGGCTAATGACGACCTGCAGGTACTTGAAGGCAACAAAGTCGTGGAAATTAAAAACGCAGGTGTCAGTAAAGGCAAAGCTACCCTCAACTGGCTGGAAGAAGGCAAGTGGGACTTCATTATGGCCCTGGGCGATGATCATACCGATGAGGATACTTTCAAAGCGCTGCCAGACACTGCTCACACCATTAAAGTAGGTTTGGATAAGTCTGTAGCCCGCTACAATCTGCTTTCTGTAGAAGATGTGCGCCGTTTCCTGGGCCGCTTTACGGAGTAACCTTCATCGGAGAATCTCCTGCTTCTGTCCATTATTTTCGGCGAAAGGCAGTGGCTTGTCCAAATTTGGGTGAAAACAAACTATGATCACTGGCTTTATCCGGGGCTTCACTGCCTACTTCGACGCTATCCGGCTGACTTCCCGGTACAACCTCTGGGGGTACGTACTTGCTCCAGGTTTAGTGAGCCTGTTATTAGGCGTGGGGATTTTTTACAGCGCCTGGACGGCCAGTGATGATATCGCCCAATGGCTCATTGACTTTTATCCCTTCGACTGGGGGAAGGGAGCACTGGAAACAATTGTGCAAATCTTTGGCGGCGTCTTTGTACTCGCAATAGGACTCTTGATCTTTAAACATCTGGTCTTAGCGATCTCCTCCCCATTCATGAGCTTCCTGTCTGAAAAAATTGAAAAGCACCTGAAGGGGCATAACCAACAGGTGCCTTTTTCGCCCAGCAAAGCACTCCAAGACCTGGCAAGGGGCCTCACCCTGGCGCTTAGAAATATCGTCCGGGAATTATTCTTTACCCTGCT
>CAZNHN010000236.1:0-3576 GCA_964572415.1 uncultured Phaeodactylibacter sp.
CAACGCATAGCGGCATCTACCAGCGGGAAGCCCGTTTGTCCGGTTGTCCAGGCTTCTACCTTGGCTTCATCCGTTTCGGTACGCAAGTGATTGAAGGCGGGGTTGAAATTCTCAAACTCTATTCGGCACTCGCTTTCAAATTTCTGTATAAAGTGGTCGCGCCAACGCAGGCGGGACAGGAAGTTATTAAGGTCGCGCTTATCCGTCACCAAATGCCGGTGCTGCCAGCTGTACTGATATGCTTGCCGGAGGCTGATGTTGCCCCACGCCAGATAGGGTGAAATCCGGCTGCAGGACCGGCGGCTGGCTAATGGCTTGGAAATCATACGGGAGTAACCGTTAATCCTTTCACCTTTGAAAAAGCTGCGCAGATACCGCCAGGCATTTCGCTCGCCACCGGGCTGAAAAGTGGCATTAGGCTCCTGGTATGCTTTGGGGAGTGGTGGGCCAGCGAGCATCTTTTGTAAAGCTTCCGGAAGCTCAATCAAACGGAGCTTATCGACCGGACAGGCAGGTACCGGAGATTCAATGTAGTCATACCAGTGTTCCCGCCATCCGTCCCGGTTCGGGCGTCCTCTTTGCACACCTGAAAATGGAAACTCCTGCCAGTTGATACCCTGCTTTTTGAACCATTTCGCACAGGCAATATCCCGGTCAAAAGTGGCTTTTACACCGATTTCCTCATGGCTGTATACGTTTCTAATCTTATAATGGGCACATAAGTCCCGGAATAACGGAAGTACTTCACGGTGCGCGATAAGCATAGAGCCTGGCAAGCGGGATATCATGCACTGCAGTGATTGCCAGACAAAACGCCAATGCCGGTCGCTATAGTCGGCATGCCGCAGCAAACCGGGCTCAAAGGAATATAGCAGCAACAAAGGGCGCCCATCTTTCGCAGCTGCTTCCAGAGGCGGATGATCATGAAGGCGGAGGTCGCGCTTCAGCCAGACAATGTCTATTTCGGTTTTTTCGAAACTCACAGGGATTTAACAGCATTGCCTCGGTTTTGTTATGGTAAAGACGAACGGGGTATAGCCGGTTTTGGAAGCATTTTGTGAAGCGGAATTTTTTTTACAGCCTGCAGACAAAAGCACAAGTGGTTGAAAAAGAGTATTTTAGATTATTTTTGGGCTAAATTTTTTCACGCCTCAATCAAAAGTTTAGCAAAAAAGTCCGCTCGTGGGAACCCTTGCCGTTTATTTTGATGTTAGGGTGGTTGTTAATCCAATATTAATTCTGTTTTATTTTTCAACAACCGTACACTGTATGGTTTGAGGAATTTGTATTTTAGTCAAAAATCCATCCTATTCATGAAATGGCGAAAACTTAACGGCGAAAGAATTGAGTTGCCTATTAAGGAAGCGGTAGAAAAAACCATCCTTCGGGAAAAAGCCGCCGGGCACCGCCTGAAGGTCTGCATTGGTTCAGATTCTCAGGTGCGGGGCACGCACATTGAATTTGCGAGCGTCATCGTTTTTCTGCGCGAAAAGAAAGGCGGCTTTATGTTCATCCACAATACGCGGGAGCGGGCCGGTATGGGGCTGCGCGAGCGGATGATCACTGAGGTAGCCAAGTCGGTAGAAGTGGCCTACAGCCTTTGTGACTTGCTGGACAAGCACAACGTAGAACTGGAAGTCCACGCCGACATCAATACCGACCCGGAATTCCAGTCCAATGTGGCACTCAAGGAGGCGATGGGCTACATCCTGAGCATGGGCTTTGTGTTCAAAGCAAAACCTAATGCTTTTGCCAGTTCTTCCTGCGCCGACAAAGTCGTATAATCTAACCCGGGTCACTCGCCCGGGTTATTTTTTTCGGGGGTCATCAAAAGGTACAGCCTTTAATTTAGGTTCGGGTACCGGTTGGATTTGGCGCTCAAATGCCACCATTCGCTGCTCCAGTTCCCGGGCTTTTTCCGGAAAATCTTCCATCAGGTTCGTGGTTTCGTTTGGATCCTTTACCAGGTTGAACAACATCGGGCCATGCGGTTCCAGGTGCTGCCGGTAAGGATTGTCCAGAACCGGGCGCATGTATTTCCAGCCGCCAGACCGTATACTGCGCAGGCTTTCGTTAAAATAAAAGAAGAAGTCGCGGCTCTGCGGTTCCCCGCCCTCCAACAGCCATTCGCTGATATCCTGGCCATCATAGGGGCGGTCCTCGGGCAATTGTCTGCCTGTGAGCCGGGCAAAGGTAGGCAGCCAGTCGGTCATGAGCATGGGCTCTCCAATATCCTGTGCCGGTTTGATTTTGCCGGGCCACCAGGCAAGAGTCGGAACTTTGACTCCGCCTTCATAGGTAGTCGCTTTGTGCCCCCTGAGCCCACCGGTCATCCCCCCGCCCTTAGCCGCAGGTCCGTTGTCGCTGCTGAAGACAACCAGGGTGTTTTCTGCGATTCCAAAATCTCTTAAAGCCTTCAGTACTTCCCCCACACTGCGGTCCAGTTCCTGCACCACGTCCCCGTATTTGCCGTAAGGCGAAGTCCCTGCATACTCGGCAGATACATGCAGGGGTTTATGCGGGAAGGTGTGCGGGATATACAGAAAAAATGGTTGCTCCCGGTGTCGCGCGATGAAGTTGATCGCTTCGGTGGTGTAGCGTTGCGTAAGCGTAGGCTGATGTGCGGGCTGACTGATGATTTTACCATTGCGCATTAGGGGCAAAGGCGGGTCTTTGCGGGGCTTCCACTCCATATCGTTGCTGTACGGAATGCCGAACCAGTAATCAAAGCCGTGCTCCATAGGCAGGAAAGGCGGCAGATGCCCCAAATGCCATTTGCCAATGATGCCTGTTGCATAGCCAGCTTCGTTGAATAGCTCCGCCATCGTGTATTCGGTACTGTCAATGCCCTGAAGACTATTGGGGAAAAACACCCGGGTAACGCCGGAGCGCACCTGATAGCGGCCCGTCAGCAGGCCCGTACGGGAAGGAGAGCAGACCGGAGATGTCACATAGAAATTGGTGAATTTTATGCCTTCTGCTGCCATCTGATCCAGGTGAGGCGTGTGGATGGAGTCCGCGCCGTAGCAGCTTAGGTCGCCGTAGCCTAGGTCATCGGCGTAGATGAAGATGACATTTGGAGGAGTAGAACCCGGACTTTGGGCTTGTCCGGGGATAAACCACCATAAGGCAGTCAGAAAGAAAAGGATCCTTTTAATTTTCATGGTAGTTCATTTTATAAAGCACAAACTGCGCCGCCCGTTTGTCATAGGGCCGCTTTTCCTGTTTAGTAATAACCTCCAGTTTAGGGCGGAACACTTCCAGTTCTTCAGGCGTGAAAATCAACGCCTGATCAATGGCATAGGCACGAACCATTGAATCTTCATGCGCCAGCCAGGTGTCGAATAGTTCAAATGCCCGGTCCTTTGCGCCCAGTTGATAGAAAGCACCGATCAGGGCAAGGTGAACCGGGGATTCGGTGTCCGCAGCAAGCGCTTCCAGTTTCGGTAACAGGGATTTGTGCTCCGGGCCAGTGCTGCACCGTATGGCCTGCAGTGCCCAGTAACGGAAGGGTTGGGAAAGGGCAAGCCAATTGCGCAGGGAATCCACAGGCTCTGCTTCCCATGAACTGGCCGC
>CAZNHN010000236.1:3681-9750 GCA_964572415.1 uncultured Phaeodactylibacter sp.
ACCAGCCCCAAATCCCGGGTTTGGATCATCCATTCATCCAACTGTTGGCTCATGCTGTCCCGGGTAGCCGCATAGCCGGGTTGGTCTGCCATGTTATTGATGTTGTGCGGGTCAGCACTGATCAGGTAGAGCTCCTCGGAGGCTCTGGGCTGCCAAAACCGGTGTTGTACAGGATTGCAGCGGTTGTTCCGGCAGGCTTCCTCCCAGGAGCGCTGCGAAGGGGCCCTCCACTGATAGTTGACGTGCTGCCCGTTGGGCCGATAGGGCATAAAATTGCGGATATACCGGTATTCAGGGGTGCGCACCGCCCGCCCAAAATCTAGGGTGGCATCCATTCGCTCCTTAAAATTGTAAATGGCTGGCTTCGGTGCCGTGGCGGAAGGGCCCATAAATGCCTTGCCCTGCATGTATTCCGGCGGATTAATGCCCGCCAGCGAGAGTACAGTTGGCGCGAAATCCACAAAACTAACCATGCGGTCAGTTCGCTGCCCGGGGGCATATCCCGGGAATAAATCCCGGTATTGTTCTGGTATCCGGACCAGCAGTGGGATATGCGTGCCCGATTCGTACAAAAACCGCTTGCCCCGGGGCAAGGCACCGCCGTGGTCGCTGTAGTAGAAGATAATGGTCTCTTCGTACAGCCCGTCCGCTTTGAGTTGCGCAATGACTTGACCGACCTGCTCGTCCATCTGCATCACCCGGTCGTAGTACTGTGCCCAGTCCCTGCGGATTGTATCGGTATCCGGATGGTAGGGTGGGAGCGGGACTTGGCCCGGGTCGTGCACCAATGGCTCTTTTCGGTTATGGATCTGGCTTTCGTGGCTTATGCCGATGTTGTGGACATGGAAAAAGGGTTGACCTTGCCGACGATTTCTATAATGAGCTGATTTGCTGGACGAATTCCAGGTATCTGGCTGGTCCAGGGTATTGTAGTCAGTCTTGGACCGGTTCGTGCAGTAGTATCCCGCCTCGCGCAGGTAATTGGGGAAAAAGCGCACCTTTGGATCGATATGATAATAACTGCGCATCCCTGCTGTACCCATTGCGCTGGCATAAGTGCCGGTGATGATCGTGAAACGCGAGGGTGCACAGACCGGCGCACTGGCAAACGCATGGTCAAAAGCCATTGCATCCTCAGCCAGCCGGTCGAGGTTGGGTGTATTAGCGAATGTATCGCCATAGCAGCCAAGCAGTGGGCTGTTGTCTTCACTGACGATCCAGAGGATGTTAGGCGTATTGGCTGGTTCCGGCTCCGGATTGAGAAAGAAAGACAAGAAGGAGAGTAAGGTCAGGCTCCAGGGCATAATAGCGGGTTTTTATCAAAAAAAGGAAGATTTCAATGGCCAGCTGTAATGACCTGTCCGCTAAACAATCAATATTTTATATCTTTCCTGCAAAAACCAGCCCCTATGACTCCATTTATCGCAGAATTCATCGGCACCTTTTTGCTCATTTTACTGGGCAATGGTGTGGTCGCCAACGTTGTGCTTCAAGATACGAAGGGGCATAGCGGGGGATGGATTGTTATCACGGTAGGCTGGGCTATGGCGGTTTTTGTGGGCGTTCTGGTGGCACAGGATTACAGCGGTGCGCACATCAATCCGGCGGTCACCTTTGCTTTGGCAGTTGGTGGTAAGTTTGCCTGGTCGAAGGTTGGGGGCTATGTGCTGGCGCAGGTGCTTGGGGCGGCTGCGGGTGCAAGTTGTGTATGGCTGACTTATATTCAGCATTACCGCACTACAAAGGACCCCGTACTCAAGCTGGCCACGTTTAGCACCATCCCGCAAATCCGCCAAAACGGTGCGAACCTTTTTTCAGAAATCATCGGCACATTTGTGCTGCTGGTGGCCGTGTTTTTTCTCACCGGGCCCAACATTCCGGTAGGTGACCCAAGCCGTCCGGTCGGGCTAGGCTCCCTGGGGGCATTGCCCGTTAGCCTTGTAGTCTTAGCCATTGGCCTCAGCCTGGGTGGCACCACCGGCTATGCCATCAATCCGGCCCGTGACCTGGGGCCACGTATCGCACATGCGCTCCTGCCCATACAGGACAAAGGCAGCAGCAACTGGGATTATGCGTGGATTCCTGTTTTAGGCCCTCTGGCTGGCGGTGCATTTGCGGCCTTGCTGTACGGGATATTACAGGCATAGATATATTGAATGACAAAACCCCAGATAATGAAAACAAGATTGCTATTGATTGCTTTCCTGGCCTTTGGAAGCACTACTTTATCGAATGCCCAGAAGGGTTCAGCAGCGATATCCCGCCCGTTTTACGATTATTTTTACTTAGAAGGGAATGTTGGCTTTTTATCGGTAGATTTAATCAACTATGTGTATATGTCTAATGCTGGTATCGGTTTGAAAATTACGCCTCATCATTACCTCGGGGCAGAATTTACTGGCTTTGGAGCCAGAGGTTCGATACAAAGTGGATCCGCTATAGGAGGTTGGGGGCTGCAGTATCAGTACCGTTTGCGAAAATGGTACTTCCTGGTAAGTGGTGGCGAGCTGGATAAGGTGTACTTTTCAACATATCTCCCATTCGAGTATACGTATACGGAAACTCCCGACCTGCTAGCCTATTTCCGAATAGGTATTAAACATTGCTTTTGGGGGCTGCTCTGTGTGGGCTGTCAATATGCACAAAGCAGTTCCTTTAAGGGCTACATTAGCGATTTCCCAGCGCCGGGCAAGCCAAGGTTTCTAAGGTGGGAAGGTCCGGTACGGTCGATAGTGCTTACATTTGGTTTCATGTTGCAAAGTCCTCCCGATTAAGTAAAGAAACCATTATAAAGGTCAACAATAACTGATGGGCAATGCTGTTTTTTGAACCCTCTATAAGTAAGAACCATGAAAACAAAGCGGCTAATGATAGGTGCTGCTATTTTGGCAGCGTCTCTGAATATCCTTCTGGCCCAAAGCGATGAAAAAAGCGAGCGAAGGCCCTTTGCAGAGCGTATCTATGGAGAACTCAGTTTTGGGTGGCTCAGAGTTGAAATGACGAACTGGATGGGAAATCTAGCGGTAGGCTACAGAATAACGCCACATATTTATCTTGGCGTGGAGCGGGTTCCCGGGTTTTCGTCTCAGAATATTGGTCGTTCCCATGGAGTAGGTGATGGTTGGGGGATACAATCTCAACTGCGCCTGGGTAAATGGTATGCATTTGGAGGCAAAGGGTACTTAGGTAGTGCAGGTATTGGTACTGATGGTCCTGAACTTAATTTTACTTACGAACTGCCTTCCTCCTTTTCTTATTTTCGCTATGGCATGAAGTATTGCTTTAATCAGTGGTTTAGTCTGGGCTTCCAGTATGCACAAAGCGACTATTTTGATGGTTATGCTGTAGACGACCCACCACATAGTGGAGGAGATATTCGTCCCTGGAGCTACCGGATAGAGTGCCTTACCATTAATTTAGGGGTGATGGTTCAGAAGGTGCCTAAAAAGAAGCATAAGAATTAAAAAGCGTGGTTTTTGCTAATCTTGTGCTTTAACCGTCACATCATAAGGGCCGTATGTACCCACACTTTCCTTTGGCCAAAAGCAATGAAACCAGGCGTCAAGCCGGTATTGCCCGGGCTGAAGCGGGACATCATCAAAATGAAAATGCTGGGTGATACTGTCCCGAATAGTTACATCCCGTTGCTCCGTCCCCACTTTAAGGTTGAGGCTTCCATGCCCGGGCAGGCCTTCATGGAAGAACAGCTCAAAGTCGTAGCTTCCGGCCTCCGGTACCTCCACCGTCCAATACCCATGAGCCTCCGGGCTGCTCCACTGTTTGGTGGCGGGGCCTTTCCAGTCATTTCGGTTTAGGCGTACGGGGTAGCCCTCAGGAGTATGTAAGGCTACAGGGTGCTCTCTGAGCAGGGCCGGAGCTGCTTTCATTTCTGCCTGCCAGTCCAGGAAGCGCCCGGACAGTTGCTGAACGACCTCGGGATATTGCTCACTTAGATCTTTGGTTTCGAAAGGGTCTGTTCGCAGATCAAACAGCTCAAAATCATCCGGCGCCTTTTCAAACCTGTACTTACCCACTAACTTAAAGGAATCTGTCCGTACGGCCATATTATGAAATCCCCTCGGATAACCCCGCTGCCACTGGAAAAACAGGGTGCGCCCCCCGGCTACAGCTGCCACCTCGCCGGTAAGGGCGGGCAGAAAACTCCGGCCATCCAAAGTGGCTTCGGGCGTGGTGCCCGTGAGTTCAGCCAGGGTGGGGAGGATGTCTATATGGGCGGCAACACCCGGTACGTCACGTGGATTACCGAATTTCTTTGGAAAGTGCCAGAAGGAAGGCACCCTTATGCCCCCTTCGTACACCGATCCCTTACGTCCGTAAAAGCCAGATTTGTAGCGGATCTGCTGCGGGCCGTTGTCCGTTAGGAAAATGAGGAGGGTGTTGTCGGCAACCCCGGCATCTTTCAGCGCTTGCTGGAGCCGGCCTACATTTTCGTCAATATTGGACACCATGGCATAGACCTTGCGGGCCGCTTCAATATCCTTTGGCTTCATCCGTTCAAACTCATTGGATCCCTGAATGGCGAAGGTGTCGAAAGGATAGGGCATATTTTGATAGCGTTCGTAGGCTTCCTCAGGCACTTCCAGTGGGGTGTGGGGCGCATTGAACGCCAGATAAAGAAAAAAGGGCTGATCGCCCCCGGTTTGGAGAAAGTCAATCGCTGCATCTGTAAAAACATCGGAGCAGTAGCCTTCCCCCTGCACCACTTTCCCATTATGCTCAAGCAGTGGGTCAAAGTAGCTTTGCCCTTTCCGGCTAAAATTCCCGTAGCGGTCGCCGGGTTGCTCCAGCCCTCCGGCAGCGTGCACCAGTGCCTCATCAAACCCCTGATCGTTGGGCCGGTAGGGATAGTTGTCTCCAAGGTGCCATTTACCAAAAGCGCCGGTGCGGTACCCGGCCGTTTTGAGTAGTTCGGCGATGGTTTGTTCCTCTGCTGCCATCGTTGCGCCCCCGGCGTAGGTGTCATATACGCCGGTCCGCAGCCCGTAGCGACCGGTCATGAGGCTGGCCCGGGTGGGGGCACAGACTGGAGAAACATAAAACTCGGTCAGGCGTACACTGTGCCGGGCCAGACTATCAAGCACCGGTGTGTGGATTAACGGATTGCCATGGTAACCCAGGTCGCCATGCCCCTGATCATCAGTGAGGATGAGGACGATGTTAGGCGGCATATCTGCTTCAAGCGGAGCGGAAGGTTGAAAAACCGTTGAAAAGAGAGTCAGGATGAAGGATAGTATGATCTGTGGCATAAGTCAGCTGTGTTTCAATCCTAATTATTCGACAATCTGAATATCTGAATTTTGGAGAATATATTTCTTCTCTTTTGGATCAGAAGCAGTAGCAAGAGGAGCGTTCAGACGCCCGCCTTTTAGGTTCTTTCCCCAGAGCACAGCAAATTCGGCTTGCCGGGCTTTGCTATAATCCATTTTATGGATGCGCAGGCTTCCATTTTCGATCCGCTCCGGATGCGCCCACTTTTCAGGCGTGGTTTCTGTTTCCGGCCAAAAGACCTGCAGGTTTTCCAAACGCAGGTTCCTGATATTATCCGCTACCACCGCTGCCAGTGCCTCCATCGCTCCGGGGTGCTGTTCGAATTTTGGAAATTGGCTGCTACCGGAACCTTCCACCATTGGCCTGGGGTCCTCAATCATGGGATAGCGCAGGGTAACATCTCTCATCGTAATGTTTTCCAAAAAGCCACCATCTGCCGCAGTGAGCAGAATGCGGCCCTCAGTCATAGCGGTAAAGTTACTGATGGTTACATCTCTGATACCGCCTGCTTTGCTATCTGCGCTGCGTTTGTCCACCATAAACTGAATGGGGCGATTGAAGATGAGCGGTGCATTCGTATTGGCTACGATATTATTGATATTGATGCGCTCATAAATAGCTCCCTCCCGCACATAAAGCCCAATTGCCCGGGAAGAGTTGTTGATTACACAATTGCTCATAGTGACATCGGTAATGTCCTTAAAGGATTCACTACTGCCAAGTTTCAACCCGACACAAAGCGTCTCCAGCACACAGTTGGTGATGGTCACGCGGTGGCAG
>CAZNHN010000237.1:0-7828 GCA_964572415.1 uncultured Phaeodactylibacter sp.
GTTGGGTAATATAAGCTACACGGGCTGCCTCCACACGTTCATTATGAGGCCCGTTCCCAATATCAAACGGGCGTCCGGGCTGAGCATAACTGAAGGTGCCCATGAGCAGTAGCAGGCTTAACAAAAATAATCGATTGCTATTTTTCATGTTCTTTGGATTGATCGGGTTAAAAGTAAGCTTCAATGTCCTCGTACTCCAGGTCTTCCAGGTAGTCTTCCAGCGGGACTTCCTCCAACTGTGGGAAAACATCTATATGCTCTACGGTAGCTTCGTCCAGCAGGTCTGCTTCCTGCATCAGGCCCAGCTCAAAATTACGGATGTTGGATTGAATATAAGCCGCTGCCTCTTCCTGTTTTAAATCTGCCAGGCTCACGGTTTCAGCTGAGCCGGAAGCCATAAATGGCCAAAGCCCGGCCGCTGCCACCGCCAAAATGGCTACCGCCGCCGCAATCTTGAGCCCGCGGGCCCACTTTTGGCCTCTTCGGGTATGCACAACCTGCAGGGGTGATGCCTGATTTTCGCCAGCAGCAGCCAGCACCCGGTCGGAAAGGGTGTCAAAATACCCTTCCGGCACAGGCTCCAGATTTTTTCGGACCTCCGCAAGCAATGGCGCATGTTGGTTCAGCTCTTGCTGTATATTTTCCTTTTCTTTCATAGTCCCTCTTTTAATGCAGCCTCAACTTTCCGGACCGCATGATGGTAAGAAGCTTTGAGTGCGCCCTGTGAGGTTTGCAGCCTGACTGACATGTCCTTGTAGCTCATCTCTTCGTAATACCTCAACCGGAAAACGAGCTTCTGCTTTTCAGGCAATGCCTCGATTGCTGCATGCAGTTTTTGCAACAGCTTATCGCCATCCACCGAAGCGTCCGCCTGAAGCTGAAATACAGCAGCGTGCCCTTCGATGGAGTCTGTAGCGCGGCGTTGCGCTTTTTTCAAAAAGGTCAGCGCCTCGTTGGTCGCGATGCGGTAAAGCCAGGTGTACAACTGTGACTTGCCCTCGAAGCGATGGATGTTGCGAAAGACCTTGATCAGGCAGTTCTGCAACACATCATCGGTATCGTTGTGGGTACCGACCATCTTGCGGATATGCCAGTACAGCCGCTCCTGGTATACCGACATCAACAGGCGGAACCCCTGCTCCCGGCTTTCGGGCTGCTGCAAAAGGACCAGTATCTGTTCGTCGGTTGCTGCTGTCAATGTGGCTTGCAAATTGTTCGTTTTGAAGGTAAGACTTTCAAAACGCACAAGGGTTTAACGACGCACAAAAATTATCAGTGCCGTATCTCCTGCAGTCCTGCGGTCAGCTCCCGGATGATCCCTTTTTGTTTGGGGTCGTAGACCCAATTGGTGTCAAAGAATTCCAGGACTTCCGGGTTAGCCTCCTTACTCAGGGTAAGGCTATGGAACTGCGTACCTTTGTTTTGCTGGAAGTACCGGACTTCTCTTAGCACATCGTCGTCAATCTTGTACATGATAAAATCCGAGATGATAAGCACATCAGCATCTTCATAGTCGTTGCCTTTGAGCTGCCGGATAGTCTCGTACAGCGCCAGGCTGACATCCGTGCCCCCGTAAAAGGACATGCGCAGGAAGGCGGCAATTTCATCAATGGAGTCGGCGATATTGTAGAGGTCCAGGGTTTTGATACCCCTTGAGAAGTTGATCAGGTAGGCCCTCCGGTTCTCGTTGATCGCCATTTTGAGAATGCCCATGCACAGGACTTTTGCGATCTGCTCCGGCCGCCCGGTCATGCTCTCGCTCGTATCCACACAGACGATGAAAGGCCCTTTTTCCTTTTGCCGCACCCGCTGATTGATTTCGGTGAGCTGATCTTCGCTGCGCACCAGCTTGCGGTCTTCATAGCGGAAGGTCATCAGGTTTTTGTCGGCATATTTTTTCAGAAAGAGCAGCTCGGTGTCTTCGTCGCCCAACAGGCTGGCTTCGGCGCTCAGAAGGTTGCTGAGGTCGTCACTTTCGTGTACGCCAACGATCTCTGCCTTTGCCGTTTCGTCTACTTTCCACTCCTGTCGGATGATGGTTTTCTCGAAGGTCTCTTCCTCAATTTCGATCTCTGCCTCGCGCATCCGGCCCAACATTTCTGCCAGTTCTTTTAGAGAACGCTCGTCCTCCAGAAGCTCACTGTACTGCTCCAGAATATTGAAAGAAGTCTCTTCCCAAAGCTCCCGTGACATGTCCCACCCCAGGTAGTCAGAAAAGGGTGACACCAGTTCGTAGAGCTTTTGGTATTCATCCACCTTTTTTTCCACCAGTGCGGTGAAGGCTTCTTTTTCCTCGTCCAGCTTTTTGAGTTGGAAATCCAGGATTTTAGCGTGCAGGCGGGCATCCCACTGTGCAAGTACATCTTTGAGGAGACGCTCGGCTCCGGCTTTTTCATCGGTGGTGAGCTCATCGAAATCCTTGTTCCCGATCAACTGCTGGAAACGATCCTGGTAGAAATTTGTGTCGATCTCCTCCCGGCTATACTGTATGCGCAGAAAAGTGGGCAGATTGGGCCAGCGGCGCACAAAGACATGCATGGGGGTTATAGCCCAGCCTTCCAGGCGTTGCAGCTCGTCCTCGAAAGGGTTTTTAGCACGGGCTTTATCATAGGATTTGCGCAGCCAGCGCAGGATATCCAGCACCACCTGTTTGGTAATCTTGGCATTGCCCTCTGCCAGGTCCAGCAGCCCCGGTATAGAGAACAGCTCATCCAGTGCCTGCTGAAAATAAGCATAGTATTGGTCATTCAATTCGGGAATTACGTGGCGACCGGGCTCCAGCTTATTCTGAAGGTAGTGCACGAGGTAGCGGCGCATTTTGCGGTCCAGCAAATTGCCAAACTCCACGAAGCGCTGATACTCCTGCTCCAGTTGTTCTTGTATCTCTGTTATTGCCATACGCTATGCCTAACACACAAAAAGGCGTTGTGTTGATCAGGTCAGCTCCCGGGCTTCATTGGCACGCTCAGCTTCCAGGTGCCCCATTTTGTTGTACAGGGCCAGCATGAGCGTACCAAACAGCACTCCAATGGTAATGAGCACCGGATTAAAAAGCCCCTCTGCCGTAAAAGACAGGCGGATGAGGACCGTTGAAATCACAAACCCGGCATTGCGGATGAGCTGACTGTAGTTGTCGGTATATTGCAGGGAAATCATCAGGATGAGCACATCAAAGAGAATCATCAGGGTAAAAAACTCGTTGTAGAACACTTTATTGATGTCGGGCAGCTCTTCCAATTGCCCAATATTGAACTGCTGCAAGTCGAGCACCCAGGTGCCGAAGCTGTAAATGGCCAGCAGGAAGAGCATCGGGGCGAGTATTCCGCTGATGCCCTTTTTCTTCACCACGAACTCATCAATGTTGGAAGGCTGTTTGAGCCGGGGCCGCTGCTGCCGCAGTTTGTAAAACCAGAAAATCAGGCCAAAGAGTACCAAAATACAGAGCATGTCCGCTGCCAGCAGTTGGTTGCGATAACTTATGCCCCAGCTTTCTGAAATATCCAGCTTGGAAATATCCTTGAAGATACGCCGCACGACGATCAGGGAAATAATTTCATACTGCTTGCCAATTGAAATGGTAAAGGAATCAGGCAGGTGGTATACCAGCATGTACACCTCAAAGACGAGAATGAAGGAGAAAGGCGTGTAAATTGCTGTAATCGGGCTAATAAACAGCTCATCAGCTGACTGCCCGAAGTCCACCCACTGCAGGTCATGCAGGAAAATCAGCAGCAGGTGCAGGAGAAAACTGCCAATGGACAGCCCCAGAATAACCCGCTCAAACCGGTGCCGGAAGGAGGGGTTGAAGAAAAAGCGAAACAGCTTTTCAGCAGCTTTCCGGGCGCTCGGGTTCATGATGCAACAGCAATTGGTATGTTAGGGAAAGAGATTACTGCACAGAATGTTCATTTACAGAAAGCCCGGGGCACCTTCAGGATAAAGCCAGCCAGATACGCTCAAAGTGCAGAAAGCCAGCCTTCGCCCCGGCAATGACAGACTCCTCACTGACTTTCAAATAATGCCCCAGTGCCTGTTGAAAAGCTTTCCAGCGCCCGGAAAGCCCGGCTTTACTTTGCTGCATATACCGATCTGCTCCCATAACGGCAAATTCCGGGTGTTGCCGAAGGGCTTTGTAGATCATCTGATTGCCCATTGCCGCACCTTCGGCTACGTAGCAGAGCCCGGCCACGAAGGCGGCATTTTCAGCCGGAGGCATTGCGGGCATCCCCTCCCCGGCAATAACATCCAGCGCCTTCAGGTCTTCCTTGAGCGCGGTTACCCTATCTGCTTCCGGCCAGGCAGGAATCCTTACTTCAAATGGCATACCGGATGCAAACTGTTCATTAACCGATAAGTTAAATGCCAGGTGCGCCCGTAGCAAGCGGGCATAATGCGCCTGATCAAAGGGGGGCTTCATAAGCCGGGCCCCATCAACGGTGGCCTCAAGCCGGTCATGAAGAGGCCGGGTTTGGGCTCTGAGGTTGTGAAGTAGTTGCTGATCCATCATCTAAAGCTATGTGCCGGCCTGATATTTTCCCAGATAGGCCTGAACGATTTCAGCCAGCGCTTCCTCTGTGAGCGGCTTATTCAAATAGCCATGCACAAAGGGGTAAGTTTCTGCCTTTTGCTGGTCTGCCGGATTTTGAGAAGTAGACAACATGACGACCATAGACCGGTAAGCGGCTTCTCCCATTTCGCTCAATGCGTTGAGCACTTCCCAGCCATTCACTTTCGGCATGTTGACGTCCAGGAAGATGATATTCGGCCGTATGGGCTCATGAGGCTTTTGCCATAATTCTTCCAATACCTGAAGCGCTTCCGAGCCATCTTTGGCTAAAGCAACCTCTTTTACAAGTCCGGTACTACTGATGACCATTTTGTGTATGTAGTTGTCATCAAAGTCGTCATCGACCAGCAGTACATGATCGATTTTTGTTCCCATAATTGTTTTGTTGTTTATAGCTAAAATATTTTGTCTGACAACGAGAGGTGGAAAATGGCCCCTTCTCCCGGAGTTGAAGTGGCATAAATTTCTCCACTGTAAGCCTCAACAATCTTCTTGCACTGCGCCAGCCCAATACCGGTCCCTTCATATTCATCTTTACTATGCAGGCGTTGAAAAAGCAGGAATATTTTTTCCAGGTACTTGGATTCCATTCCTATGCCGTTGTCCCGGACATCAAAACTCCAATGTTTTCCCGCCTTTGCGGCTTTAACCTCAATGACCGGCGGCACACCTTCCTTATGGTACTTCAGGCTGTTGGATATCAGGTTCTGGAACAAGCGTTTAAGCTCAATAAAATCCCCCTGTATCACGGGCATGTTATCGAACCGGATAGCTGCGCCGGTTTCTCTGATCTTTTGTTCAAAGTCTTCCTGAATTTCATGAAGCACCTGACTTAAATCCACTGCTTCCACCTCTACGGAGCGGCCAATACGTGAATAGTCCAGCAGATTCGTGACCAGCATTTTCATTCGGTTACTGGCTAAAATGATCCGCCCGAGAAAGAAGTGCTCATCTTCCGTTAGTTTTTCAGAAGCACTCCGTTCGAGAAGCTTGGCAAAGCTACCGATTGTCCGTAGGGGTTCTTGCAAATCATGGGAAGCGATATAAATTATTTGATCCAATTCTTTATTCAAAATAGCGGCCAGCCGGGTATTAAGGGCGCGAATAGCCTCACCCGAGCGCTCCATTTCCTCTTTGATCATCCGGTCTCTGAGTTTTTCAGCCACTTTGATTTCGTAGATTTCCCAGGGCGCAGACTTATCCCGCACGACTTCCTGCCACTTGGCGAACGACTTCCTGGGGCTTAGTCGTATACCTTTATCGTTTTCTTTTTTCTCAATTATCACGGCTTTATTAGGGTTCCCACCCCAGTTGACCGTTGCCTCCAGTGGCTTCTTAAACCACATAACCTGAATAGGCTGCTCTATGGAGAATCCAATAGACATAACTCCAGGCCAGGAGGGCATAAAATCGGGCTCCACCCCCAGGTCCTTTACCACAGAACGGGTAAAAAAGAGAGTGTCTGAATGGTTGTCCTTCAAAATTGACAGCAGCTTCAAAACGGTGTCAGGTGGAGGGGCATCGCCTTTGGTTTTCACTTCGTCTCCCTTCACCAGAGCAATACCATCCGCAGCGCACAAAGACTCCAGCCCAGGCTTGGCGTCCCAAAGTCTGACTTCGTAGGGCTGATCACTGTTGGTTAGAAAATGCTGCCGCAGCGCTCCTTCAGCTTCCATAAATTGCCGACCTCCCCTGGCAATACGGGCTTTTTCAAACTGGACCACACGCTTTGAAAACACCATCGCCATGACTTCACAAATACGGCGCTGCTCCAAAGGAATGGTATAAGCATCATAATGGTGGTTGGCGACCAACCCCCAAAGCTGATTATTGACTATGATTGCAACAGTGAAGGTTGCGCGGACCCCCATGTTGTGCAGGTACTCCAGGTGAATAGGGGAAGTGGCTCTATGCTGCGCATGCGAAAGATCAAAACCGCCAGGCAGGTCATATCCTTCTGCCACATGTATCGGACTGTGCGGAATGTAAATATCCGGCAGTACGCGCGAACGGTTTTCCAGAAACAGTTTCCGTGCAATGGGCGGAATATCTGTCTTCGGGTACCGCAGCCCAAAGAATGGCTCAAGGTGCGACTCCTTTGCTTCTCCAACCACCTCTCCGTTCCAGTCCTCATCAAAACGGTAGATCATCACCCGGTCATAACCCGTAAACTGCTTTATCTCTGAAGCCATACATTGAAAAAGCGCAGCTTCATCCTCGCAGTCGTCCAATAAACCGATGATTTGCTGCAGGCTCCTGGACGATTCTTTCTCTTGTTTTTGAGACCGTTCTTCAAATTCCACGATCAGGAACCTTCCCGACTGATGCCCAATCGCATCATACTGCTGCCCGGATATTTCTACTTCTATCGGATTGGCACCACCCCATTTTGTCCGGTCGAGGTGAGGCATTAAAGCCTTGTACAAATCTGGTGGCAGGACAGCATTACAAGACTGCCCCAATAATGCTTCTTTTTTAACTCCCAACAGGCCGGAAAAATTATCACTCACCCCGGCTATACGGGATTCAGATCGGTCGACAGCTAACAGGTAAGCACCTCCAAAAACTGCAGATGGGCGGTGAATTGGCTCATTTGTACAATTCTCCAAAGTAGGCTGGAAGTCGGTGTAGTAGGTTTTTGCTTTCAAAACTGATGAAGTTTTGGGGTTAAAAGGCGGGGATAACTAAGCCCCATCCTCTTGCCAATATGCATATTTGTAAGAACCAGAACCTGGTTTTCAAGCAATAAATATATGCAAATTAATTATTCAATTCAATAGCACTTCAATTTGAAATCTCATTACTCTATACCAGCGCCTACACCAAACTATGCGGTAAAACCATACAGCATCAAATACAAGTAGGCCGCCGCAATACAGGAGCCCAACAACAAGGGCATTTACCTTACCAGTCAGGCTAACCTAATCCTCAGCAGATTTACTACCTTTGTGCCCGGATTAAAAATGATCAGAACGATGTTTGGAAATATGCTCGGCGACATGGAAGAACGCCAGAAAGAAATGCGCCAAAAACTGGCGAAAATCATGGTGGAAGGCACGGCTCAGGGTGGCGCTGTAAAGGTGGTCGCTAATGCCAACCGTGAAATTACAGATATTCAGATTGACCGCGAAAAGCTGGACTGGGAGGATGTGGAAATGGTACAGGACCTGGTCCTCGACGCCACCAACAAAGCATTGTCCGCTGCTGCTGCAAAGGAGGCCGAAGCTACTCAGGAAATGGTGAAGAACATGCTGCCTCCCG
>CAZNHN010000237.1:7838-9747 GCA_964572415.1 uncultured Phaeodactylibacter sp.
CTCAACTTCATCCGAAAGTCGCGATAATTTTAGGAACTGGCTTGGGGAATTTGGGTAATCTGTTTGGGTAAGCCAAAATATCAAACCGGCATTTCCGTTAGATTTGGATGAAAAGCAATCTGTACATGAAGACGATCCCAATCACCGTTACTTTTATTGTTGTGCTGGCTGCCCAGCTTGCCGCCCAAAGCACGGCTGGCCTTGTGGCCCACTACCGCTTCGATGGCAGCACCAACGATGCCACCGGCAATACAGCCAACACCGGGGCTATTACCGGCAATCCTTACTACACCTGCGGAGCTGAAAATGACGCCATTTCCTTCGACGGGCAGGATGATGAGATCGTCATTCTGGGCGGTCCGGTTAATGATGAGTTTGATAATGAGGATGTCTCTGTCAGTTTTTATTTCAAGCCACGGGGCGGGGCCGGTACGCAGTACCTCTTGTCCAAGCGCAGCCCCAGTTGCTTTGGCGGCAATGAGTTTTACATCATTTACACGCCTTCCAGCCGGACTATCAGCGCATTTTTCTTCGAAACCAATGACCGGAGGACCATTGCCACCCACCAAATCAGCAATACAGGTTGCTGGCAACACCTGACGATCGTACGGCAGGGCGGGCGGGTACGCTTGCACCTCAACGGGGAGCTCATCAATGTATTCAGCACCCTGGAGCGCATCAATGTGAACAACGATGGGGACCTCATCATCGGCGACAGCGACTGTAAAAATGCTACCGAATTCCCCTTCAGTGGACTGATCGACGAGCTACGGGTATACAACCGGGCTCTGAACGAACTGGAGGTTCGTGAATTATACGATGCTCCGGATCGCATCAGGCGGGATGCCAATATCGTCAACCTGTTTCTGGGAGATGACTTCAACGTGGAGTTGAGCAAAACCTGTGGTACGGTCTTCAGCTGGTCGCCCACAGATGGCGTTTCTGACCCCTTTGCGGCAACGCCGGTCATCACGCCAAACGCAGCCGGCGAGCTCACTTATGAAGTCTCCATTTCCGATACCGTTACTTCCTGTATCGCCCGCGACCGCATTATTTTCAATGTCATTGATCCGGACGACCTGGATTGCAATACCATCTTTTTGCCAACAGCCTTCACCCCCAACAACGATGGGCTGAACGACACCTACGGCATCAGCAACCCTTACGCCATACCGGAACTGCTGTCCTTTGCAATCTATGACCGCTGGGGCAACCGCATTTTTGCTACGCAGGACCCTTTTGAACGCTGGGATGGCTTCTACCGCGGCGAAGTTGTGAATGCGGGTGTGGTGCAGTACGCGCTGCAATGGGTTTGTCAGGGAGAAGAGCAGGTGCAAACCGGGGAAATTGCCATTCTAAGGTAAAAGGCAGGCAGTATTCAAAATGAGTTAAGCCGGAAATCTATCTCCAACATCCATCAGGCAGTCCCGATAAACTCTTTATTTTTGCGTATGTTTCAGCAAAAATCAAAGGGATAATGATAATGAATCAACGCTGGTGGGCATTTGCGGCACTGCTCCTTGTTGCTGCCTGTACGCCCAAAACGACAGAGCCTGTAACCGAAACGACAACTGAAGTTCCTGCACCTGCGCCGGAACCGGAGGAGGACCTCAGCCCCTGCCCCAAATTCCGCGACGCGCCAAACCCGGACGATGCGGAGACCAACTACGTGCTTTACCGTGACTTTTTGCGGGCCGGCGACTGGGATCAGGCGTTTGCACTGTGGAAAAAAGTCTATGCTGTAGCTCCCGCAGCTGACGGTCGGCGCAATACTGTTTATGCCGATGGTATCCGCTTCTACGAATACTTTATCAGCCAAACCCAGGATGAGACGCTGAAGAACGCCTATGTGGACACGATCTTCAGCATTTACGATGAGATCGACCGCTGCTATCCGGAGGGTGGCTAC
>CAZNHN010000238.1:0-2239 GCA_964572415.1 uncultured Phaeodactylibacter sp.
TCTGCCCGGCGAGCCCTTCCTTCTACAGCCGGCCCCAAACCTTTGAGGAAATGGCT
Organism: uncultured Phaeodactylibacter sp.; assembly: GCA_964572415.1. Classification (GTDB taxonomy): domain Bacteria; phylum Bacteroidota; class Bacteroidia; order Chitinophagales; family Saprospiraceae; genus Phaeodactylibacter. The sequence continues at coordinate 57 of CAZNHN010000238.1, forward strand.
GCGACCGTGACCGACCGGGTGCTTGACCTCGCCGGGCTCGATTTGCAGAGTTATCGCTGGGGCGAAACGGAATGAGATGTCCGTTAATGGCAAACTGGCAGGGTAGGACACGCTGCTCTAGGCAGGAAAAAGGATTTTACTTAACTTGCTGAGAAATCACCCCTGACTTATGAGAAGATTACTTTTTGGGGCCATCTTGCTTCTGGCACTGCTCTCCGCTGTTACCGGCTTTGCACAAGATGACTGTGGCTGTCAGGAAGAAGAAGAGATTACAGTTTGCTATCTTTCCAGGCTAGACTACTGTGGTGCCTTTGGCGCTAATTGCGAGTATACTTTTGATGGGGATTTTTTCGAAAACGGGCTGGTAGCTAAGCTGGAAAACCCGGCTTTGTTTGGTGAGAACGGTATCTCCTGCGACCTGGAGCTAAAACGTGCTACGCCGGAGGATCTGAGCAGTGTACAGGCAATTAACGACTGTGGCTGTGATATGATCTTCGTAGGCCAGTTTTTTGCCCTGGATATTTTTGGACAGCCAGACCTTTCCCAATCGGCAGTTCCTGATCAGACCCTCAATAATATTCGGGACTGGTCTCTTGCCTGTGAAAGCAATCTTGTGATCGTCACTCAGGCCGAAGCCCGCCCATGGGGCTATATCACCGCCAATCAGAACATCAACCCCAATACCCCCGAGGAGGAAACCTCCGTCTCTTCTATCTTCGACGGGCCCTTTGGGAGCCTCAGCTTTTTCAATCAGGGGGGCTCTTATCAGGGCGTTTTTACCGGTTTGCCAACGACGGGTTTCGAAATCCTCGCCAATGATGTGACCGGCGCACCTACAGTCGCCCTGGATGAAGCCACAAATGATATCATCCTTGGCGATGTGGGCATTCTGTGCTCTAATGGCGCGGGAGAGATATCCCTGGGTAACAGCATTATCAATAACAACGACATCCTGGCTGCCAATATCTTTGCATTGGGCTGCCGGATTGCTGAGGGCATTTCCACTTCTGACCAGGCTTTTACGGTCTGCGAAGGGGAGCCGGTCGCGCTTCCGGATGGTGGGGTTGCGAATGCACCGGGCGAATACCTGGATACCCTGACCGCTGCGAATGGCTGTGATTCCATCGTGCTCACGCAAATCAGCTGGCTTCCTCAGGATACCATTAACCTGGGCAGGACGACATGTTTCGAGTCCGGCTATAGTATTGAGGTAGATGGGAATGTCTTTGATGTGGACCGCCCGTCTGGCAGCGTACTGTTGCAAAATGCTTCAGGCTGCGACTCCCTGATCAATGTGAATATCAATTTCGTGGAATTCCTCAGTACGAATATTCAGGAGGAACTCTGCGAGGACAGCGGCTACAGCATCACGGTCAACGGAACCACTTACAACGAAGCCAATCCCGATGGGCAGGAGGCCCTGATCACGTCAGAAGGCTGTGATTCCATTGTAACTGTTGATCTGAATTTTGTCCCTTTCCTCACAGACACGCTGGCTATGGAGGCTTGTGAAAACAGCGGCTTCAGCGTAACCGTGGGCAATACCGTTTATGATGAACTCAATCCAACAGGAGAAGAGCTGTTGCAAAGCTTTTATGGCTGCGATTCTGTAGTGACCGTGAACTTAACCTATAAGCCTGCCAGTACCACCTACATTGAGGAGCACGTATGTGAGGGGGAGACGTTTATGGTGGGCGGAGTTCCATTTCCGGCCGGAACATCCACAGAAGTGGTGCTTACCAATCAGTACGGCTGCGACTCCATAATATTTGTGGATCTACCCGAACTGCCTGCGCCGGCAGTCGACATTGATACTATGGTGACCATACAGCAGGGCAGTGCACATACTTTCAATGTGTTTGGTGACCCTGCTTTCAATTATGAATGGAGCCCCGGAGAGGCGTTCAGCTGCAGTAGTTGCATGACAACGGAGCTTATGGTTAATGTTTTCCCGGCAGTTGTAGCGTTAAGTGTAACGGATACGCTGGGGTGCAGCTCATTATATACGATTCGTCCGGAATACATCTGTAAGCCTTATTTACCCAATGCTTTTTCCCCCAATGCTGACGGGCGCAACGATACCTTCTTCCCTTTTGTAGTTTGCCCTGATGCCACCTACACCCTGCAGGTATTCGACCGCTGGGGCAATCTGGTTTTTGAGTCTTCTGATAGTAACCTGGAGT
>CAZNHN010000238.1:2249-9693 GCA_964572415.1 uncultured Phaeodactylibacter sp.
GCAGGGCCGCACCGATTGGCGTGTACATCTACGTGGTACAGCTGGAAACCGCCTTCACCCGGGAGACTTTTTCCGGAGAGCTGAACCTGGTGCGCTGAGGGAACGATATAGCTAAATCCAGTGTTTCCAATAGTGATTTAAATACCTTTGCAGCATGCATGATTATATGAAATACATTGAAATAAACCCCAATATAATGATGGGGAAGCCTGTCATCAAAGGAACAAGATTGACGGTGGAGTTGATTCTGGAAGAAATGTCTGCTGGTAAGGAAGTTGATCATTTGATAAGTGCTTTTCCCAGGCTTTCTAAAGAGGCCGTTTGGGCGGCTTTAGCTTTTGCTGCGGATGCAATAAAAGGCGAAAGGTCTTACCCAATTGCTATATGAAATTTATTGCTGAAAATCACTACTCACTCCTCCAAAATTTCCTTCACCCGGCCCACTTCGCCCGTTTCCAGCTTAACCTTAATACCATGCGGGTGCTGAGGTGATTTAGTAAGAATACGTGCCACATAGCCTTCCGTCAGTTCGCCGGTTCGTTGATCCTCCTTTTGCACAATAAGGACCAGCTGCCCGGGCTTGATATTTGATCGCTTTCTGCCGTCCATTCTTTTTTCGTCAAAGATAACCTAACTTTACAGCATGATAGAAATTGGTACCTTCCAAAATCTCAAAGCCGTGCGCGCCACACCCCACGGTATGGTTCTCCACAATGAAGAAGGCGATGATGTCCTGCTGCCCAATAAGTATGTCCCGGAAGGCCTGCAGGAGGGTGGGGAAGTGGAGGTTTTCGTTTATACCGATTCCGAGGACTGGCCCATTGCTACCACGCAGCGCCCCTTTGTACAGCGCGATCAGTATGCCAATCTGCTTGTTAAGGAAATCTCCGCCCTTGGGGCCTGGATGGACATGGGGCTGGACAAAGACCTGCTTGTGCCCTTTTCCGAACAGGACTTGCGTATGGAGGCCGGCAAGTACTATCCGGTTTACGTGTATGTGGACGAAGAGACCGACCGCCTCGTTGGATCCAACCGCTTCCGCCGCTTCCTGTCTCAGGAGAACCTCACAGTGGAAGAAGGGCAGGAGGTAGACCTCTTCATCCTCGGCTTTTCCGATTTGGGCGCCAAGGCAGCGGTCAATGGATTGCATGAGGGGCTGATTTTCAAAAGCGATATTTTTCGCACGTTGCAGCCGGGGGAACGCCTGAAAGGCTTCATCAAAACTGTCCGCCCGGATGGCAAACTGGACCTGGCCCTGCAGCCTGAAGGTTATGCGAAGGTGGAACCCAATGCCGAAAAAATCCTGGTTAAGCTCCGCAGTACCGCCAATGGCTTTCTGGCTTTACATGACAAGAGCGACCCTGAGCTGATCCGCGAGCAGTTGCAAATGAGTAAGAAGACTTTCAAAAAAGCAATCGGAAGCCTTTATAAGCAGCAGTTGATTGAGCTGGTGGATGGGGGGATTCGGTTGAAGTAGTTGGCAGTGTGGCAGTCTTTCAGTTGGCAGTCTGTAGTTGGCAGTGTGGCAGTCTTTCAGTTGGCAGTCTGTAGTTGGCAGTGTTGTAGTCTTTCAGTGGGCAGTCGGCAGTTGGCAGTCTTTCAGTTGGCAGTCTGTAGTCGGCAGTGTGGCAGTCTTTCAGTTGGCAGTCTTTCAGTGGGCAGTCTGTAGTCGGCAGTGTGGCAGTCTTTCAGTTGGCAGTCTTTCAGTGGGCAGTCTGTAGTCGGCAGTGTGGCAGTCTTTTAGTTGGCAGTCTGAAGTGTGGCAGTTGGGCAAGTCTTCTGGCGTTCGCTTCGCGAGTGGGGCGAGGGTTGGGAGCGTTTTCTGTTAGGGAAGGGCTGGTTGGGCTCTATCTTTTCCAAAATAGTCGGTGCGTTTGGGCTGTCGTTGCGCTTTTTGTTGTTGTTTCTATCCGGGTATAAGCGTTTTCTTTCCAAATTACTTTATTGGTGTCGTAAAGTGGGAATTCGAGTTCAGGTTTCCCACACTTTCCCATATTGATTCAATTTGATTTTTCGGCGTTTGTCATCAAAATACATAAATTATTGCCATTTTTTTGGTGATACTGATCTGTAAGCACATTGTTTTTTTTGATGTGAGGAACTTTTTAGGCAGAAAAGGTGGTAAAAAGTGGTAAAAAGTGTCAGAAAGTAATACATTTGAAGAAATGACTAGGTGAAGAAGTGAATTTCGAACAGCTATTAGGCGAATACGAGTGCAAGATAGACGCCAAAGGGCGCATGCGGATGCCGAGCGGGCTGATTGCTCAACTCGGCGAAGGCGAAGCACTTTCTTTCGTCATCAACCGGGGCTTTGAACAATGCCTCATGCTGTACCCGGAACCGGTCTGGGAGCGGATCACCAACGAGATCAATCAGTTGAATCTCTACAATAAGAAGAACCGCAACTTCGTCCGTTACTTCTACCGCGGCGCACAGAAAGTCTCTATGGACAGTGCGGACCGCATCCTGGTCTCCAAGCGCCTGCTGGAATACGCGGGCATTGACAAAGAAGTGGTCCTGTCGGCTTACAACGACAGAATTGAAATATGGGCAGCCGAACAGTACGAGGCCCTGCTTGATGAAGAACCGGAGGATTTCTCCGACCTGGCAGAGGATGTACTGGGCAAGGCAAATGGTAAAGCACCGGAGTTATGAGTTACCACCTGCCAGTGATGGCGCAACCCTGCATCGACGGGCTGGTGACTAACCCTGATGGCGTTTATGTGGACGCGACTTTCGGTGGGGGCGGGCACTCCCGGCTTATTCTGGATCACCTCGGTGAGCAGGGCAGGCTGGTAGGCTTCGATCAGGATGAAGATGCACTGGCGAATGTGCCGGAAGATGACCGGTTCCTTTTCGTGCAGCACAACTTCCGCTTCCTAAAGCGCTTCCTGAAGTTGCACCGCATCCGGGAGGTGGACGGCATCATGGCAGACCTGGGGGTTTCTTCCCATCAGCTGGATGTGCCGGAGCGTGGCTTTTCCTTCCGCTTTGATGCACCGCTGGATATGCGGATGAATCAACAGCAGGAAGAGACCGCTGCGACTTTGCTGCAGCGCCTGACGGCCGGAGAGCTTCAGGATATCCTGAGCCGCTTCGGGGAAGTGCGCAACGCCAAAACGCTGGCAGAGCAACTGGTGGCGGAACAACGGGTCAAACCAATTCAAACGATTGGTGAATTCCTGGCCGTCGTCGATCCACTCGTTCGTGGCAACCGGGCGCGGTACCTGGCACAAGTATTCCAGGCCCTGCGCATCGCCGTGAATGATGAGATGGGCGCACTGGAGGATTTCCTGAATCAGTGCCTCGAAGTGCTGAAGCCCGGCGGCCGGTTAGTGGTGCTTTCCTACCACTCCCTGGAAGACCGGATGGTCAAGCATTTCCTGAAGACCGGGAATGTGGAAGGAGTACAGGAAAAGGACTTTTATGGCAATATCAACCGGCCATTCAAAGTGCTGACCAGGAAAGCCGAGCTGCCCACAGAAGAAGAAATTGAGCGCAATTCCCGCGCCCGCAGTGCTAAGTTGAGGGTAGGGGAGCGCAAAGGATAAATAAAAAACCAAATGGCAAAAAGACAAAGCCCTGTTGCCGGTCTGTTCGACATGGGGGTCTGGAGCAAAAAGCTGCTGCAGGACCACCTGTTCTACATCCTGTTTTTGGGTTTTTTGACCTTTGTCTACATTGCCAATGCTCACCTTGCGGAGCGGAATGTACGGGAGATTCAAACCCTGCAGAAAGACCTCAAGGAAATGCGCTGGTACTACATGTCCCTGCAATCAGAGAATATGTACAACGCCAAGCGCTCAGAAGTGGCTAAACGGGTGCGCGACAACGGTCTGCGCCCGCATTCTAAACAGTTGAACCGCATACAAGTACAACGGGAAGCTTATCAGCTAGGAGATGGATATTAAGAACGAAGTCCTTTACCGGGTCTACTTTCTCCTGTTCGGCATCGTCGTTCCGGTAGCGCTGGTATTAATCTATCGTACGGTCGACTTAGCTATCCTAAATGGCGATAAGTGGCGAAAAGCCGGTGAAGAAAACTATATGGATTACCGGACGATTGAGGCCGACCGGGGCAATATCTTCGCTGAAGATGGCAACCTGCTGGCGACCTCCATCCCGTACTTCAATATCCGGTTTGACCCGCTGGCAGCCACCGATGAGGCATTTGAAGAAAATCTGGATACCCTGGCACACTGCCTGGCTTACTACGTCCTGGAGGATGTGACGGTAGGCGGCGCAAGGGAGTATCTCTTAGAATTGCGTGGTGGCACAGACCGCTACGTACTGCTGAAAAAGCAAGTCTCCTACGCGGAGAAAAAGTTCATTGAATCGTTTCCATTATTTCGTTTAGGCCGCAATGGTGGCGGCTTTATTGCAGTGAAGCGCAGCGAACGAAAGCGGCCATTTGGCATCCTGGCACAGCGTACCGTTGGGTATGTGCGTGACGGGGCCAAACCAGTGGGGCTTGAGGGGTACTATGACGAAGTACTGGGCGGTCAGCCTGGTCGGCAACTGATGGTCTGTGTAGACCGCCGAAAAGATCTTTGGATGCCACTGGATGACCTCAGTGCGATAGAGCCTCAGAGTGGCAATGACATCGTTACCACCATCGACCTTGACATTCAGGACATCGCTGAGCGGGCGCTGAACCGTGCGGTGAATGCCCACGACGCAGAATGGGGCACTGCCATTGTGCTCGAAGTTGAAACCGGCGCCGTCCGGGCTATCGCTAACCTTGGCCGAACCGATCAGGGCTGGTGGGAGACCTACAACTTCGCCGTCGGAACAGCAGGTGAGCCGGGGTCTACCTTCAAAGCTGCTTCCGTGCTGGCACTGCTGGAAGACGGGTACCTGACCCTCGACGACTCTATCCGTATCTATAATGGTAAGGCGGAGTTCTACGAGGAGACGATGGAGGATGCCTCGCCCTACAGCTACCGTATGGATACCATCAAGCTGCGGGAGGCATTCGAAATCTCCTCTAACGTAGGAATTGCAAAAACCATTGAGCAGTTCTATGGAGAAAAAAATGACGGCAATGATGATGAGGGCGCTGCCCGCTTCGTCCGCCGGCTCAAGCAGTTCAACCTGCATCAGCCCATTGGTATAGAGATAGAAGGGGAAGCCAATCCTTATATAAAGGAGGCCTATAGTGAAGAGGACTACTGGAGTGGCACAACGCTGCCCTGGATGTCGATCGGCTATGAGCTGGAACTGACCCCTTTGCAACTGCTGAACTTCTACAACGCTGTTGCAAATGGGGGCAAAATGATGAAGCCCTACCTGGTCTCTGCGATACAGCGGATGGGCAAAACCGAAGAGCAGTTTTACCCGACGGTAATTAACCGCCGCATCGCTTCTCCTAAAGCCATCAATCAGCTGCAGGAATTGCTGCGGGCGGTGGTGGAGAATGAACGGGGTACAGCCCATGACCTGTATACCGATGAGTACAGCTTTGCCGGTAAAACCGGTACAGCGCAGGTTAACTATAAGAAAGGGCCAAGGGGGACTAGTATCGGGGGGCATCAGGCTTCTTTTGTCGGGTATTTCCCGGCAGAAGCCCCAAAGTACTCTTGCATCGTGGTCATCAATAAGCCACGGCGCGGTGGATTCTACGGTGGTGATGTAGCCGGACCTGTCTTCCGGGAAATCGCAGACAACATCTACCGGGTGAAACCGGCGCTGCACCCGGTACTCAATGCTCAGGCGCCGCCCCCAGGCTTGGAAAATACACTGCCTGGCATGAGCATTGGTGCACAGGATGACTACCGGTCACTGCTCGCCTATCTGGATATGGACGTGTACGGGGAGCCCGAAACCCAAATGGCGGTACTGCGCCCCCGTTCAGACAGTTTGATGATGGAAACCCGGACAATGGCAGAAGAAACAGTGCCCAATGTAGTCGGGCTGGGATTGCGGGATGCCCTTCATGTACTGGAAAACCGCGGGCTGAAAGTCTCGGTGGAAGGCGTAGGGAAAGTCGCCCGGCAGTCTATCATCCCCGGCACGAGAATCCGCGGGCAGCAGATAAAGCTGTACTTGCGGTAGCAGGATAAAACAAAACGAAACCAACACCGGAGTGCGAAAGGCTCCGCATAAAAATTAGGATGTAGCATGTCTACAACACTCGAAAACCTCCTGGAACCTGTAAAGGTCCTGGCTGCCAAAGGGCCGCTGGGGCAAGAGGTTGGAAGCTTGCAGTTTGATTCCCGGAAAGTAAAGCGTGGTGATGTATTCATTGCCATCCGGGGCACACAAGTCGACGGGCACGATTATATCGCCGCGGCTGTGGAACAGGGCGCCACCGCAATCATTGCGGAAACGCTGCCCGAAACCCTGCCAGATCATCTGGCAAGTGTGCAGGTTGCCGATAGTGCAAAGGCGCTCGGCGAGATGGCCAGCCTTTACTACGGTGAGCCATCGAAACAATTGAAATTGGTAGGGGTGACCGGCACCAACGGCAAAACCACCACCGTAACCTTGCTTCATGAATTATTCCTGAAGCTGGGCTACAAGGCGGGGCTGCTGTCTACGGTGCGCAATAAGATTGGTGAAACCCCGCTGCCGGCAACGCATACCACGCCCGATGCCCTGTCTGTTCAGGCACTGCTGCGGGAAATGGTGGACGCCGGTTGCGACTACGCCTTCATGGAAGTCAGTTCGCACGCGGCGCATCAGCGGCGCATTGCAGGGCTCGACTTCGACGGGGCAGTATTCACAAATATTACGCACGATCACCTCGATTACCATAAAACCTTTAAGGCCTATATCGAGGCCAAAAAAATGTTCTTTGACATGTTGCCTGACACCGCCTTTGCCCTGGTCAACGTTGATGACCGCCGGGGAGAGGTGATGTTACAAAATACTTTAGCCAAACGCTATACGTACAGCCTGCGCTCTATGGCCAATTTCCGGGCTAAACTCCTGGATAATTCGGTCACCGGGCTACAGTTGCTGGTGGAGGAGCAGGAGGTGTTCAGCCGCCTGATTGGCGATTTCAATGCCTACAACCTGCTCGCCGTATACAGTGTAGCCATGCTACTGGGGCAAGACCGGATGGAAACCCTTACTGCGCTGAGTGAACTTGGCGCGGTGGACGGGCGCTTTGAAACCATCGTTACGCCCGGCAAAAGCTACATCGGCATCGTCGATTACGCTCATACGCCGGACGCGCTGGAGAAAGTGCTGCAGACCATTGATCAGCTCCGGCAGCGGGACAGCCGGGTAATTACGGTGGTAGGCTGTGGTGGCGACCGGGATAAAACCAAACGCCCGGTCATGGCCAAGACCGCCTGTGCTCTGAGTGATCAGGTGATCCTGACCTCAGACAACCCCCGTAGCGAAGACCCGGAAGCGATACTGGAAGATATGTGGAAGGGCGTGCCTAAGGACGCAACCCGCAAAGTGCTGACGATTGTCAACCGGCGGGAGGCTATCC
>CAZNHN010000239.1:0-6310 GCA_964572415.1 uncultured Phaeodactylibacter sp.
CCGGCAGATAAGTATCTGCAAACAAAAAATCACCCCATTCCCGCTGTGGAAATACATTCGTGAAGCGCCGCTCCCGAACGTCCTCCCCGTCCAGCCCCAGAGAACGGACATTATCTCCCGAATGACAACAGTCAAAAATGGTTAGCAGGTGAGGCGAGTCTGCTCCGGCTCTGTAAAAAGCCTGGTTAAGCAGGTAACGCAGTTCCTTGTCCGCCATCAGTGACAAAGATGCCCCGGGAGGCGCATAGCAGGCAATGGACTCCAGGCAGCCATCCCGCTCCTCCGTCCAGATGGAAGCATCGGCTTTCTCCTGAGCGCCATGCCCGGAGAAGTAAAGCAGGGCAACATCGTCTGGCCCTGCCTGGCTTAAATGATTAAGAATGCCATCAGCTATAGCAGCTTTGGTGGCGGCTTTATCGAATAAGACCTTTAGGCTTCCTTCAGTATCGAGGGCGGGATTGCTCTCCAGGTAGGATTCAAGGGCCCGGGCATCCGGCACACAACCGGATAATGGGCTGGTTGGATAATCGTTAATACCAACCAGTAGCGCCCACAGCTTTGTAGTGTTTGCCATTAATTTTAGGGTTTTAAGGGGTTTCTCTTTCCAAAAATGTCATTTTTTTCCGATATGACGAAAAAATCCCACTGTAATCACTGGACAAAAACACCATGGCCTGTTTCTTGTTCCTTCATTACGCTACCTCTTTGGGTAGTAAGCCTTACCAAACAAAGCCCAACAGATTCCCACAAGCAGGTTGGTTGGAATAGCGCACAATCCTTTACCTTTGCTGATAAATTTAACACTTTCAATTAAAACTGAAAGTTTAGAAAGACTGTTCCCTTGAATAAGAACTGAACGATATGACCCTCACTGCAAGAAGAATTGACCACATCCTACAGGATAAATCCCTGTCTGCCCCGCTAAGAGCTATCGCTGAGAAGGTTCTCAACGACGAGCGCATCACGCCCGACGAAGGGCAGCTGCTGTTTGAAGAAGGCGAACTCGGCTACCTTGGCGCCCTGGCTAACTATCAGCGGAAGAAGCGGCATGGCAACCGCACTTATTTCAACCGGAACTTTCACGTCGAGCCAACAAATGTCTGCTTGTACACTTGTACCTTTTGTTCTTACTCCCGCCTGATCAAAAAACGGGAAGAAGGCTGGGAGTACAGCCTGGAAGACATCATGGATATCGTCAAAAAGTACGATGGCGAACCGGTAACTGAAGTGCATATTGTAGGGGGCGTATTGCCACAGTACGATGTGAAGTTCTACACCGAGCTTTTCAAAGCCATCAAGAAGCACCGCCCGGACCTGCACGTCAAAGCACTCACACCCGTAGAATACCACTACATCTTCAAGAAAGACAAGGTGACCTACGAGGAAGGCATGCGCATCATGAAAGAAGCAGGGCTGGACAGTATGCCGGGCGGAGGCGCAGAGATTTTCCACCCGGAAATCCGTGATCAGATCGCAGGCGGCAAATGCTCGGGCGAGCAGTGGCTCCGAATTCACGAAATCTGGCACGAGCTCGGCATGCGCTCCAACGCAACGATGCTGTACGGGCATATCGAAAGGTTTGAGCACCGCATCGACCACCTGGAAAAACTCCGTCAGTTACAGGATAAAACCGGTGGTTTCCAAACCTTTATCCCGCTGAAGTTCCGCAATCAGGATAACCAGATGAGCCATGTGCCGGAATCCACTGTGGTGGAAGATATGCGCAACTACGCTATCAGCCGGTTGTACCTTGATAATTTTGACCATATCAAAGCCTACTGGCCGATGATTGGGCGGAACGTTGCCCAAATGCTGCTCAGCTTCGGGGTGGATGATATCGACGGCACCATCGATGACACGACCAAGATCTACAGTATGGCAGGCTCCGAGGAGCAAAATCCGGCAATGAGCACACGGGATCTGGTCAACCTCATCCGCCGCGTAGGCAGGGAACCCATCGAAAGAGATACGCTCTATAACGTGATTCAGGACTATACCGACCACGTTTTTGAAGAGGATGAACAATTTAAGGGGTATACGTCTTTACCCGTTGTAAACCGATAACATGGACAAACACGTTTATATCGTCCGGCACGGGCAAACTGAATTCAACCGGCTGGGCATAGTGCAAGGCTCAGGGGTGGATTCCTCGCTCAATGAGGTAGGAAAAATGCAGGCGCAGGCCTTTTACGACCACTATCACGGTGCCAGATTTGATACCGTCCTGACATCTACCCTGAAGCGTACCCATGAAACAATGGCGCCTTTTATCAAGGACGGGTTACACTGGGAACAGTTTGCCGAAATCAATGAGATTAGCTGGGGGGCGCACGAAGGGCAAAAAAGCACACCGGATATGCACCTCCAGTATAAGGAAGTAACCGAAGCCTGGGAGCTGGGTAACTTTGATGCCCGTCTGGAAGGAGCAGAAAGCGCCCGGGAAATGGGCGACCGGTTAGCTCAGTTTGTGGATATGCTCAGTCAGCGCCCGGAAGAACGAATTCTTGTCTGCAGCCACGGCCGGGCAATGCGCGCTCTGATGTGTATTCTGAGTGGGAAATCCCTGCGGGAAATGAATTCATTCAAACACCACAACACCGGATTGTACAAAGCGGCTTACCGATCGCAGCAGTACACTTTCCTGCTTGAAAACGACATTGCCCATCTTGAGCATCTGAATATCAATCAACATTGATGGATAAAGTTCGCCTTACCGCGGTTTCCTACCTTAATACGAAGCCCCTTCTGTTCGGGCTGCTCAATAGTACTCTTGCCCCACAACTGGAGCTGGAACTGAACATCCCCTCGGTTTGTGCCGAAAAGCTGAAACGCGGCGATGCCGATTTAGCTCTCGTTCCCGTAGCTGTGCTGCCCGAGCTTGACAACCCACACGTAATCTCAGATTATTGTATTGGGACCGTTGGCGCCGTCAAAACAGTTTGTATTTACAGCGATGTGCCCATCGAACAGGTGGAAACCGTTTATCTCGATCACCACTCCCGCACTTCCGTTCAGCTCACCAAGGTGCTGCTGAGGGACTACTGGGGCTTCTCCCCTGCCCTTTTACCGGCAAAGGAGGGCTACATTAAAAAAATTGGCGGGCGTACCGCCGGGCTCGTTATTGGTGACCGCACTATCGGACTGGAACAACAATTCAAATACGTGTACGATCTGGGCGCCATCTGGATGAAGCATACGGGGCTCCCTTTCGTTTTCGCGGCATGGATCAGCAACCGGCCGCTGCCTGCTGCTTTTGTCAGGCGGTTCAACAAAGCCCTGGCTTCCGGGGTGGCGCAAATTGAAAAACTAAAGTATTTGCTGCCTTCCCCACATCCTGATTTCAGCGTGGAGGAATACTTCACTAAATATATCAGTTACGAATTTGATGCCGCCAAGCGTCAGGCTTTAAAACATTTCCTGGCGGCGATTGCTGATAAAACGCCCGCGATAAGTGTAGCGGGATTGTAAAATATAAAACCGAATCGCATGAACTCTGATTTTGAATACGCAACCCTCGGCGGAGGCTGTTTCTGGTGCCTCGAAGCCGTTTATCAGGAAGTTAAAGGTGTACATAAAGTGACCTCCGGCTACGCTGGAGGGAGCAAAGAAAACGCCAATTACAGTGCGGTCTGCTCGGGTACTACACAGCATGCCGAAGTCGTGCAGGTACAATTTGACCCGAAGGCTATTTCCTACGCTCAGATACTCGAAATTTTCTGGACCATCCACGACCCGACAACCCTCAACCGGCAGGGTAATGACCGGGGCCCGCAATACCGCTCTGTGATCTTTTACCACGATGATGCGCAGAAAGCTGAAGCAGAGAAATCAATGGCAGAAACCGCTCCGCAGCTTTGGGACGATCCGATGGTTACGCAACTTGCACCGCTAGAAGCTTTCTACCCTGCCGAAGTCAGCCATCAGGATTACTACCGAAAAGTTGGTAACCGCAACCCGTATTGTACCTTTATTATTACACCTAAGGTGAAAAAATTCCGGGAGCGTTTTGCCGGGCTGCGCAATTGAGATTTTGCCGCATATCATTGATAGCCAATACTATAAATACGATGAACTGCTGTAATGGATTACAAATTCATTTTTTGCCGATCGTGATTCTGGAGTTTTTTCATGAACCCCAAACTTTGGCAGTTGTCAGATTTGGTGTTACCTTTCCGTAGAAACCGACTTTTAACTTATGAAACTAGCGATCCCCAGAGAGGGCAACGACCCTCGTGTAGCGCTTACACCCGATGCTGTGGCCAAGTTGGCTGATTTGGGCATTGAAGTGTGTATGGAAAAAGGCGCCGGGCAAGGTGCCTTCTACGCAGATGAAGACTACGATGGCGCAACGGTCCTGGACCGGGAGGTATTGCTCAAAAGTGCCGACATGGTGCTGAGCATCCACCCGCTACCGGAAGATGACCTGGCTAAGCTTTCCCCCGAAACTGTCGTCATTGCCGAATTCAAACCTTTCGCGGACGAAGCAATTGTTGACCGCTTGATCAGTCACAAGCTAAAGGCTTTTAGCCTAGATATGATCCCGCGGACAACCCTGGCGCAGTCGATGGATGTCCTTTCCTCCATGGCTTCTATTGCCGGTTACAAGGCTGTACTAGAGGCCAGCCGTCTCCTTCCCCGTTATTTCCCGATGATGATCACCGCTGCGGGCAGTATACGCCCGGCTACGGTACTGGTACTTGGTGCCGGAGTAGCGGGCTTGCAGGCGATTGCCACGGCCCGGCGGCTGGGTGCTCAGGTGGAAGCTTTCGATACCCGCTCGCGAAAGTCATCGAGATCGAAGGTGCAAAGGAAGATACAGGAGCCGGTGGTTACGCCGTGGAGCAGTCCGAAGAATTCCTGAAGCGGCAACGGGAGGAAGTCCAAAACCGGGCCATGAAGGCAGATGTTATCATCACCACCGCTCAGGTTCGCGGGCGCAAGGCCCCGCTGCTAGTTCCCAAAAGCACGGTGGAGCAAATGAAGCCCGGCTCGGTCATCATCGACTTGGCGGCTTCCACCGGCGGCAACTGCGAGCTTACGCAAGACAATCAGACCATCGTGCACAACAAAGTCAGCATTCTGGGCAACTCCAACCTGGCAGCCTTAATGCCGCAGAATGCCAGTCAGTTGTACTCCAACAACGTGGTCAATTTCCTGAAAATTCTGGTCAAAGACGGTGCGCTCAACCTCGACCTCGGCAATGAGATCATACGGGGCGCTTACATCACGCCTGCACCGGAGGCCAACGAAAACGAATAATCATGGATACCTTCATTCAGTTCTTCAACGATGAGAGCAATTTGCTGCTCATCTACCTGCTACTCTTCACCATTATTCTGGGCTTTGAAGTCATTTCCAAAGTGCCTACTGTACTCCATACGCCCCTGATGTCAGGTGCGAATGCCATTTCCGGAGTGGTCATCATTGGTGCCATTTTGCTCATCCGTCAGGCAGATCCTGATGACTATTTGACCCTGGGGCTTGGCTTCCTGGGCGTTATTCTTGGAATGGTCAATGTAGCCGGTGGCTTTGCTGTTACCGACCGTATGCTGGAAATGTTCAAAAAGAAAAAGTAACCCATCATGATTATCGACTTCATCATCAATATAGCCTACCTGATCGGCGCTTTGGCATTTGTATGGGGCCTGCGCCTGCTCAGCTCGCCGGATACCGCTCGCAAAGGGAACATCGTTGCCGGTGTAGGCATGGTTATCGCTATCATTGCCGCTATCGGTCAGCCGATCGAAGGGGCTTCCAATAATTACCTGTGGATCATCGGTGCCATCGTTATTGGCGCTATCGTGGGGCTGGTTTCTGCCAAAAAAGTGCAGATGACCGCTATGCCCCAAATGGTCTCCATCTTTAACGGGCTGGGCGGTGCCTGTGCCGTGGTGCTGGCTTACGCCGAATTGGTGCCTTACTACAGTGGCATTAAGGAACTGGACATGGCCGGGCTCATCATTATTTTGCTGGCTTTGCTGATTGGAGGTATTTCCTTTACCGGTAACATGCTGGCTTTCGCCAAATTACAGGGGCTGGTCTGGGACAGCACCATAACGTTGCCCCGGCACGACATCGTCAATATGGTACTGCTCCTGGTCACATTGGGCATGGGCGGCTACCTCGTCGCCAGTGGCGTGGAAGGCGGGCTTCTCATGGGCTCTGTTTTCATGGTGCTGGCTTTGATTTATGGCTTTTCCTTCGTAGCGCCTATTGGCGGTGCGGATATGCCGGTGGTTATCTCCCTGCTCAACTCCTTCACCGGGCTTTCGGCGGCGGTGACAGGGCTGATCTACGGTTCGCCGTTTAT
>CAZNHN010000239.1:6320-9653 GCA_964572415.1 uncultured Phaeodactylibacter sp.
TGGGCGGTATCCTGGTTGGCGCTTCCGGCACGATTCTCACTGTACTCATGTGTGAGGCCATGAACCGCTCTTTGATGAACGTCCTCATCGGCGGCTTTGGTGGCGGAGGTGCTTCCGCAAAAGGAGCCGATGGCGAACAGGTGGCAAAGGAAGTCACCCTCAATGATGCCGCCATTCAGCTGTTCTACTCCCAAAGCGCGATTATTGTACCTGGCTATGGCCTGGCAGTAGCACAGGCTCAAAAAGTGTGCAAGGAAGTAGATGAACTGCTGGAGAAAAACGGCGTGGAAGTCCGCTATGCTATCCACCCCGTTGCCGGACGTATGCCCGGGCACATGAACGTCCTTTTAGCGGAAGCCGATGTCCCCTATCCCAAGCTGCTCGATCTGGAAGAAGCCAATGATGCCCTAAAAAATACCGATATGGTCGTCATCGTGGGCGCTAACGATGTAGTCAACCCCGCTGCTGAGGATGACCCCGGCAGCCCTATTCATGGCATGCCCGTGCTTAAGGTGTGGGACGCGAAGAATGTCATTGTCCTAAAGCGCAGCATGCGCCCGGGCTATGCCGGTATTCAAAATCCGCTGTTCTTCCACGAAAAGACTCGCATGTTGTTTGGAGATGCTAAGGATACCCTGAGTAATCTGGCTTCAGAAATCAAGAATTTGTAACTTCTCACAAAACCGCAGGCTGCCCTCAGTTTAATGTTGAGCGTAGTCTGCGGTTTCTCCTCTTTCAAATTGCTCAGATATGGCTGCAGGCGACTGGAAAGACCTCTTACAAGCTGCCCGGGACGGTAACCTCAGCCTCCTCAGGTATCACCTCGATAATGGTGTGAACCCTAATTATCAGCACCCTGAGCTGTTGACCACTCCCCTTATCGAGAGTATAGAACACCATCAGCCTGAGATCACCACTTACCTCCTTGCCAACGGAGCCGATCCAAAACTGAATGCCGGGTTCAGTTCAGACTCCCCGATCGCAGTAGCCAAAAAAGTGAATAATAAGGTAGCTGTGCAGTTACTACGCCCTTACTACCCTTCTTTGCTCAAACGCTTTGTTTTGAACCTGTTCAGGATCGTGAAGGCTGTATTTTGCTTTTTTGGTCGTTATTTTTAGTTTTTCATTGATCAGAAAATTCTGAATGAGTAAAAGTTAAATACAAAAGTACACATTCCGCACCTACGGCGCGGGGGAACGGCTCGAGCATTAAAGTTACCCACATTTGGTCCCTAACGGGACTGCCATATTAAAAGCTAAATACCCGTAACCTCAAACCAACGCCACAGCCCCCCGCCGTAGGTGCGGAATGCATAATCCTTGCCCCGGGCCCATTAGACTCACCCCTCTTAACCCCCGTACAAGCCTCACTAAACAGATATGCCAACTTAGCAGGCTGCTCCGTTAGGAGCAACATGTCGGTAACCCTCGAAGCTCCGGAGCAGCCTCCGCGCCGTAGGTGCGGAACGTAAGACCATGACAACCAACGTCTCAAGCTACACGCACACCTGACCTCCCGTAGAAAAACACCATTCAAAAAGGCGGCTGTTCGCGATCCAAACACCACCCTGCCTCGTTATAAAAGAGAACGTACCAAGTACCTTATGACAAAAAACAAATGGATAGCACTATTTGCCTGCATCGGCTTTGCAGTCTCTGCCCATGCCCAAAAGTACGAGCGCGAAGCCCGCATCAAAGCTTCTGAAATGCCTGCTCCCGCATTAACATACCTGGCAAAAACCTATCCTGAGCGCAGCCGTACCCGACACTACGAGGAGCATAGCCGGCAGGGAGAAGAAGAAAGCCTGCAGCTGTTCTATGAGTCTAAGTTCAGGATGGACGGGTACCGCTACAGCGTGAAGTTCGACAGCCTGGGGGCCTTGTATGATGTAGAACGGATCGTAGCATTCGAACAGCTCCCCTCCCCCGCCCGGCAGGCTGTACAAGAAGACCTGGGGCATACCTTCAGGCATTTCCGCATCGAAAAAATACAGGAGCGCTATGCCCCCTCCGGACAATTGATGGGTTACGAAATGGAAATTCGCGGCAAGCGGGACAATACGGTTGGTCAGTTTGAGCTACAATATTCGCCTGATGGTAAACGCCAATCGCTGGAGCCTATCGAATCGGACCCCAATCCGTTCTTTTTCTTTTAAAATAAACACATGAAGCGACTTTTAACCGGACTGCTGTGCCTCAGCATGGCCCAACTATCCTACGCCCAATCGAATACCGTGGAGTCTTTCTTCCAGTTTGCCAAAGGCTTCGAGATTTCAGAGCGCTGGTCAGCGGATGTGCGGACGGAGCTCCGACTGACGCATTGGGAGGACGGTGATGGATTTCAGCCTGCCTGGTCTCAATTTTACGTGCAGGGCGGTCTGGCGTACGACCTGGCGAGTAACTGGAAGGCAGGTGCCACCTACCGTTTGGCCCGGCGGGGTAATTTGGATGAAGCCCCCACTATTGAAAACCGCTTCGCCCAGCAAATTTCCAACAGTCAGCGCTTGCGTAAATACCGCCTCCGGGAACGCCTGTTATTGGAGCAGCGGGTCTTCCGGCAGGCCACACGCCACCGCTGGCGCTTCAGAGTAGCACTGGACTATCCGCTCAATGGCGACAAACTGGACCCCGGCGAATGGTACCTCAACCATCAGACCGAACTTTTGTCAGAACCCTTTGAGACCGATGCCTGGACAGGGCGCGAGCACCGCCTCTACACCGGCACCGGCACCTTACTGCCAACTGGTAGCCGATTGGAGATCGGGATTGAAGCCCGTTTCCCAAGAGAAGCCTCCAATGGGCGCTACGGGCAGCGCTGGGTACTTCGGACCAACTGGTCCTGGTAAGCGTTCCTCGATTTTTCATCCAGATTCATCGCATTTTGACGCAAATCCCCGGAGAAATTCGTACTTTGAAGGAGTATTTAAAAACCGCGCAGCCCCGAAACCACGCGCAATAAACCTGATAGACTATGGGATTTTCACCTGTTTTGATTGCCTTGATTTTCTTCGGCATCATTATTCTCTTTTCCGGCATCTTCACCGTGCGTCAGCAATCTGCTGCGCTGGTAGAACGCCTGGGCCGGTTTTACGGTATCCGCCGGTCTGGCCTTCAGTTCAAAATTCCAATCATTGACCGTATCGCCGGCCGGGTAAGCCTGAAGGTACAGCAGCTGGATGTGAATGTCGAAACCAAGACCCGCGATAACGTTTTCGTCAAACTCCGGGTATCTGTACAGTACTACATCCTTCCGGAGAAAATTTACGATGCCTTCTACCGGCTGGAGAACTCCCACGAGCAGATTACGGCATACGTATTTGATACCGTCCGTGC
>CAZNHN010000240.1:0-3998 GCA_964572415.1 uncultured Phaeodactylibacter sp.
TGCCAGCTCAATCTAACCTTAAGCCCCGTTGCAGAATACCGCAGCGGGGCTTTTGGCGTTTTATAGACTTAGGGTCTGGTACTAAAATATAGCAAATCCACCTACGGCAAGCTCAAACACTATTTTGAATTTTGATAATCAAAGCCCTTTCTTGTATCTTCCGTCTGTAAACCTGGATTAGCGGAATTTGAAATGCAAATCCAAAAAAAGCCGCTGGCTGGTATGCCTTATACTTCATCAAGCAACCGGACATCGGTAATACTAATTGAATACCTCTGTAATGCCCTCATAAAGGATGTTGTTACAGACGATCTCCCTTCATTAATTAATTGCATAAACGAAATCTGTAAAATGCCGGCTGGCATAAACGTTAAAGTTTTTATCCGGTCAGCATTTTCAGGTAACTTATTACTGAAACCTGCGTCCCAATAACTCCTTCGGGCCCGTTAGAGGGACGGTGTAAAATCAAGGCCCCCTTGGAAAACACTTGCAATAAGGAGATGAAGGACCTCAGGGTCATTCATAGTTACCTCGAAACCCAGGCCGCTGCCTGCTTTAAGGTGCTATATGACCGTTATGTCGGTAGAATCTATGCGAAGTGCATATCAATGCTTAAAGATGAGGTGATGGCTCAGGATGCGACTCAGGAAATCTTTACAAAAGTGTTCCTCAATCTGTCGAGATTCAAGGAGCAGTCAAGGTTTTCTACATGGGTGTATTCTATTACCTACAATTATTGCATCGATTACCTGCGCCGCAAGAAAAAACAAAAGGATCTGTTCTCTGATGAGATGGAGCAGGCTCCGGACCTGGCAGAGGAGGAGGTTTCGGATAAAATCATTTTTGAAATAGAACTGGATCAGTTGGAGCGGGTCTTGCAGGAAATACCGGACAGCGACCGTATGGTGCTTCTGATGAAGTACCAGGACCGCATGTCTATCAAGGAGATCGCAGATATAATCGGCAAAACCGAAAGTGCAGTAAAAATGAAGATCAAACGGGCAAAAGCCAAAGCTCAGCAAACGAGAGAGGCTTTATTCCCCCAACCAATAGTTTAGTGGTATGGAAGAAGGACCGAACAATTTCGAAAGGCTTTTAGAGCGGCAGGCGCAGTCCATTCGCCCTGATGTACAGGAGCGGACGGAGCAGGGATTGTTCCAAACCTTTGAATCACTTCGGTTGGTGGGGCAATTGCTGGATGTGTTTGTGCCCAAAATGGTTGATGTTCTGGTAGTGGCAGCCGGGGGAGATTCCAATATAAAGCCGGTTTCTGCCGGACTGAATACCATGAACCGCAAAGGCCCGGCTGCACCCCCGGATAATCAGGGGCCCTCATTGCCGGAAGGCGGCCTGGATGAAATCAGATAATCAAATAATTCAAAACATTCCACCGTGGACACGACCAACTTTAACCTGTGGAAAATCCTTGAACAGTTGCTGGCAGGTTTCGCCGCAGTAGTTCCTAACTTACTGGGCGCATTTGCGATCCTGATTATTGGGCTGGTTGTCTCAAAAATGGCAAGGCGGCTGGTTCGAAAAATGCTGCAAACGATTGGCGCTGACCGACTGGCCGAGCGCCTGAATGAAATAGAGCTACTCAGTAATAACAATATTCGCCTGGTACCCAGCCAGCTCCTCTCTACGGTAGTTTACTATTTTCTCCTCTTTATTTTTGTAGTCGCCGCTACAGACATCCTGAACATGGAGGTCATCTCCGTGCTCGTTGGTGATATACTCAACTACGTCCCGGTAGTGATTTCCGCCTTAGCAGTTTTGGTCATCGGCTTGTTCATCAGTGATTTTCTTAAGAATATCGTCAAAACAACCTGCGACTCTCTGGCCATCCCTGCCGCCGGGCTGATTTCTAATATTGTATTTTATTTCCTGTTCCTCAACGTAGTCATGATTGCATTGGCGCAGGCTAAAATCGATACCGGATTTATTCAGGATAACCTTTCCATCATTCTTGCCGGCATCGTGTTTGCTTTTGCCATTGGGTATGGTTTTGCATCCCGTAGTATTGTCGCCAATTTTCTGGCATCCTTCTACAACAAAGGCAAAGTTAGTATTGGAGATAATGTGGAAATTGAAGGGGTGGCGGGGAAAGTGATCGCTATGGATAACAGTACCATCACCCTTGACGCCAAAGACCGGCGGGTCATCGTCCCACTGAGCAAACTCACAGAGAAGAATATCGCGATACTCAAGTCCGATGCCCCGGTTTAATACCCGGCAACATCTGATAATACCGGAGCTGGGAAATAACACAAGCTGTCCAGTTGTGCCATATCTCCCTTGAAAACATTGAAGTCCACCGGGCCTTTTATACCCTCCAGGCTGCCACGGTTGCCGTATTGCCAAAATTGCCAGTCCCGGCCACAGGCTGGCTGGGGCTCACGGCGGCTGTACCGGGCAATCCATAAAGGATATTCATCGAAGTGGCCAGCCAGGTATTTATTATAGAACTTAAGATTGGTGTATAAAATAGGTTTGACACCGTAGTGGATTTCCGAAAGGTAAAGCCAGGTGAGCACGCTACTGACGAGCTCTACTTTGGATACACCGTCCAGTACTTCCACATCCAGTACAGGGGGAAGATCGCCGGGCTCAATCCGTACAGCAGTCTGGAAATTGAAAGCCTGCTCATATACAGGCGTTTGAGGCCTGAAAAAATGATAAGCCCCACGCCGGATATTTGCCGCTTTCATGGCAGCCCAGTTGTCACAAAACAGCGTATCGATAAGGGTCATGCCCTCAGAGGCTTTTACGAATGCAAAGTGTACCCCCTGCTCTGCCACAGACTCCCAGTCAATTTCTGCCTGATAATGAGAAACATCAATCCCGTGTACCTCGTAACCAGGCATACGGTCAGTTTCCTGCTCACAACCGAACAGCAGAAAACTCATACCAGCGATGATAAAAAAGCAGCTTTTCAAGCCCACTGTTTTCCTGCATTTAATGCCTAAAAATAAAAAAACCGGAGTGCCTTGCAGATACCAGTACTAATATCATTGATTAAAAGGTGCGAGTAAACCCCCGGCAACAGCTTTAGTATTTTGATAACAAGCATAGATTTATTAAATACGGTGCAGCTGCTCAAAAAGATGCAGCAGGAAAACTCAAATCACAGCGCTTGTCGAGTGTTGGACAAAATTATCATCTATGAACCTTCGTCAGTTGTTTTTGCAGCATGTCGCTCAAACGAGCGCTTTTCCACTGATGCTGGAAATCGATTCCGCACAGGGCATGTACCTCCATAACAAAGACGGAAAGGCCTATCTGGACCTGATTGCAGGTATCGGAGTAAGCTGCCTGGGGCACAAGCATCCAGCGGTAGTGGAAGCCGTCAAAGCACAAGCGGACCGGTATTTTCACACCCTTGTATACGGAGAGTTTGTACTCGCTCCACAGGTTCAGCTGGCAGAGCTGCTTGCCAGGCAACTGCCTGATCCTCTTGAAAGTGTATACTTCGTTAACTCCGGTACAGAAGCGACTGAAGGTGCCATGAAGCTCGCCAAGCGGTATACGGGACGTGCGGAAATCGTGTCTTGCAAAAAGGCATATCACGGTAGCACACAAGGGGCTGCCAGCCTGATGTGGCCTAAAGACTTTACCCAGGCTTTCCACCCGCTGCTGCCCGGAATACGTCACATCGAGTACAATTGCGAATGGTGCCTGCAAGAGATTACGAGCCAAACTGCAGCAGTAGTGGTGGAAACCGTTCAGGGAGAATGGGGCGTCCGGCCGCCGTCAGGAGATTACCTCAAAAAGCTGCGCCAACGGTGCACCGAAGTAGGTGCCTTGCTAGTATTTGATGAAATACAGGCCGGGTATGGCAGGACAGGGACGCTGTTTGCCTTTGAGCAGTATGATGTTGTACCTGACATTTTGCTGCTGGCCAAGGGTATGGGCGGTGGGATGCCCATTGGGGCGTTCGTAGCCAGCCGGGAAATCATGCTTGCCCTCTCAGAAAAACCTATTCTTGGGCATATTACCAC
>CAZNHN010000240.1:4008-9630 GCA_964572415.1 uncultured Phaeodactylibacter sp.
ATCGATTTTGACTTTATCCAGAACGTCATTAAGCGTTGCCTGGAGGCTGGTTTACTAACCGATTGGTTCCTTTTCAATGACCGGTCTCTGCGAATTGCGCCGCCACTCATTATTACAGAGGCGCAAATCCGATGGGCCAGCGAAGTCATCCTTGATGCAGTAGACCACACGGCCAAAGCCAGAGGGCTTAGTCGGTGGGATGTAATAAACTGAGCAGCGCCCAGGGTATTCTGACCACATCGCCCGGACGGAGCTTAGTATCTGAGGGCACATGGTTCATTCTCACTATTTCCTGTACCGGGACCTCCGGAAACTGATTGGAAAATTCAAGCAGGCGCTGTCGGCTGGAAATAATATGATAGGCAGGCATAACGGGCAATGCAGGCTCGTATGCCGCCGGGACAGCCAGCGTTGCTGGCAGCGGAACCGCAGGAAGATGTGTCAGCTCGGGAACCCGTGGCATGGGTTTAAACCGGCGGATCTCTTTAGGGTAAAAAACCCGTAATTCCAGCCCCGCATCCAGGGTGTCTTGCTTAAGCTGATTCCAAGCCACTAACTGATGAACAGAGACGTTTAGCTGCCTGGCAATACCCGCCACTGTTTCCTTTTTAGTAACAAAATAGACCGACTGATGGTATTGATCCGGAACAGGGGGGAGCGCCCTGACCGGACGCTCATCGAAAAAAGCATCCGCAAGGTGGTCCGGGCGTTTAGCCTCAATATAATCCCTGACGGCCTGCATCACCCGTTTAGGCAGGACAAGAAAGTTGCCCGTGGGGTCATTTGGGATGAGGTCTCGCTTGTAAGCAGGGTTGAGCGTCTTTATCCTTTCAATGGAGAGCCCGGTCAACTGTCCGATACGGTAGAAGCTGATGGCATCGTATACCTTAATGGCTTCCGTAATTTGTAACTCCAAATCCGGGTAAACCGGTTCAATATCGTAGCTTTTGTAATACTCCATCAGGTAGGTGGCAGCAATAAAAGCGGGCACGTAGTTACGCGTTTCCCGGGGCATGTAGCGCCGGATTTTCCAGAAGTTCTTGCTACGCCCCCTCTTGATTGCGCGGCTTACCCGGCCAGAGCCTCCGTTATAGGCGGCCAGTGCCAGCGCCCAGTCTCCGTATTTGTCGTAAGCTTTTTTCAGGTAGTGGATAGCCGCCTCTGTTGACTTATGCGGGTCACGCCGTTCGTCCACATAATCATTGACTTTCAACCCGTAATCTGCAGCAGTACCGGGCATAAATTGCCAAAGCCCTTCCGCGCCTACCGGAGAAATAGCGTGCGGGTCAAGCGCAGATTCTACAACCGGCAGGTATTTCAGCTGTTCCGGCATGCCATACTTGGCCAGTAAGGCTTCAATTGTTGGAAAATAAAGTACTGCCCTGCCAGTGACGAGCTCTGCCTTCCGGGCCTCCCGGCGGTAGAGGTAGCCCCGGATATAAGCACCGACGATATTGTTGTACTTCATTTCGAAGATAGGGGCCTCAATCTGCTCCAGCCGGTCGATTATCCTGGCTTCATCAAACTCCGGGGCGCTGCTGGCGCTAAGGATCCGGGCAGATAGCACAAAGACGGCCAATAGCCCAAGGAGGGGTAGGTTTAAACACTGGGTTTTCATGGGTAGACATTATTGTGTAGTTAGCATAATGGTTGACCATTAATGCTGTCAGCTTTCAAAATTACGAAAATTCATGCAGTCCTGCCTGCCCAAAGTGTTAATGCTCAGCATAGTGATTGTTTTATGCTGATAATCAGTACCTTGAGGTGTCCTCTCCCTGCTAAAAGGGAATGACCCGCAGTCGGCTTGCGAAAATTCGCTAAAAAACTCCTATTTTTGATACCTATGAGCAGTAAGACCCAAAACGAGCGAATACTTTTCGGGCTGAAAGTGAAGCAGTTACGTCAGTCAAAGGGCTTTTCCTTTGCGGAGCTCTCCAAAGCGTCAAAACTATCGGTCTCCTACCTAAATGAGATCGAAAAAGGAAAAAAGTACCCAAAGCCGGACAAAATCGAAACCCTGTCCGCTGCACTCGGTGTGCCCGCATCAGAATTGACCTCCTTTGAACTGAATAAAAGTATGGCGCCGGTGGGCGAGCTCCTGCAGTCCAACTTTCTCAACGAGCTGCCGCTGGACCTCTTCGGCATCGAGCTGTCCAAAGTGGTTGAGATTATTGCCAATGCCCCTGTACGGGTAGGTGCGTTTATTTCCACCCTTCTGGAGCTTTCCAGAAATTACGCTCTTAAAGAAGAAAACTTCTACTTCGGGGCACTGCGGGCCTACCTGGAATTGCACAATAACTACTTTGAAGACCTGGAAGAAGAAGTGGGCCGCTTCATCAGGCTCTACGAGATACCCGAAGCCCGCCCGATTCCGGAGGCAACGCTGCGGCAAATCCTGGAAGATCGCTTTCAGTATGAAATCGTGGAAAACGGACTGGACAAATACCCGGAATTAGAACCCCTGCGCTCGGTGTTCATCAGCAAGGAAAAAAAATTACTGCTCAACCGAAAGCTCAGCCCAATCCAACGGGCTTTTCAATTTGGTAAAGAGTTAGGGTTTGAGGTGCTGCAATTAAAAGAACGGGCGAATACTTCTTCTCTCCTCAAAGGACGGGTATTTGAAGAAGTGATTAACCACTCCAAAGCTATCTATTTCTCCGTAGCCCTGCACATACCGCACGACCCCATCATTGCGGATATGAAAGCCTTCTTCGCTCAGCCCAAATGGGACGGTGAAGCTTTCCTGAGCATCATGAAAAAGTACGAGGCCACCCCGGAAATGTTCTACCACCGCCTCACCAATATACTACCCCGCTTTTTTGGCATGGGCAAGCTGTTTTTCCTGCGTTTTCTGCATGATCCGGAAGAGGATAAGTTTGAAATTGACAAAGAGCTCCACCTCAGCCGGCGCCATCATCCCCATGGGAATGGCCTCTTTGAACATTACTGCCGCCGGTGGGTTGCCTTGTCGCTGCTGAAGGATCTTTTTCAAATGCAGCAGGAAGGAAAATATGTCGATAATATCGTCCGGGCTCAGCGGTCCAGGTATATTGGCACGGCTGATGAGTACCTGTGTCTGACAATTGCCCGGCCGGGATACCCCTCACCGGATCAGAATGTCAGTGTGACCATTGGCATTCTGATTACACCCGAAGTAAAAAAGCGGATTGCCTTTCTGGATGACCCCGCTATTCAGTTTAGAGAAGTGAATAAAACCTGTGAACGCTGCCCGGTACCTGATTGTACTGAAAGAGCTGCAGCACCAAAGGTCATTACCCGCCGCGAGAACCTGAAACGTATTCAGGCCTGCCTAAAAGGGCTGGAAGGGGCGGCGCACTGACATTCGCAGTTCTGGAACCCTTTTCCCATTATTTTCCCTCCGGAATTCCTTATTTTCGCAAATCAAAGAAAAATCCAATCCCGATATGAAAAAAGTAGTATGGCTATTTTTACTCCTGCCTGTTTTGGCAGGACTGCATGCCCAAAAAGACATTACGCTTGAAGGCATTTGGAAAGAGTATGAATTTTATGCAAAGTCCGTTCCGGGCTTCAATTTCCTGAAAGATGGCAAGCATTACACCCGCCTGGAGGACAACAAGGTTCAACAGTATGATATTACTACGGGCGCTTTGGTGACTACCATTTTTGACCCGGCAACGGTGCGCGGCAATAAAGACTTCACCGGACAGGTGGATGGGTACGAATTCAGTGCCGATGAGTCGAAAATGATCATCCGAAGCGGGACAGAGTCTATCTACCGCCGTTCTGTAAAGGCAAATTACTTTGTCTATGACCGAAAGTCAGGCACCCTGACTACCGTTTTTGAGGAGGGTAAGCATAGCTACGCCAGCTTCAATCCACAGGCTGACCGGGTGGCCTTCACCTATGAGAACAACCTCTACTACCGCGATTTGTCTACCGGCAATGTGACACAGGTGACTACGAATGGCGAAGAGAATAAGATCATCTACGGTTCTGCAGACTGGGTTTATGAAGAAGAGTTTGGTTTCGCGAAAGCCTTCTTCTGGTCGGATGACGGGCAGCGCCTGGCCTACTACCGGTTTGATGAGCAGGAGGTCCCACAGTTTACAATGACCAATTACCGCGATGAGCTCTACCCGGAGTATAAGACTTTCAAGTACCCTAAAGTAGGGGAGAAAAACGCGGTAGTTGACATCTACATTTACGATGTGCGGCAGGGGAAGTCCCTCCCGGTTGCATTGGGTGGGGAGAAAGATATTTACATCCCACGCATTAAATGGACCAAAGATTCGGATAAGCTTTGTGTCTACCGCATGAACCGGCATCAGAATCAGCTGGAGCTACTCCTGGCGGATGCGCGTTCCGGGGAAACCAAGCTTATGCTTGAGGAAGAAAACAACTATTATATTGACGATAGCGTTTTGGACAACCTGATATTCCTGGAGGACGGCAGGCGTTTCGTTTGGACCAGCGAGCAGGATGGCTGGCACCACATCTACCTTTATAATCTGAAGGGCAAAAAACTGGAGCAAATCACCAAAGGAGACTGGGAGGTAACCGAAATCTACGGCGTTAATGAAGCAGAAAGCCGCATATACTACCAGGCCGCTGACAAATCGCCCATGGAGCGTCAGGTGTACAGCATCGGGCTCGATGGCAAAAACCGGCAAATCATTGCAGGTGCCTCCGGCTGGAACAGTGCGCAATTCAGCAGTACCTACGATTACTACGTCGGGCAGTTCTCAACCGTCAACAGCCCATCGACCTATACCGTGTTTGATAAAAAAGGCCGTACGCTTCGGGTAATCGAAGAAAATAAAGAATTGAGGACGAAGCAAATGGAATATGGAACCCAGCCGGTCGAGTTCTTTAACTTCGAAACGTCAGAAGGCGTAGAACTTAACGGCTGGATGATCAAACCGCGTGATTTTCGTGAGAATCGCCAGTACCCGGTCTTTATGTACCTGTACGGTGGCCCTGGCAGTCAGACGGTAACGGATTCCTGGAAAGGTATGAACTACTGGTGGTTCCAGATGCTGGCGCAACAAGGCTACCTTGTAGTGAGTGTTGACAACCGGGGTACCGGCGCGCGCGGGGAGGAATTCCAAAAGATGACTTATCAGCAACTGGGCCACTACGAGACGATTGATCAGATTGAAGCGGCCAGGTATCTGGGAGGGCTGCCTTACGCTGACGAAAACCGGATCGGTATTTTTGGCTGGAGCTACGGAGGCTACATGTCCTCTCTCTGCGTACTGAAGGGCAATGACGTCTTCAAAGCAGGAATTGCTGTAGCGCCGGTAACCAACTGGAAATGGTACGATACCATCTATACGGAGCGTTACATGCGCACCTACAAAGAGAACGAGTCGGGCTACCGGGACAACTCGCCGGTCTATTTCGCTGACCGTCTGAAAGGGGACTACCTGCTGGTGCATGGCATGGGGGACGATAACGTTCATTTTCAGCATACGGCAGAAATGGCAAATGCCCTGATTGCAGCCAATAAACAGTTTGATACCTACTTCTACCCAAATCGCAGCCACGGAATCTACGGGGATAACGCCCGTTTGCACCTGTACCAGAAGATGACCGATTTTCTGGAGGAAAGCCTGGACCCCAGCAAAAAGATGGTCGTCG
>CAZNHN010000241.1:0-9451 GCA_964572415.1 uncultured Phaeodactylibacter sp.
CCCTTCTGCTCCGGAAACCAGGTCCCGTATGTCTACAGCGTGGTAGCCCCCGGATTTCGTCTGTAGCTGGTACGACAGGTCACCGTTTTCAGAAAGGCTCATCTGAAACATCCTTGCTGTACTTGCCCCGGGAGGAGCAATATTTATCCACTGTGGGTTCGTTTCGCTAACCAGCCAGCCCACTTTGTTGAGGGAGGCTTTGCGGGGTACGCCTGCCGGGCGCTCATCATCGCTGAGATCCAGAATAAGCAGCTGATCATTGATCCTCGCCACTGTAACCATGTGATTGAACTGCCGGACGATGGGATACAACTGTAGCATTTTACCATGACTGCGGGTGCTTAACAACACTGGATAACACTCCACATCCAGCGCTTTCAGTACGGTCATCAAAATAAGGTTTAGCTCTCCGCTGGAGCCTCGTTTCCGGTCAAAGCATTCGAGTACACTCTCCTCCGCATTGTACCAATACGATCCGTCCCACTCCAACATACCCTGCAGGTAGTAATAAGCAGCAAGCGCTTTTTCTGAGGGCGTCCCCTGTTCAGGGAGGTAAGGAGCAAGCGCTTCCAGTAACTCTTTTTGATTGCGCTTTTTGTCGAATTGGAGCCCGAAAGCAGTAGAGGTAAGCAGGCGCTTGGCCACATCCGGCCAGGAAGAAAGAATCTGATCCACAGGCTGGTTCGGAAATCGCACTGCCTGCAACTGAAAACGCAGGCTGGCCCGATAGTCGTCCATTGTAGTAATAAAGGCTTCTTCCTTTAGTGCAGGGACATTTTCCATGACTAAACGGTAACGGGTCACTTCTCCGGACATCGTAGTCGTACCTGAAGCTTGCTTTACAGTGCCCGACATGCCCGCCTGTTTCGTTTTATACTGTACCACACGGAAGTTTTGCGTAAGCCGCTCCTGCTCGTTGATATCCGGGCTGCGGCCATTGGTCAGGAACAAGTATTCGAACCAGACCGGAATATCTATATGCAGTTCGCTCCAGCGGACCGGAATATCGTGCTGATAATACCAGGAGCGCAGTTGTACGATCCGGTCGGAGGTGATGGTGTAGGTGTACTCAATGACCGCTCCTTCCTCCAGGTTCGGAAAAGTAAATTTTAGTGCTTTCACCTCATCGGCGACCTCCTCTTCATAGAAATCCCGGCCTTTGAGCCGGAAGGTCTGCCCGCCCCCCCGGGAAATGGTTTGCGCTTTGAGCCCGCTGACCTGATCATCGCCATAGAGGTAAAGCTGCACATCACCATAATTAAAGGCAGATTTATCCAGAATCTTGATACGGCGGTGGTGCTCAAAAATATAGCGGGTGCCTTGCCCAAAGTCAAACTTCAGCGTGGCATAATCCCCAAGAATTACAGCAGCGGCAGTGGTATCCTCCGGAAAAGCGGTCATATTCAGCTCCTCCAGGTCCACTTTCCCTCACTTCATTGGCGGCTTTTGAGCGTTTAAGGTGGTTAAAACAGTAATGCCTAGTAATACTAGCGCGAAACGTAGATGGTTCATCATCCAGTGTTTAATGAAAAGAAAACATTATGGCTTGCGCAGAACGACCTGTGCCATTAGTTTTTCTGAAAAATCCTCATGGCTAATGCCTCCGGTGGTATTTGCCCAAACCGGACTTCAGACTGTGCAGAAATGCTGATGGTGACAAAGAGTCCTAAAAAGCTAAGGGTAAAAAGAGCTTTATTTTTCATAATTCGACTTCAAAGAGCAGCGCGACCACCTTACTGGCATGCTTGTCTGGCACCGGACTTTCATTTATGCGGAACAGAGAGCGGGCTTTCTGGGGGTTCGTGGCGCTTCAAACAACAATGAAGCCTCAAAATACAGTTTTTAACGTAATTTTTGAACAGTCAAACCGTTATTTTCGGGTTGACATTACCGAATAAAAAAGTTCCTATGCTGGCACAAACATGCCGATACCTTTGCATTGCCGGGCTTACGGCACTCTTCTTTAGTGCCTGCACACGTAGCACTTGCGGGGCAGACAAGGCTGCTTTCCTGAACCAATACTACGATTTACTGGAGAAGGCCAAGTCAGCTGATTTACCGGCTTCTGACCCCGGGTGGTCCAGATACGATGCGGTCTTCCGCAGCTATGTGGAAGAATGCTATGACATACATGAGCCGGAAATGACAGGAAGGGAGAAGCGGCGGTTTTGGAGGCAGTCGCTTCGGTACTATTATCAGCGCTATGGGGATGGGCTCGTGAAGGAGCTAAAGGGAAAAGACAAAAGCACCCTACGAAAGATACAGGAAGAAACAAAAGCCATTTTCGATGAACCGGATGCCCTGTTTGATGATGCAGCGAAGGGGCTCAAAGAGGACTGGCAGGAACTGAAGGAGCGATTTGAATAAAGGAAGCAATTAATTCCAGCGGACTTCATCATCGTCAAAGAAGAAATCGAAGTCATCAAGGTCATCGAAAAGGTCATCTCCGAATGCACTGTTTGCTTCGAGGTCCCAGGCTTCTTCTTCGGTTTCGTTCCACTCTGCCCGGTAACGCTCCAGGGAGTAATCATCTTCCTGAGGCTCGAAAAGAAAGGCAGGTAAACTCGCTGCCGACTCTGCATCCGACCCACTGCTTTTGAGCTGATCCAGCCAGCGTTCATAAATCTGGCACTGGCAGAAAGCTTCCCCGAAAGGGCAGCCTTTGGGATCGTACTCACAAAAGTCTAACTGCCAGATGTTGTACTGTAAAACCGGAACCTCTTTCTCCAATTCTGCCAGCAATACCCGGTACCGGATGGGGGCAGGCAAACCTGCCGGAAAATTAACAATAAAGGAATGAGCGTCCAGGCAATCCGATAAGGCCTCTGTAAGCAGTTGCATATGAGACTCCGAAAGGTGGCTGGGAGGAGGGAACCATTCCCGCTTAAGGCCAACCACATTGGAGAGTATCTCCCGGGGCGCAGTTTTGGCTTCCTCTTCAGCAGTGATGAAGGGGATGTCTTCCTCCTCATCATCATCAAAAGACAGCACGTGTACAGGAAGGCTTACAGTAGCCGCTGCGATATCCGCGAGCAGGTAGTTAATGTATTTATCCATCAGACTTTACTTCCGTGAATGGAATCAAGATCCATTATTGGCAAGGTAAATATAAATTTCATCGAAATCCAGTCTGCAGAGAATAGTTTTCCACAGTGGCTACTCCTTTAACGCCTTTTGGACGGCTTCCATGCGCTCATTGGGCACCATTAAAGCCAGGTCGTAGTGCCGGATACGCCAGCCTTCTTCGGTATTTGTGAGCACTCCTGAGCCCCGGCAGATGCCCATATGCGGGGTGTTCAGCAGCTCTTCAAACCAAGCCGTTTGGCCGTCCTTGGAGAAATATACCTCCCGGTCGTAGGGCTTAAAGATCCAGGCTACTTCCCGGTCGAATGCTTTTACAGACCACGCCTTCAATTCATCACGCAGCCAACGTTCTGTAGCATCGGTGCCCAGATAAATACCGTCTTTGGTCATTTTGCTAAAGAAACCATCCGCATCAGCCGTGGCAGCAGCTTTGTGCCAGGCGTTCAGCAACGTGTCAATGTCTGCTCTGTTGTTGGGTGCTTCGGTCAGGCAGCCTTCAGTATTGCGGGTATCTGTAATATGGGAAATCTTCCACCCGTCTGCTGTTTTGAACAGCTCCAAGGCATTGGTGCCACAATGCGAAAGTGTTCCATTACGAAAGAAGGTGTAGGTAGTCCAGGCTGTGGCCAGAAGACCGTCTATCCGGATGTCATAGCTCCAAATTTGCTCATCCATTGCATTTTCCTCCACCTGGCCTACGTAGCCTGCAAAGCGGTCGAGGCTACCTTTGAGTAAAGTTGGCTCCCCTGCCTTATTGACTACCGCAGTATACATGCCCGCGTCTGGCATAAAAGCATCACGGACGGCGGTACTGTCGCCGGCGCGCATGCCATCAAAAAGCTGCTGAATAGGCTGCTGCACAGCGCCCCATTCCCGGCTCTGCTGAGCTAAAAGCATAACTGGCAGCAGCGCTGCAACAAAAAACAAACTATAATACTTCATGGCTTTGCTGTTTAGGGTCTTCGAAAATAAAACTTTTCCACTACCGTTCTAAAACAAAATACAAAGCTAAGCCGCCAAAAGACCGTCCCCGGGCAGATTATTGCTAATTTGCCGGTGCAACAAGTTTCAAGACTGATACCCCATATGGATATCTACAACCGAAAATCCCGCTGGAAAATATATTTAGCCATCGCAGGCGCCATTATTGTCGCGATTTCTATGGCTTATACCACTTATTTGTCTAACAAGCTGGCTGAAGAGGAGCGGCACAAGGCAGCCCTTTACGTAATGGCGCAGGAGCGGCTCAACAACCTGGACGAGATATCTGCCATCATCAATGACAGTTGCCCTCAGCCCGACCTTACCCTTCACCTGAATATTCTGCAGGCCAACAATACCATCCCTGTTATTGCAGTTAACGACCGGGGCAGGGTGGATTTCAGTGTGAATACCAGCGACACCTCACAAGCCTACCTTTTGCAGGAAGTAGCCCGTATGGAAGCAGATGGGTTTGAGCCCATCCAAAGCACTGCTCACCGGATTTACTACAAAGAGTCTACTCTTTTGCGGCAGTTGCGCTATTTCCCCTTTGTACAGTTTGTCCTCATCGCTGCTTTCGTCGGGTTTGGGTATTTGGGCTTTAGCTCTGCAAGGCGGGCTGAGCAAAACCGGGTATGGGTGGGCATGGCCAAGGAAACTGCTCATCAACTGGGCACCCCGATCTCCGCTATTGTCGCCTGGATTGAGCATTTGAAGCTCATCCGGGAGCCTGATGAGGAAGTACAGGAAGTGGTACGTGAATTGCGCAATGACGTGAGCCGACTTGAACTTATTGCAGACCGGTTCTCCAAAATTGGCTCTGCTCCCAAGCTGGAGCCTATTAATATCTACCAGGAGTTGGACGACTGCCGGGCTTACATGCAGCGCCGCGCTTCGAGAAAGGTGGAGTTCCGCTTCCCTGCGCCGGATGAGCCTGCCAAAACCGTCCACATCAATCCGCACTTATTTGACTGGGTGGTGGAAAACCTGCTCCGCAATGCATTGGATGCGATGGACGGTAAGGGGTTTATTAGTGCTGAAGTTTTCGACGATCAGGACTTTGTCTATATTGATATTACAGACAGTGGCAAGGGTATACCTGACGGCAAGTTTAAAACCGTTTTCCAGCCCGGCTACACAACGAAGAAACGGGGCTGGGGCCTTGGCCTGTCGCTTGCCAAACGGATCATTGAGGAATACCACAAGGGAAAAATCTTCGTGAAGCGCTCGGAAGAAGGCGTGGGCACTACCTTCACGATACAACTCCCGAAGCAGGATTAATCCAGAAGTCCGAGTGCGATTTCCCAGAGGTGATCAAAGGGTACCGTTTCCGATTCCAGGTTCTGGTGTGTGTCACGAAGCGGCATTTCATTCATTCGCTTCCGCAACTGAAGAGTTCTTCTAACGACAGCTTCCCGGTTAAAGTTACAGGCTGGTATTTTGTGCAGCATCTTTAAGAAACAATTTCTGCGGAAATCACTATCCTTTCTCAGGTAACGGTGGGTATACGTTTTCAGCGCCTCCATCCGGTCGATTATCTCCGAATACTTCTTTTGCTGCAGCAGGAAAAGAACATGAATCGTGAGGATGGTAACATTTGCTCTGCGCTTGTCCCGTGAGTACCTGGGCACATTATTCAGCAAGCGCCTCAGGCGAAACCTTCGGTTGGGTGAAGGGCGCTGACTGATGAAGCCAATTTCAAAAAACAAGTGAAGGTAAGCATCATAGATGCGCCAGGCTTCCAGACTTTGCTCCGGAATCCAGTTGAATTCATCCGTGTTGCAGACCGTTACCAGCACATCCAGCGCACGTTGGTATTGCCTGGAATGAAAGTGCAGAAGGATAGCGTACTCCTGTACCTTGAAGTAGTTGTTCTTCCCTTTTTGAGTTAGACTAAGGCAATATTGTATCTCCCGGTCTGCTTTTGTGAATGAACCGAGTGCGATCAGGCTCGGAATTTTTTTGAAGGAGAAGGAGAACAGAGCCACTGAGGAAGTTCGGTCACGCCTGCTTTGGAAGTAAGCTATCGCCCGGTCGCAGCTCTGGAGCAAGGCCTTGTGATCATAAATGATTTGATGCTGAATGGTGATAATTGAGTACCCGTAGAGATAAAGCTTATAACCATTGTGAGCTGCCAGCAGTTGCTCTGCTATTTTGGCATAGGTTCTGGCTTTGGCCTGGAACTCCTGCTGCTCAGGTGTTGGGGAATTAAAGTACATTACTAATTCTGTGTATTTCCCTTCCAAATCCAGTTCCGCCTGATATATAGGCTGGTATTGGCGTATCAATTGATCGAAGTGTTCAAATTGCCGGGCTTCTCCCTCCATTGCACCAAAGTGAAACCGCAGGATTTTAGCCATTTGCAGAATGATATCGGAAAACTCATACTTGATTGCTCTGCGGATAGTCATTTTAGCCAGTGATATTGCCGCTTTCCGGCTATACCCTCCTATTAATATCTGTACTGCGGAGGCATACCGGTAACAACTGTAGTAAGCACGTTGGTAGTCGGAAAAGTCCGGCTGGCTGAGGTCAATGAGAAATAGCGCACTAATCAGCTTCTCTCTGAGTTTTCGCTTCAGCCGGTTAAAGTAGTGTTTGCGGTATCTCGAATCGCCATAGAAAGCATGAGAGGCTGCTTCTTCATTTGCGTATTCGTCCGATTGCAGTCCGCGGTATAACTGATCTGCCAAAGATGTGGACTCCTCAGCTTTTCCTGGCACCTCTATTTGCTTGATTTTATTCGGAGTAACAACTTTTGCCAGACTTACCAACTCAGCGAACCTCATTATAGTGTGGATTTCGGTTCCCTTAAGTTATTGTTTTTTAATTTATTAACCATATAAAAAGCCCAGTTTATATAAAATCTGCTATGTCTAATTTTTGCAAAAGTGTTATCAATACTGAATTAAAACAGTCATAGTTTTGAAGTCCAAACAATAAAAACTCAAAACTATGACTGCTATTATTGCTTTCCTGTTGGCTATTGGAATCATCACCGGTGCTCACGAAGCGACACCTGAACTCATCAAGGAATATGAAAAAGAGTATCAAGAGAGCATCGTCGTTATCGAGGATTTAGACGAAATCTAATTCAAGCCACCTTACCCCCTGCTTATCAACAACTTCGAAAAATAAAGCCCCGTGCTTTATACAGATCTGCTATGTCTTTTTTCTGCAAAAGTGTTACCATTTCTGCACAGGGCATTTCGTAACTTTGGCTATGTTCAAAGTAAGTAAATTGTAGAGCTCAGAGCGGATGTGCTGCCAGACAGATGGAGCTAGCTATAAAAGTTAATTGATTCCCCTTTACTTTTTCAAAGCATTTCTCCGAGGATCATGGCTCACATCCCTCTCCATTTAGAAATGAAAAAGCCCTTTCGCTATAGTTAAATATGCGAAAGGGCTTTCTTTTATACCCACCTCTCTTTACGAAAGGCTACAAGTCATTAAAACCCGTCGTTGTCTTCTTTCTCAATACCTGATGGTGGATCCATTTCCACATCATCTGGCTGAGCGACCCGAAATTCGACACGGCGGTTCATGTAGCTGTTGCCACTTGGAACCAGCAGTTCTGTTTCTCCTTTCCACTGAATCACGAATCTTCCACGACCAATACCGTGATTATTGACGAGATGGTCAACAACTGATTTCGCCCGCAGATAAGACAACTCATCGTTGTAGGACTCCGGAGCAGAAGCATCTGCAAAGCCCGTAACAACAATTCTCAGCTGCGGATTGCCCTTCATCATACGAGCGATAGAAGCCAGCGTCCCGTAATCTGCATATTTAATACGATCGCTGTCGGTGCCAAAGTGAATCATTGGCAGGAACCACTCTGTCATCTGACCGCCGCCATTAGCTCCGTTAGATTCATTCTGACGCAACTGATAATTCTGTAGTTCCTCTGAAATGATTTCGCGAACCCGGTCTTCACTTACGCCACCGCCAGGTACAGAGGTTGGATTGACAACAACGCCCTCTTCGTTGACACGCTCACCCGGGCGTGGTTGGAAATAAGGCTCCCGGTCTTTATAATCCGCTACACCATCACGGTCGCTATCAAGCGTACGGCCCTTCGTATCCACTGGTACGTCAGGTGGGGTATTTGGCTCCTGGTCAATGGCATCAATCACACCATCACCATCGGAATCCTGAAGGGCAGCGCTCTGGTTTTTCTTGATGTTATCCAGCTCGTTCATCACGTTTTCCATTGGATTTACCCAATACAAAGGCAAAGAGGACTTGGTAGGGTTTCCGATATTGAAGTTCAGCCGAAGACTGGTATAGTTGAGTATATCACGGGAAACGATGCGGTTGCCACTATTGCCCGACTGCACGGTTTGACCATCAATTTCATCACCCAATGAACCTAAAGGGAAGAATATTTGATGCTCAAGGCCAATGTTCATTCGGTCACTTATACGAAAGGCAATACCCGCACCCGTTGCGAGGTGAGGAAGGATATCCGAAAAGTCAGGGTCATTCAAGTCTTCTGTTCGGGGAGAGAGGTTGACTCTTGGCCTGAACATAGCTCCTCCTCCTCCGATGAGCGCGTAGAGGTTCATCTTGCGGGTGGATTTGTTCCACTTAAGATTGTTGGCTGAAATCACGCCAAAAGCCGTACCGGAGATATAGGTGGTCTCGAACTTGTGATAGTTTTCATCGTTCAGTTGATTCTCCTCGCCGCGGGCAGAGCCATAGAAACCATCGACCCGGATGGAGAAAACGTAGTCAAGCGATTTTCTGATGTGCAAGCCTACACCGTAGCCCGGCTCCTGAGGCACATCGCCGCCCACGAATAAATAACCACCGTGCACGCCAAATTCAATCATGTCTCTCGGGGTACCGTAATCAGTTCCGGATGCCTCTTCTTCCTGAGCATGGAGGACGGCCGCTCCAATGAAGAAGAAAAGAGTCAGCAGAAGGGTACTTCTCTTTGTCATAGTCATAGGGATTAATGTTAAATTTCAGATGAAATAACAGAAAAGGCTTGATAGGACTATGTGCCTGTCAAACCTTTAAAGTTGCCGCCATTGGGGGGCAATTGTACATCTTTTTTTATTTAATTACTTAAATCGATATAGCAAATGATCATTTGTACTTCCGTCAGTAATAAGATGACGAAAGTGCATAGCACATATTTGCTGCTTAGTAAGGATCAAAACACAAAGGTACTGCATGTTTTTACGCAGTCCAAACAAATGGGTTACATCTCCTTACAATATTTCGAACCAAAAATAACAATAATTTCTGTTTCCTGCGTTTTTTGTACATTTTTGATCGAATCCTGCTCATCATGCTTACCACCGGCACCTAAATGGCCAAAGGCTCCCGGATTTCCATGATTTGCTGCAAAGCGTCATTAAGAGCATTGGAAGCGATA
>CAZNHN010000242.1:0-5668 GCA_964572415.1 uncultured Phaeodactylibacter sp.
GCCCACATAAGACTGAGGCGGCACAATAATGGTCTGCCCCTCCCATTGATGGCTCACACCAAAGTAGCTCATTAGGGAAAGGGTCATTTCTATGTAAGGGCGGGAGACGATCTCGCCTTCGAGCTGCAACCGGAGCCCTTCCGGAAGGGTTGGTGCCAGCATGAGCAAGGCAGAAATGTACTGACTGCTGGTATTCGCGGCGATTGACAGGGTGTTCGTTTTGCCGAACCCATCGGGAGCGCCTATCCGCAGGGGCGGATAACCCTGTTGCCCGAGGTAGTCAATTTTGGCGCCCAGCTTCCGCAGCGCATCTACCAAAACACCGATAGGGCGTTGCTTCATCCGTTCCGTGCCGGTAAGCACCTGCTCTCCGGGCTGCATGGACAGATAAGCCGTGAGGAACCGGAAAGTCGTCCCGGCGGCACCGGCATCAAGAGTATCATCAGTGGATTGCAATAATGCATTCAACAGTACGGTATCCTTGGCATTGGCTAGTTTGTGTATGGGAAAGTCAGTACCGCTAAGTGCCCTGATGATCAGTGCACGGTTGCTGATGCTCTTGGAACCGGCAAGGGTAATTTCCCCGGTAAGTGTGCCCTCAGGCCTGCTTAAAGTAAGTGTCATAATCAGGATAAACTCTAAAGGGCAACAAAATGAGAAAAAACCTGAAAACCTCAGAATTTAGAAGCGCTAATCTACCAAATCGCGGTACTGATCTGCGACTTCCTCAGCTTTATCTTTCCTGTCTTCATCGGCATCTTTGTCCAGGCGCTCATACTCCAGAATCACCCCCAGGGCTTCCAGTGCACTCAGCATTTTATGGAATGCAGCCTCTTTCTTTTTATTGATACGAACTCGGTAATTCATCGTTGTATGCAGTTATTCTTTATGAGCAGCCGCCTTTGATTGGACCGTTTCTTTTTCCGCTTCTTTCTTTTTGTCGCTCTCACGCTGTTCACGGCGTTTACGCATTTCTTCGTCAGAACGCTCGTAGGCCAGAATGATCTCCTTGACCAGGCGGTGGCGGACCACATCGTCCGCATCCAATTTGATTGCGGCAATCCCGGTTAGCCCTGCCAGCAACTCAATGGATCGGCGCAGGCCCGATTTCTGATGGAAGGGTAAATCCACCTGAGAAAGGTCTCCGGTAATAATACACTTAGCCGAAGGGCCCAGACGGGTCAGGAACATCTTGAGCTGAGCGGTGGAGCAGTTTTGCGCTTCATCCAGTATGATAAAGGCATTGTCCAGCGTACGCCCCCTCATAAAGGCAAGGGGGGCAATTTCAATAACCCGGTTAGCCATGAACTGCTGCAGCTTTTCAGCGGGGAGCATATCATCCAGGGCATCATAAAGGGGCCGGAGGTAAGGATCAACCTTTTCCTTAAGGTCGCCGGGGAGGAAACCCAGGCTTTCACCAGCTTCAACGGCGGGGCGGGTCAGGATGATCTTCTTGACCATACGGTTTTTGAGTGCCTTCACAGCCAGCGCTACTGCAGTATAGGTTTTTCCCGTACCCGCAGGGCCAATAGCGAAAACCACATCATTCGTTTCGCTGGCCTCAATGAGCCGCTTTTGGTTGTGCGTCTTGGCTTTGATCTGCCGCCCGTTACGGCCATGCAGGATGGTCTTGTTTGCCGCGCTCTCTTTACTTATCCGTGCTTCAAATGGATTGTTGCCGTTGATTAGGTCCTGTACCATTTGCATGGGCAGCTCTTTGTGCTCGCGCAACAGTCGGACCATCATTTCAAACTTGGATTTGGCTTTCTGCGTATCCTTCTTCTCACCTGCCATCTTGACGCTGCTGCCACGGGAGGTAATGGTGACAGATGGGAAGGCTTCACGAAGCAGATTCAGCTTTTTATTATTTTCACCGTACAGCTCGACGAGGTCGACGCTTTCCACAGTTAAGATGATCTCACTCAATATAATGGTATCCCTTTTGGTGAAGAACTTGCCTGTTACGCTTTATCAGGAAGGCAACTTAGCCAAGTTCGAATTAATGCTTTCAGAACTCTAATATATTCATAAAAGTTCAACCTTAGGCCGCCTCTTGCTTCAAGATTACGTTAATTTTGACTTAGCCCGAATAATTCAGGAGTCTTTACGGAAAATTCGGATAAGTAGTGCATTACCTTTAAATTTAACGCTTCACTTCCACTTCAAGCCTATGGCATTTGTAACGCTTACCACTGATTTCGGCGACAAAGGCTTTGACCTGCCTAAGTTGAAGGGCGCTTTGCTTAGTGCGGCTCCTTCGGCGCAGCTGATTGACCTCACGCATCAGGTGAGCAATTACGATATCGTACAGGCAGCTTTCCTGTTCCGGAATGCCTGGCGTAGCTTTCCCAAAGGTACCATCCACTTGATCAGTGTAAATGATTACCCCTCGGATAAGCCCCGGTTTTTAGCTGCTGCTCACCGGGGGCATTACTTTATCGCACCAGACAACGGTTTGTTCTCGCTCATTTTCCCCGAGCATGCGCCCAACCAATACCATATTTTGGACTATACGCCGGAAGAACTGATGTCGCTGGAACATATCTACGCCCGGGCGGTTGGGCACTTAGCTCAGGGGCGGCCGCTTATCGAGCTTGGCCCAGCCACAACTGAAGTCATGCAGCGCATCACCCTGCAGCCGGTTATCGGCCCTTCCCAGATCAGAGGCTCCGTTATCTTCGTGGACAGCTTTGATAACGCGATCACCAATATCAACCGTTCCCTGTTTGAACAGGTTGGCGCAGACCGGTCTTTTGCGCTTTACTTCAAACGCAACGACCCTATCAAAACGCTATGCCGGCAGTATCACGAAGTGGAGATTGGGGAGCCGCTTTGCCTGTTCAATTCCTCAGACTTACTGGAAATTGCCATCAATATGGGCAAAGCCAGCAGTCTGCTGGGGATCAATGTAGAAGACACCGTCCAAATTGAATTCCGCTCATGATCAAACGAATCGTCAAACTGACTTTCCAGCCTGAAAAGACAGCAGATTTCCAGTCCATTTTTGAATCCAGCAAAGCGCTGATCCGGGGCTTTCCCGGCTGCCATCACCTGGAGCTTTGGCGCGACAGGAATCAGCCGGAGGTTTTCTTTACCTACAGTTACTGGGAGGATGAGGCAGCGTTGGACAAATACCGGCATTCGGAGTTGTTCAAGCGGACCTGGGCGCAAACGAAAGTCCTCTTTGGCGGCAGGCCTGAAGCATGGAGTGTGGAAGTGGCTTCACAGATAGAGTAAGAAAGCCCCCACAGCGGGTTGAGCGCTACCGGCAATTCACCTGTTAAGGAATAAATGCGATAGTTGCTGCAGGGGCGGCGTCTTCTGGGTAGTAAAAAGGGGAACCGGAAAGGCTCCCCTTCTTGTCAATTGGGGCTTCAATTAATTTCACAGCTTTACAAAACAGGGTTCAGGGTTTTTAGGTGTGTAGATTGTTTTCAATCGGTACATTACAAAGAAGCATAGAATAAACGGGCGGGTCAATAGCCTGAAACTGCTGTCACTGCTTCTTAGGAGAGTTTAACGGAAATGCCAGGCTCCTACTGTAAGCGTTAAATACAGGACACACCTCAACATACTGATCCCCAGACCAATACACGAATTGTTAATTTCTTAATATCAAGGCATTAAGAACTTTAACAGGTGTGATGGAAATGTTGTGCAGGCTATTCGGCGCTCTTTCCGGTTATTTCTGTAGCTGTTTGTTTGTTTTGCCTTGTATTCAAAAATATTCCAAAGGGTGACGATTCACATTGACAGGCAGAGTTGGAGGTATCTATTTTGTTTGAGATCTAACCAGATATAATTCCAACATGGCTGAACTCATAAATCTAACACCCGAAAATCTTGCAGAGGAGCATATTTGCTGTGCGATATCTGACAAAAAGTGCATCGAAGGATACAATGAAAAAAAAGCCTGGCTGCGAAGGGAGCTGAAAGGTGGCTATGTCTTTCGCAGGCTTGATGCCCGGGCGAAGGTATTCATAGAGTATGGGCCTGCTGAGACCGCATGGCTACCTATTTCTGCACCAGGATATTTAAACATCAACTGCTTTTGGGTCTCAGGAAAATACAAGAAACAAGGCTATGGCAAGCTTCTGCTGCAATCTGCATGGGAGGATGCTCAGGCACAGGGCAAAAAGGGGCTGGTCACTGTAGTGGGCACCCGGAAGTTTCATTTCATGTCGGATACCAAATGGCTGCTGCGGCAGGGCTTTGAAGAAGCAGACCGCATCAGCAGCGGGTTCAGCCTGCTGGTTAAAAAGTTAACCTCCGATGGGCAAAACCCGGGTTTTAAAGATTCCGTACGGTCAGGCACGTGCCCGAATCCAATAGGCTTGACCGCCTATTATTCCAACCGTTGCCCATTTGCGCCTTTTCATGCAGAACAATCCCTTTCGGAAACGGCAGAAAAGCGGGGGCTGCCACTAACCCTTATCAAGCTGAAAACCCCGGAACAGGCTCAGTCCGCTCCCAGCCCTGCAACCATTTTCAGCCTTTTCCTGGACGGGCAGTTTGTAACGACTGACCTTAGCGCTTGTATGGACAGCCGCTTTGATAAGGTGATGGACAAATGGAAACAGCGGCAATAGGTTGGGCTATTAATTACCAAAGGGATTCCTTAAGTTAGCTGCTGTACCAAATATTCGAATCCAACATGCCTGATGATCAAAGCCCCACCGGCCGGCATACCCAAAAAGGCGTTATTTCTCCCGGCAGCCTCAACCCTAACCTCAGGCGCGTCCGGAAAAAGCTATGGGGACTGGAGGACTATACCTCCGGCATCCAAAAGGGAGACCGGGTGGCACTGGCTAAAGCCATCACACTTGTAGAGAGCACCCGGCGGGAGCATCAGGCACTGTCACAGCAGATCATTGAAGCCTGCCTGCCGATGAGCGGACAGTCTGTCCGGATTGGCATTACGGGGACGCCGGGCGTGGGCAAAAGTACCTTTATTGAAGCTTTTGGACTGCATGTGCTGAAAGAGGGTCGAAAACTCGCTGTGCTCGCCGTAGACCCTACAAGCCAGGTGACACAGGGCAGTATTTTGGGAGACAAAACCCGTATGGAGCAGCTGGCGCATCAGGAGAATGCCTTCATACGCCCCTCACCGGCAGGAGAATCGCTGGGAGGGGTGGCCCGGAAAACACGGGAGGCGATTATACTATGTGAGGCGGCGGGCTACGATACGATCCTGATTGAAACCGTAGGCGTGGGGCAGTCCGAAACAGCGGTGCATTCCATGACGGACTTCTTTCTTTTACTCCTATTGCCCGGTGCGGGTGATGAGCTACAGGGCATCAAACGGGGCATTGTGGAAATGGCGGATCTCGCCGTAGTCAACAAGGCAGATGGGGAACGCCTGCCGCTTGCCAAACAAGCCAAACAGGAATACCGCAATGCCATGCACTTATTCCCACCCAAGGAAAGTGAATGGGTGACCCGGGTGGAAATCTGCTCTGCCACTACCGGGATGGGCATCCCGGAAGTCTGGAAAGACATTCAGGTTTATCAGGAACAAACCCGCACCAATGGCTACTTTGAGCACAACCGCCGCGCCCAGGCCCGGTATTGGCTGCACGAAACCATAAACCGGGAGCTGAGACAGTTGTTTTTTAATCATGAAACTGTACGCAGTCAGCTTGAAGAAGTGGAACGGCAGGTTATGAAC
>CAZNHN010000242.1:5678-9440 GCA_964572415.1 uncultured Phaeodactylibacter sp.
GAGGCCCTGCTTCAGGCTTTCCGGGAACAAAAATGACTTCCCGGCCTGCGTTCGTCTAACAATTTGGCAGTCCTGGCGAACCGAATGGAACCTTAACTGCTTTTCAATCAACTTTAGACTCTAAAATTCAAAACAGCAATGAGATCATTACTTCTTCCTATTATCCTGATCGGCCTGGGGCTGGTACTTTTTGTAAGTGGTTGTAACAGCTACAACGGCTTCGTCGAAATGGATGAGGATGTGGAAAATGCCTGGTCGAAGGTACAAAGTGCCTATCAGCGCCGTGCCGACCTGATCCCAAACCTCGTCAATACTGTAAAAGGAGTGGCAGAGTTTGAGAAAAGTACCCTGACCGAAGTGACGCAGGCACGCTCCCGGGCAACGAGTGTCAACATCGATCCTTCTAACCTGAGTGCAGAGAAGCTGCAGGAGTTTCAGCAGGCGCAGGGCGCACTGTCACAGTCGCTGGGCCGTCTGCTTGTCGTCTCTGAGCGCTACCCGCAACTGCAGGCCAACCAAAACTTCCGCGAGCTGCAGGCACAGCTGGAGGGCACCGAAAACCGCATTAAAGTGGAGCGCGACCGTTTCAATGATGTGGTAACGGAATATAACAAAAAGGTACGCCGCTTCCCGGGCAGCCTCTTTGCCGGCCTGTTTGGCTTCGATCAGAGAGCTCAGTTTGAGGCTGAGGCCAGCGCGCAAAATGCGCCAAAAGTAGAATTCTAGCATTTCTTTAAACCGGGCGGTTCAAAGAGACGGTAACAAACTACTAAATTGAACTGCCCGGTCTAATACCACTGTATGATCCGCTTTTTCCAA
Source organism: uncultured Phaeodactylibacter sp. (assembly GCA_964572415.1). Taxonomy (GTDB): domain Bacteria; phylum Bacteroidota; class Bacteroidia; order Chitinophagales; family Saprospiraceae; genus Phaeodactylibacter. Next base: position 6,498 of record CAZNHN010000242.1, read on the forward strand.
CCCGAAGAAGAAGACCGTATTATTGATGCCATTCAGGAAGCTGAGCTGAATACCTCAGGCGAGATCAGGGTGCACCTGGAGGATAATCTGAAAGGCGATGTACTTCAGGCGGCCCAAAAGACTTTCCTGAAACTGGAAATGCATAAAACAGAGGCCCGCAACGGCGTACTCATCTTCATCGCGCCGGAACAGCGAAAGCTGGCGATCCTGGGCGATAAAGGCATTAATGAAAGGGTGCCAAAAGATTTCTGGTCGGAAGAACGGGATATTATGCTCGCCCACTTTAAAAGCGGCAACTACGCTGATGGGGTTTGTGCAGCTGTACAGCAGGTCGGTGCTAAATTGAAGGCCTTCTTCCCCTATCAGTCCGATGATGAAAACGAGCTGCCCGATGATATTTCGTATAGTTAAAACTAAGACGTTGAGATTACAGACCTGGATTTTTGCCCTTTTCACACTAATTGCCCTACCGCTTAGCGCTCAGCAACCGGTACCTGCGCCCACCAATGAGGTGGTCAACGATTATGCAGGGTTGTTGTCCCGGCAGGAGGATGAACAGCTGACCCGAAAGCTGGCAACGTATGCCCGGCAGACTTCCACGCAGATCGTTATCGTGACGGAACCATCGCTTGAGGGTGGTGACCCGTTCAACCGGGCACTCGAATACTACGAAGCCTGGGGCATTGGCGGCAGCCGGGAAAAGAGCAATGGCGCACTCATTTACGTAGCCCGTGATGACCGCAAGGTTCGCATCATGACGGGCTACGGCGCTGAAGGCTTTCTGCCGGATGCCCTTGCCAAACGGATTATTGACGAAATCATCACGCCCAATTTCCGGGAGGGCCGCTACTACCGCGGGCTCGACCGGGCGACAAGTGCCATTATGGAACTGGCGCAGGGCGAATACACCAATGACAACCCGCAGCAGGCTAATGGGAAACAAGAGGCCAAAGGCGGTATTCCTGCCATTCTGGTCATTCTATTTGTCATTATCCTCATCGTAGTGCTCAGCCGTATGGGCGGTGGCGGAGACGATGATGACGATGGCGGCTATTACCGCGGCGGGCGCTACGATATGGACCGCAGGCGGCGAGGCCGGCGCGGTGGCGGCTGGATGATCTTCCCCTTCCCCTGGATTGGCGGTGGTGGCGGCTGGTCTGGTGGTGGTGGTGGCGGCTGGTCTGGCGGCGGCGGCGACTGGGGCGACTTCGGTGGCTTTGGAGGCGGCCTCACCGGTGGTGGCGGTGCAGGTGGAGAATGGTAAAGCAGAGCAGGCAGTTCAGAAATCTTCGCTATCTTGCCATAAATACCGAACCCCTATGGCAACACCTAAAGAACTCCGCAAATGGCTGATCGAGGGCGAACTGGAGCGTGTCGTTGATGCGCTGACCGATATCGCTGAAGCATCGGACGATTCCTATTTCCAACGGGATGTCATTCATCAGGCCGGACGCTACAACGGCATTAAGAAACGCTACAACAGCGGTACGCTGGATGTGGATAGCTACCAACTGCAACTCAACCAAATACAGCAGTCCCTGCAAAGCCTGATTGAAAAAATACCAAAATCCACTGATGAAACGAAGCTCCAACAAACCGCAGAGGAAGCAGCGAGCCTGGCCGGAGCTACCCCCGCACCAATATCGGGCGCTCCATCCGGCACCACCGGCTTTTCCCAAAACATACCCTGGATGGCCGGACTGGGCCTGCTGATAGGTACTGCTGTTGTGGTTGGCGCATTCATCCCCTGCCCTACCGCCGCTCAGGCAATGGTATTTCGATTACTAATGGCGCTGGGAGGCGGACTTGCAGCCATCAAGCTACCGGGGCTCCTGCAATTTGAGATGCAGGGTGTTAAAGCGGGCAGTGCTGCGGCAGTCTTTGCCCTCGTATACCTCATCAATCCTGCCAGCGTAGTGGCTACAGATGGTTGCGGCCCCTTTGAATTTACCATTAGCCTGAAACCCAAGGTGACCGGAGCCGGACTTTATCCAAAACTCAAGGAGGGTTCGATACAATTATTTGTAGAAAACAAATGGGAAAGTGCTGAGATTGATGCAGACGGACTAGCGGATTTCAAATCCCTGCCCGGCACCCTGAGAGGCAACACCGTCCGGGTACGGCTGAATGCAGATTACTGGAAGCTTGAAGAAAATTCGTTGACCCTCAACGGTAAAAGTACGACCCTTGAAGTGCTACCGGATGGAAGCCTGGAAAAGGTATCCGGGCAAATCCTGAATGAGGATGGGACAGAGCCATTACCCGGCGTCAGCCTGCTTATTCTGAACCAAAGGGACACTACCGACGAATTTGGGAAATTTGAAGTAACGATCCCATTGGACATGCAGCGACTAAACTATTCCATTAGTGGCCAAAAAGAAGGCTACCTGACCCTGAGCCAAAACTTCACGCTGGATGGGGGGCCGGTTGAGTTCCGCATGCAGAAGAAATAATTTACACCACTACCATTTCCTCTCCCACGATCTGCCCGATGGTATTGCCCCAGGCACGGGCACGCTGCAGTTCGCCCTCCATCAGTGGCCCTTCCTTATCTGTCACGCAAAAGCCATCCGGCGCGATAACCGCTTGTCCGTCATGGCGCAGCAGGCTTTTATGAATGGTGCTTGCGGCATAGCCCCCGGTTTTGACAATCCACCGGAAGAAGCCATTTTCGATGGTATGCAGGGCAATCCGGGTGTCAAAGGCGGCTACCCACACCCCTCTCAGCGCATGGCGCGGCAGTTGGCGCAGGAGGGCTTTGGTGTCCTCAGAAGGCTGGAATCCCCGGGTAGGCGACCCGACAATCAGTATATCAGCCCGCTCCACATCCTCTGGGGAAGCATTTTGGATACGCTGCAGCTCCACCACTCGCACATACGGGCGAATGGCTTCCGCTACCGCTTCTGCAATTTGCTGGGTATTACCAAAGAAAGAATCGTACCA
>CAZNHN010000243.1:0-9436 GCA_964572415.1 uncultured Phaeodactylibacter sp.
GTGCGCGGTTATACTCATAAAAGATAGGCAATACGTTGTAGTCGGTCAGGCTGCACTGAATAGGCTCCCAGACCGTTAGCCCCCCTTTCTCTTTCAATACCCGTCGGGTTTCTGTTGTATATACCGCTGGCACCTCTATTTCTTTGACCACTTCGTCCCTGACCAATACCCGTTTTGTAATCGTTTTAATTAGTGCCGGCACCTCTTTTTCTACTACCTTGGAGGCTTCTACCATTTTAAGCGTAGTAATGGTGGTGGTCTCCCGGCCCGCTTCTTTTCTGGTCACCGTTGCGTCTTTGGTCATTTTCTTAACCGAAAGTGTCCTGATTTTGGCCGGGTGCTCAACGTAACACAACACCATGCATTTCCGCGGATCGTCCTCATCACAGTTCTCCATCTGAGTCTGGTACTCGTATTTTGCGTAGGCCGCCTGTACTTCAACATCCTCAGTGGACTCTACAAAGGAGGCCGCATCGACTGTCACCTGATTGTAAGGCTGCACAAGTTCAACGACTTCTTCAACCGTGTCGAACCGAGCAGGCACATTTACATACTCTATCGTAGCGGGCCTGATGATCACCTCCTGCTCTACGTTTTTATACTCCGCCGGAATCACTTCAATCTTAGTGTAGGCGGGTGTTTGCAGCACATCCACATCTTCCTCTACCCATACATCAGGGGTTACGCAACGGACAAAACACTGCCCGGGCTCCGGGTCCGGCGGGAGCGGCGCTTCCTGCGCCTGAAGGGTTAAAATGACTGAAAACAAAGTGGCTGTAAGGGTTGAAATTCGTTTCATTTCACTCATAGTATGGTTAAAAAGAGGTGTCAGGGATGAATCAGATGAACGATGCTCTGTAAACATCATACCTTAATCAGGGTACACAAATGACTAAAACACCTTTTGGTTTTGACGATGAAATGGGATGTAAAAGGGGCTGACAACACTGATACAGACTAAAACAGAACTGTAGCAAAACCCCTGTAAATCAAAAACCTGATAGCAAGATAAGAATTTTCAAGCTTTCCGGATTTACTCCATGCCAAAATGTGAGCTTCACGCCAATCTGCCCCCCCCTTCCCTCTAAAGTCAAAACCGATCACCCCTTAAACCGCGTATGCAAAAAACGCCCCTCCAGCGCCCCCACAATAAACGAGGGCTGATTCCCATTCACAATACGCATCTCCAACCCGTGGCGCAGGCATAGCTCAGCAGCATAAATCTTGGAAGTCATACCGCCGGTGCCGAGCCCGTTGTCGCGCTCCTGTATGAAAGCTTTGACGGCTTCGGTATCGGTGACGTCTTCGATGAGCTCAGCTTCAGGGTGCAGGTGGGGGTTTTGGGTGTAGATGCCGTCAATATCGGTGACCAGCATCAGCAGGTCGGCTTCGCTAATGATGGCGACATAGGCAGAAAGCTTGTCGTTGTCGCCAAAGATGATCTCGTCTACAGCAACAGTATCATTCTCATTAATGATGGGGATGTAACCAAAATCCAGCAGCTTGTGCAGGGTATTCCGGACGTTCTCCCGGGCAGTGTCATTGTCAAAATCGCGGTAGGTGAGCAGGCACTGGGCAACCTGCAGCCCCAAACTGCCGAACACTTCATCGAATATCCGTATGAGCTTGGGCTGCCCGATAGCAGCCAGGGCTTGCTTGGACTCAATCTGTGCAGTACCGGTCTGGTGGATTTCCGCAAACTGCCGGGCCGTGGCTATGGCGCCGGAGGAAACCAGTATAACGTTATACCGGTCACGGATAGACAATATCTGCCGGGCCAGGTTTTCGATGGTGGCATAAGAAATACGGTTGCTCCCGCCCGTGAGTGTAGAGGTGCCAACTTTGATGACAATTTTCTTTTTTTGCTCCATGCTTCGTGCTACCGTATTTGACCGTTTCCGTGTATCATCCATTTGTTGGAGACCAGTTGCCCCACACTAATCGGGCCCCTTGCGTGGAGCTTCTGAGTGCTGATGGCAATCTCCGCGCCCATTCCCAGCTGCCCCCCATCGGTGAAGCGGGTGGAGGCGTTGTGGTAAACGGCGGCGCAGTCGACTTCTTCCATAAATGCCCGGGCCTGAGCCGCGTCTTCCGTGACAATCGTGGCGCTGTGCCCGCCGCTGTATTGGTTCGTAAGTGTAATCCCCTGTTCCATGCTGTCCACAACTTTGAGAACAATACGGTGTGACAAAAACTCCTCATACCACATCGATTCCGGTACCGGCTGCAAAGCATCGTGGCGGCCTGCCCAACCGTCCTGATCCGCAATGACTTCCAAACCGGCTTCAGAAAGGGCACTGCTGAGGTGCTGAAGCTTATCTTCCAACTCTGGCCAGCCCCGGTCAATCAGGACCTTGTCCAGCGCATTGCACACGCTGATTCGGCTTTTGCCATTTTTGATGATGGACAATGCCATGTCGTAATCTGCCGATGCGCTGACGTAAAGGAAGTTGTTGCCCCGGCCGCTCACGATGACCGGGATATTGCTATGCTCCCGCACGAAAGCGATCAGGCGCTCTCCACCGCGTGGGATGATGAGGTCGAAACGGTAGGGGTTGTCCTTAATAAGCTTCTGAGTGGCGGCGCGATCCAGCTTCAGGTAGTTCACATAACCTGAATCCACGCCCTCGGTTTCCAGGGCGCTGTGCCAGAGTTCAGCCAACAGGGTATTGGTATGCAGGGCTTCCTTCCCACCTTTCAGCCAGATTTTATTCCCCGCTTTGAAAGCTGTAGCGGCGGCCTCGATGGTCACGTCCGGACGGGACTCGTAGATGATAAGGATCTTTCCAAAAGGCACCGTCTGATTGACCACCCGCATGCCATTGGGATGCTCGAGTTCATAGAGCGATTTACCCACCGGGTCTTCCATAGCCGCTGTTTCCAGACAAGCATCTGCCATGGCTTTTATCTTGGCAGGCCCCACCTTCAGGCGGTCATACATGGACTCATCCGCTCCGTCATAAGCCTTCAGGTCCTGCTCATTGGCAGAGATAATGGCTGCTTCCTGTTCTAGGATTAAGGTAGCCAGGTTTCTTAGCACCTGGTCTTTTTTCGCTCTTGTTTCCATGATAACTGTACCGGTTCTGTTGCGGCAAATATAGGCTTTTTCGGGGTTCAGACATTACTCTGCCGTTCTACAGTCTTACAGCAACCTAGCAGTTAAATTCAAGTCTTCTAAATCCTGAGTACCCTGACTGCTAATAATTTTGACACGGGAAGTAAACCAGCTGACTTTTGTTTTTAACTTGTTTCTATATGTGCTTTCGCTTACTTTTTTTCTTTTTTGCGAAACTTCTGTCCCGTAAGCGATATCACGATCTTCTTCCAGCCAAAGCGCTACTGTTACCCTTTCGGATTTACTCATCAGTATACGATTTACCTGCCTGCACCAGTATTCCCGGCTATGTGTGGAATTACGGGCAGCAGCCAGCATACAAGCCAACGTATCTTTCACTTTCTGACCGACTTCTTCAAAGAGTTCCAACTTGGCTATTCTGTCTTTTTTTTCTATTCGGTACTGCCTGAAATCCTTTATTTCTATGAGGTATAGCCCTTTACGCTTATGATATCCAATAATATCAATCGCTTTAGTTCCGTTGAGCTTTTCTATTTTCCTGTAATCTGGATTCGTTTTGTCGAAATCACGGACATCCTCCCAAAATTCATCATCAAAAACAAAGATGATTCCTTCTTCTGTAATCTCCATTTTGTAATATTCATTTCGCGAGCAGTCTGTTCCTGAGCCGGTTGAGCATAACTCAAGCAGTATATTCAAACAAGGTTTATTGCTTACTCATATGCCAATTCTTCCTCTTCTTCTGCATACGCTACGAACTCATCCAAAATAGGATTATGTGTTAGCCCAGTCAATGTTGGGGCGGTTTCTGCATTCACATTTTCACCTTCTTGGTACAAGCTAATGAATTGCAAACTATCCGGCGCTGAGTCGTTGGCTTCTGCGATCAGAGAGAGCCGTTGAGAGAGTAAATAATCATGCGTAGCAAGAAAAATTTGAACGCCCCGATTAGCCAATACTCTCAGGAAATCAATAACCACCTTAATATAGCGGGGATTCAGGTGCGCTTCCGGCTCATCCCAAAACAAAATGCTGTTTTTTCCAAGGCTACCATTACCAACGAGGTGAAGCAACATACCAAGTTTCTTCATCCCTTCCGCTACCAACGGGGCTTCCATTTCACCCCGGCTATCAAATCTAAGGTAAAACCTGCCATTTTTTAGATTGACTTTTATACCTGTCTCGTTTTCAAGAGGCTCAAGTAATGCCTTAACTTCTTGCAAACGTGGCCCTCTTGCTGGTAAGGCATCCAAGGCTAATGCTGTCTCATAAAATGTGCGGTCATAGGCATTTTCCCGGTTTAAATAGGCGGAGAGGAATCCAGGAAAGATGGACAATAATTCCACAGGAGGCAGGTATAGCGATGACAGCCCATCAATTTCAGCGTTCTCCTGAAGATCAACTTTTGTCTTGGAACGGGATGAAAAGCTAAAAGCAAATCGTCGGGTACCAATCGTATCTCCCTTCAGTGTCATTCTCACCTCAGAACTTGCAGTACCTCTCCTTCTTTTTACTAACCGCCCTAATTCATCTGGTTTAAACACCTCTACAAGCATGTCTGCAAAAGCCCGCTGTTTCTGATCAATGCTAAAAGATTCATTCTTCAATATATCTTCATTGGCCTTGAGCAAGCTAAACATGGCTTTCATTAAATGAGTCTTCCCTGTAGAGTTCGCACCAATAATTACATTTATTCCTTCACTAAATGTGACATCAAGGTTCTCGAAGGTTGTGAAGTTAGATAGCTCCAATCGCTGTATTTTTGCATCCGTATTCATAGCTCTGATCATTTCTTGTCATAATAACAACCATCATTTCCAAAGATAGCACTTTTCAAGGTACTTAGTTCTATCGTATGCTTCGATATCCAACCCTTTAGTACTTCTCCGAATCTGCCATTACCCCTCCACCTCCAGCACAAATCCACTCCCATACACATTCCGGATTTCAATGGCAGGGTCAGCCGACAAATACTTGCGCAGGCGGGAAATGAAGACATCCATGCTGCGGCGGGTGAAGTAGTCGTTCTGCGACCAGACCTCCTTAAGTACCTGTTGGCGGGACAACAACTGCCCTTTTTGCTGGCAAAGCAACAACAGCAGATGGGCTTCGCGCTCGGTGAGGCGGCGGGTCGGCTGTCCGGGAAAGGTCAGCTCCTGATTCTGCACATCAAAAGTGTATTGCCCTATGGAAATCGTCTCTGCCCTGGGTGCCTCCGGCTGCGCCCGCCGCAGAATAGCCCGGATACGCGCCACCAGCTCTTCCTCATCCACTGGCTTAACCAGGTAGTCATCGGCGCCCAGGTCAAAGCCTTTCAGTCGATCTGCCTTCAGGGCGCGGGCGGTTAGGAAGATCAGAGGCTGCGCGGGCGACTGCCGCCGGATTTCCCGGGCCAGGCTAAAACCATCACGGCCTGGCAGCCCCACATCGACGATGCAAAGGTCCACGGGGTGTTTTTCGAAGGCTTGCAAGCCGCTATCGCCATCCTTGGACCAAAGGACTTCAAACCCCTTCATCTCCAGATAAGCTTGCAGCGCAAAGCCCAGTGTTTCGTGGTCTTCGATAAGCAAAATCTTAGCCATGCTGTAGTTGTTGTGGAGAAGTGTCTCCGGGTTCGAAATCAGGCAACTGAAGCCAAAAGACTGCTCCGCCATCGGAATGGTTGTGCACCCCGGCCTGCCCCCCGTGCAACCTGACCACCTGCTGCACATAGCTCAGCCCCAGCCCAAAGCCCTGTACAACTCCTGTATGCAGACGGACAAACTTCTGAAAAATATCGGCCTGCCGGGCTTCAGGTACGCCATCACCATTATCCTTAACTTTCAGGGTTACGCCCTTTGCCTCACTTTTGGCTTCCACCTGAATAACCGGAGGTTGCCCCCCGTATTTCAGGGCATTGTCAAGGAGGTTGGCCAGGGCATTAGACAGATGGCTGGCATCAGCGGTCAGAAAACCATCGGGCCCGGAAAATGACCACTGCAGGCTTCCTCCTTCGGCCTGAACTTTCGGCTTAAAGGCGGTACAGGTCCGTTGCAGCCAATCAGCAACTGGAAGTAATCCTCGCTCCAACTGATAAACCGGCTGCTCCAGGCTGGCTAATTCCAACACCTGCTCTATCTGGGTTTTCAGCTGCTGGTTTTCGGCAGACAATCGCCCCAGGTACATATTTACCTGCTCCGGCTGACTATCGCTCAGGGCCTGCTGCGCCAGCTTTAGCAGTAGGCTGCTGGAAAAGACCGGCGTTTTCAGCTCGTGCGTCAGGGTATTGATGAATTCGTTTTTGACCGCCACCAACTGCTGTTCCCGCTGCACTTTTCGCACCAGCAAGACAAACCCAAGGAGCAGCAGCACCACTCCTAATACCGTCAGCGCCAGCAAAAGCCAGAGGCGCTCCAACAGATGGGGCAAAAAATCGCGCAGTTGCAAATGAAGGTAGAGCTGACAGGCACAGGCTTCTGCAAGTGTGCCTTCAATCTGATAAGCATAAGTGCGGTAGGCGGCTGTTTCCGACCAGTCGAACCGGTCTCCAACGAGGAGCGGATAGTGCCAGATGGATTCCGACAAGGCAATGGAAAAGGGCATCCGCTTTTGCTGTGCCTTTAGGTCTGCCCGCAACCGTTCTTCCAGCTTCAGCCGAACCCTTAGCCGTATTGAATCCGGAATGGGCTGCCCTTTACGCCTCAGGCGTTGCAGCTCCAAAATGTCCTGTGCCAGGCCTGGCTCCTGACTAATGCTTACCCCGGTTGCCTCCAGCAATTGGCGAAGCTCCCGGTCGAACAGCTGCTTCTCCACCACGATACCCGACCTCACCCATTGAAACTGCACCACACCGAGGCTGAGCAGTGCCACAACGACAAAAGCTGCCGGCAAAATATTCCTGAAATCGGGCTGATGGATCATGCTTCTAAAGATACAGCTTAATTGTGGCAGTGACCAGATTGTTAACGCTTTAGCGGCTTGATTAACCTTCTGTTTACATTTGACGGAAAGGCGGGTTTTCAATTTTCAGTTACGATTATTCTCCCTACTTTTGTTTGCGGATAAAACCTTCCTCTCTTAAGCGAAAAAACGAATATGAGAAACCGAGTTGTTATCGAAAATGTGCAGCCGGAAATAGACCACGGCAGCTATTTCATTAAGCGGGTACCGGGCGAACGGGTGGATGTCACCGCCGATATTTTTGGTGACGGGCATGACCACATCCGCGCTTCGCTCCTCTACCGCCACGAGAGCCAGAAACGCTGGACCGAGGTCTTTATGGAGGAAGGCATAAATGATGTGTGGACCGCCAGTTTCAAAGTGGAGCAGAAAGGCCTCTACCACTACAAAGTTTCCGGATGGATCGACCACCTCCTGCACTGGTATGATGGCTTCCTTAAAAAAAAGGAAGCAGGCCAGGATATGAAGGTAGAGCTCAAAATCGGGGCGGGCTTCCTCCGCCGTGCTGCAGCTCAATACCCGAAGCCTAAAGCCAAAGACCTGAAGGAGGTGGCGGATCAGCTGGAGGAGGAAGGAAAGTACGATGAGGCAGTACAGCTCGTACTTAGCCCGGGCTTCAAGCAGATCGTTGAGTCTACACCCTTTAAGCAGTTCGAAACCATCTACGACCACAATCTCCGGGTACGGGTGGGCTGGGAAAAGGAAATGTTTAGCACCTGGTACGAGCTGTTTCCGCGCTCAACTGCACAGGAGCCTGGCCGGCACGGTACCTTTAAGGATGTGGAACGCCTGCTGCCCCGTGTGCAGGAAATGGGCTTCGATGTCCTCTACATGCCGCCGGTACACCCTATTGGGAAGGTCAACCGCAAAGGCAAAAACAACAGCACCAAAGCCCGACCCGGTGAGCCGGGCTCTCCCTGGGCCATCGGCAGCGACGAGGGCGGCCACAAGGCCATTCATCCCGACCTGGGCACGCAGGAGGACTACGAAGCGCTGATTGAGAAAGCCCGGGGTATGGGCATCGAAGTAGCGCTTGATCTTGCATTTCAGTGCGCCCCCGACCATCCCTATATCAAGGAACACCCGGAATGGTTCGTCTGGCGCCCGGACGGGACGATCGCTTACGCGGAAAACCCACCCAAAAAATATCAGGACATTGTCCCGATTAACTTTGAGACCGAAGACTGGAAAAACCTCTGGGAAGAGCTCAAGAGCGTGGTCCTCCACTGGTGCGAAGCCGGCATCCGCATTTTCCGGGTGGACAATCCACATACCAAGCCGTTCCGCTTTTGGGAATGGTGCATAGCGGAGGTACAAAAACAATACCCCGACACCATCTTCCTGGCTGAGGCCTTTACCCGGCCTAAGGTCATGGCGGAGTTGGCAAAAGTAGGCTTTAACCATTCGTACACCTATTTCACCTGGCGCAATACCCGCCGTGAACTGGAAGAGTACATGACCGAACTGACCCGCACCGAGTCCCGGGAGTACTTCCGCCCCAACTTCTGGCCCAATACGCCGGATATCCTGGCTTATGAGTTGATGAACGCCGGGCCTTCCACCTTCGCGAAACGCTTTATGCTGGCCGCCACCCTGTCTTCCAACTATGGTATGTACGGGCCTTCCTACGAATTCATGGAGCACAGCCCTAACACCAACGGCAAAGAAGAATACCTGAATTCCGAAAAGTACGAAACCCGCCACTACGACTGGAACCACCGCAACCGCCTTACAGAGCTGATCACTAAGGTCAACCAAATACGCAAGGAACAGCCGGCCCTGCAGGATACCTGGAATATTCACTTCACCCGCACCGACAACGAGTCGCTGATGAGCTACGTAAAGCTCACCGAGGACAAGAGCAACATCATCTGGTGTGTAGTGAACTTCGATACTGACTATCGCCAATCCGGCTTTGTGGAAGTTCCGAAGGAACTGCTTGGCGTTACCGGCAATGTCAACCTCCGGGTCACAGACTTACTGACCGGTCAGGTATACCACTGGTTCAACGACTGGAATTATGTGGAGCTCAACCCGGATCAGTTGCCCGGGCACATCTTCAAAGTGGAGCTTAACAACCGCCGGTAAACAATGCCTGAAATCCTGCAACTTAGTGGCGGAGAGGCCTCAGGCTATGTGGAAGACCTGGCACGGCTGCGTATTCAGGTCTTCCGCGAATACCCCTATCTCTACGATGGCGATATGGCTTATGAGGTCGCTTATGTGGACACCTTCCTGCAGGCTCAGCAGAACTTTATGGTGGTCGTGAAGGACGGTGATACCGTGGTCGGCGCGAGTACCGGGCTGCCCCTCGTGGAAGAGACCGACAACATCAAAGCCCCTTTTCTGGAAGCCGGATGGGATATCACCAAAATCTTTTATTTCGGAGAGTCGGTGCTGCTGCCGGAATACCGGGGCAAA
>CAZNHN010000244.1:0-9372 GCA_964572415.1 uncultured Phaeodactylibacter sp.
GTATTCAGCCACGTGGTGTATACCTCGGTGATCGCCTGCATCAGCGTTTGGAGGACTTGCTTGGCGGTAAGAAAGTGGAGTACGGCAAACTGGATATCACGTTCTACCGTGATGACTTCCGCACCCGGGCCAAACCGCTTTCTGCCAGCCCAACGGAGCTGAACTTCCTCGTGGAGGGCAAAGACGTGATTTTAGTTGATGACGTTTTGTACACCGGACGAACCGTACAGGCAGCACTTACTGCGCTTAATCACTACGGCCGCCCAAGGAAAGTGGAGTTGCTGGCGCTTATTGACCGTCGCTTTAACCGGCACCTGCCCATTCAGGGCGATTACATTGGGATGACCGTGGATGCGGTAGATAAAGCCTTCGTCAAGGTGGAATGGAAGGAGCAGTCTGAAGAAGACCGGGTGCTGATTTTTGCTGATAAGAGCGAAGCAGAAGGATAGGTCAATAGAATTGATCCGGCGCATCAAAGTCTAATAAACAAATTGCCAAACGGCACATAACTATATCGAATGGCTACGGTACAGCAACTGAGCACCAGGCACGTGCTGGGGATTAAATACCTGACAGCAGCAGACATCCGTCTGATTTTCGAAACCGCCGCAAGCTTCAAGGAAGTCATCAACCGGCCGATTAAGAAAGTCCCCTCTCTCCGTGATGTTACTGTAGCCAATCTATTCTTTGAAAATTCCACCCGTACGCGTATCTCCTTTGAACTGGCTGAAAAGCGCTTATCTGCGGATGTGGTCAACTTCTCTGCCTCTTCCTCCTCAGTCAAGAAGGGAGAAACCCTGCTGGATACCGTAAACAATATCCTGGCCATGAAGGTCGATATGGTCGTGATGCGCCACCCTGCGCCCGGATCTCATCATTTCCTGGCGCAGCATATTGATGCCAACATCATCAATGCCGGTGACGGTACCCACGAGCATCCTACGCAGGCGCTGCTCGATGCCTTTTCCATGCAGGAACAGGTGGGAGATCTGGCCGGCAAACGGGTCGTTATCTTCGGAGATATCCTTCACTCCCGCGTGGCCCTGAGCAATATCTACTGCCTCACTAAGCTGGGCGCTAAAGTAAGGGTCTGCGGCCCGCCAACGCTCATCCCCAAGCATATTCAAAGCCTGGGGGTTGAGGTATCGCATGATGTCTGGGATTCCCTGAAGTGGTGCGATATCGCCAACGTGCTCCGCATACAGCTGGAGCGGCAGGACATTAGGTATTTTCCCTCCCTGCGCGAGTACAGTCAGTACTTTGGGATCAATAAGACCCTTTTGGACAGCCTCGACAAGCCAATCGTCATCATGCATCCCGGGCCTATCAACCGGGGAGTGGAGATTTCCAGCGATGTAGCGGACTCCGACCATTCCATTATCCTCCGGCAGGTAGAAAACGGGGTGGCCGTCCGTATGGCGGTGCTTTACCTTCTGGCAGCCGGCCGGTAACCCAACGGTCTTCTCAAATACAATTATTGGGCTGTCTGGGGCGTTTGTACAAATGCTTTACGGGTAGCGTGCGGATACCCGGATGCCAACAATTGTTCGGTTCCGATGCAGGTTATCACAGGTTTATTTTTTCAGGTGCCTTTAAAAAGGTTATCTTACACATGACAAAACGCTGAATTGCTATGAGGTATGCGCTGTTTGCTTTCCTTTTTCTGTCCTTTTTTTCTCAGGCCTCCCTGCAGGGTCAGTGCGAAAGCCTGATTACGGATAACCGGATCATTAATGATGTCCATATGCTTAGAACCATTAATCAGACTTTAGTGGTTCGGGGCAACTACTCCTACAGTCTCGAGTTGAGCAGCGGGCGGTTGGGCATAACCGCCAAAATGTATTCTAAAGCGGGGGTGGAGCTCAATCAGGATGACGAAATCATTTTCCTGAATCATAACGGGGAGCGCAGGTTCTACCGCTTTATCGAAATGGGGGAGATGGTCCGGGAGGCTGGCACGCCGGTCTATCAAAACGTTTTGCAGATGGACCTCGCAGCCATTGACTGGATGCTGGAGACGGATGTTGAAGTCATGTATATCAAAAACAATGTTAGCAACCAGTTCCGGAAGTTTACGATTAACGCCAGCCGGCAAACGGAGTTCAAAACATTGCTGGCCTGCTTCAAAGAGCGCCTGAAAGTTGATAAAGTCAACGATAACAGGCTGGAAGGTAATGTTATCGATGTCAAGCCTTCCGCAGCTAAACCGGCTGCTGCGACCACCTCCATAGGGACAACGCCCGCATCACCCCCTACCCGGAGCTCCCCGCAAGTCTCCGCCGCTGATAATCAGGAAGTAGCAGATTTGAGAAAAGAACTGGCAGAGACCAAAGCCCGGCTCAAAGCTGAGATTCAGGCAGAGAAGGACAAAGCAGAGGGCATCAAGTCCCGTTTGCAGGAAGAGGTGAACCTGGCCCGGGAGCAGGCTGCCGAGCAAAAGAAAAAGTATGCCGATGAGGTGGTGGCCGCCCGTGAAGCAGCTAATAAGGAAATAGAAGCTTCCCGTGCCCAGATTGCGGATGAAGTAAAGGCTGCCCGCGATAAAGCAGGAACAGAACTGGAAAAAATAGCCCTTGATGTACAGGAAGCCCGCCGGAAAGCCGATGAAGCCATTCAGCAGGCAGAATTGGAGTCGGCCCGCGAAGTAGCGGATATACGGGAGAAGGCTGCTGCAGAAATTAAGAAGGTGCAAGACAAGCTGGAACTGGCCAAGTTAGAGTATGCTGATGAGATTTCCATGGCCCGCGAAAACTCCACCGCTGAACTCAAGCGCATCCGGGAAGAAACGGCTGCAATGATTACCAAAGCCCGGGAAGAAGCGAAGGAAGAGCGGGGCCGCACGCTGGAAGAGGTAGTGGGCACCAAAGAAACAGCTTCCCAGCAAATCCTGAAAATTCAGGAAGAAACAGCGGAAGAGATCGCCCGGATTCGGGAAAATGCCGTGCTGGAAAAAGAAAAACTGGCTTTTGATTTAGCCGAGTCCCGCCGCCGGGCAGCGGAAGAAAAGGCATTGGTGCAGGAAAATGCGGCCTCTGAACTTGCCGATATTAAGGAGAATGCCGCCCGGGAAAAGGAAGCCTCCGCCCTCGAGGTGGCTGAGGCACGCCGCCGGGCATCTGAGGAGTTAAGTTCGATTAAGGAACAAGTTGTTACGGAAAAGCAAAAGGCAGATCAGGAGGTTGAGTCTGCAAAAGCGGAGTCCGCAGCAGAAGTAGCCGCTACCCGGGAGAAAGCCGCCCTGACCATTCGGGAAATATCAGAACAGGAAGCTGCCAGGGTTACAGAAGCAAGGGAGAAAGCTGCGGCTGAGAAGTCAGCTATAGCCGGGGAAGTAACTGTTGCGCGTGAGCGGGCTGCTAACGAAAAGACACGCATTCAGCAGGAGTTGCAGGAGGCCATCGCTGCAGCAGAAGCCCGCAAAAAAGAAGTGAGATATGGAAAGCCCGGGAAACAGCCGCTCAGAAGGTGGCTGAGGCTACAGCCAATGCGGACCAGGCTTCGACAACTTATGCCGAAGATGTGGCTGCTGCTCAAAAAGCAGCTGAAACCCGTATTCAGCAAATCCAGGAAGAGGCAGCCGCTGCCGTTGCTGCTGCCCGCTCCAGAGAGGAGGAAGTGAAAAGCATGTCTGCGGAAGAGATTGTAACTGCCCGCGAGAAGGCTGAAGCCGAATTACTGGCCCTTCAGGAGCGTACCGCTCAGGAGATTGGTGCCGCCAAGGAAAAAGCAGCCCTTGCCCAGCAGGAATCCGCCAATCAGATCGCAGAAGCTAAGCGAAAGTCAGCCGAGCAGCTGGCCGCTATCCAAAAAGAAGAAGCAACGGCGGTTCGGGAAGCCCGGGAGCGCAGTGCTGCTGAACGGGAACGCCTTGCTGCTGAGGTGGCTGCTGCAAAAGAACGAGCAGCGGCCGAACAATCCACCGCCAATCGGGAGGCGGCAGAAGCCATCAAGGCCACCCGCGAAAGAGCTACTGCTGAGCAGGAACGCCTGACCCTGCAAGTCCTCAAAGCACGGGAAGAATCTGCAGATGCGATAGCCGGCGCTCGTGAAAAAGCGGCTAATGAGGTAGCTGCCGCTCAGCGGGAAGCCTCAGAAGCCATCGCCCGGGCCAGAGCCGAAGCTCAGAGCCGGCAGGAAGAGCTTCGTAGTCAGGTCGCTGAAGCAGAACAAACTGCCCGGCAGCGGATTGCTGCGGCACGGCAGGAAGAACAAGCAGCTGTTGCTAAGGCCCGGGAGGAATCCGCAGCAAAACGCGCGGAATACCTTGCCAATACCGAACAGGCACGGGAACAGTCGCTCGCAGAAATCAACCAGGCGAAAAAGGAAGCTTCCGATGCTATCTATACCGCAAAGCAAAATGCTGTGGAGCAGGTAACCGCAGTTAAAGCTGCTAATGCAGAAAAAATCCGGGAGTTGCAGCAAGACTTCGCCGCCGCTAAAGCAGAAATCGAGGCTAAGATTCAGGCAGATCGGGAGCGGGCAATGGCTGCACAGCAGGAGCGCAAGGCAGCCGAAAAACAGCTGGAAGACCTCAGAGCAGAAATTAAAGCCGCTGAAGCCCGCCTGAAAGCACTGAAAGCAGAGGGAGAAAATTAAACAATTCGTTAAGGTGCTGTATTTTTAAAGAGAACGTCCCGTAAATCGTGATATTTGGGGTGTTTCTTTTTAAACCTGTATAAAACTAATCTTTCGATATGCGATCATTGCTATTCGTCTTTTTCTTTGCCCTGGGAGTGGTTTGTACACTATCAAAGCCGAAATTGAAGGTTACGAGGAAGAAGAACTCTACCTCGGATATTACTACGGCAATAAGCAGTACCTGGTGGATACAGCACAGGCAGATGGAGGTCAGTTTATGTTTGAAGGGGAGGAGCCTCTTGAACCCGGAGTGTATCTTGTTGTCATGGCACCGGATAATAGTTTCTTTCAAATCCTGGTCACCGAAGAAGAGCAACAGTTTGCATTCCGGACGAGCAAGGACGCCCCCTCTGCTGATATGAAACTGGAGCAGGCACCTGACAACCAGCTTTTCTATGATTATATGCAGTTTTTGGATAAGCAAAAGCCGGCTGCTGAAGAAATCGCAAAGGCTATGGAAGGCGCTTCTGAAAAAGAGAAGGAACGGCTGGAAGCGCGGCGGGCAAAGCTGGACGAAAAAGTGAAGAGCTACCAGGAAACCCTCATCGCCAAACATCCGAATACGCTGACCGCAGCAATCATTAAGGCTAACCTGCCTTTGGAAATGCCGGAGTTTGAAGGTACAGAGGAGGAAGTTCAGCGTAAGCGCTGGCGTTATTCCCAAAAACACTATTTCGACAATGTTGACCTTGCTGATCCCCGTATGCTGCGTACCCCATTCCTCTTTCAGCGGGTGGACCACTATGTGAATAAGCTACAGGTACAACATCCGGATACCATTGCCCGGGCCGTTGAGTATGTACTGGAGGAAATGCGGCCGGCTGAAGAAAGCTTCAAATACTACCTGATCCACTTCCTTAATGAAGCTGCTAAGTCCAAGATGGTGGGCATGGATGCCGCCTACGTCTACCTGGTCGACAAGTACTACGCGACAGGACAGGCACCCTGGACTGATGAAGAGCAATTAGAAAAAATCATTGATAACGCTAAAGCCCTCAAGCCGCTGCTGATTGGCAAAATAGCACCAGACATTCAGCTACAGACCAAAGAGGGCAAGCCCCGGTCGTTGCATGAGGTCGATTCGGAGTATACTATCCTTTACTTTTGGCGCTACGATTGCGGGCACTGCAAGAAATCGACGCCGGATATGAAGGCGTTCTACGAAAAATTTAAGGACAAAGGGGTTACGCTGGTATCTGTTTGCACTAAGTTTACTGATGAGATCGAAGGGTGCTGGGACTACATCGATGAAAATGAAATTGGGGACTGGATGCACCTCGTGGATCCTTATCACCGTAGCCGGTACATGAAAGTCTACAACATTAAATCTACCCCACAACTCTACATACTGGACCGGAATAAGGAAATCCTTTCCAAGCGGATTGGTGCAGAGCAATTGGAGGAAGTCATGGACCGCATTATCGAAATGCGGGAACAGGAACAAGCTAACCCGAACAAATAATGGAGACCACGTTACTGAAAACATTTGAGGCAGCCGGTGCTGCCTCAAATGTTACCCTTATTCTTGCTTTGCTGGCAACACTGGTGGGGCTGGTGGGAACCATTCTATTGCTGAGAAAACCAGCTCCCCGAGGTCAGCATAATCAGCGGATGTTGATTGCGATGCTGTTGTTTTTTATGTTCCTGATCGGAGCAAGTACCGCTTTTTTCTCCTGGATGCGGACCAACCGGCTGGAGCCTGTGCTGATTTACTCAGACGCTGTGGTAACCTCCTACGGTAAGGTGAAATTCGAAGATTTGGGTAATGCCAAAATCATGATGGATCAGCAGAACAGCCCCTTTTCAAACCTCAGCCAGCGTAACACCCGTATCCTGGCAATTATGGAGAAGGACGGTAAGACCCATGCGTTGTCTGAGGAAGACTATCCGGTTGAGGATATCCTGAGAGCCTTACGCAGTGCAGTAAAAGAATGGAAGGAAGGTACTAAATCGACACCTTCCGCCGAATAACATCGGTAAAAGAGCGCAGCTCAATCATGTAATTGCCCGCTCCGTACTGGTTGAAGTCAATTTCATATATGGTATCCACAGGCAAGTCGAAGACCTGCTCGCGCAGTACCACCTCGCCGTCATCCCGGGTCACGACGATATCGTTCAAGTTTACGCTAAGGGTAGCGAAATCCACATAGTAGAGGTTGTTCTCCTCATCAGCATAGAGCGACCAGCTTTCTGTATCCATGTTTAGGAGACTGCTGCTGACTGTCATGTTTTCTGTTTCGGGAAGCGTTTTTGCCTGGAGGTTAGCGGTTTGGGCAACCACTACTGAGAAACTGCCTGTCAGGAACAAGGCGAGCAGGAAACTTAGCTTTTTAAGCATAGTGTATTTTTTAATTAGGTATGCCATGGGGAAAAGGCTGGACAAAAATAATAAAAGCTTGCGGTACAAAGAAGCAGGATTCGTTTGCCACGCGGTTAAAAAATGTCGGGTATCAGGGATATTTGAAATTTTCCGGACTGGATCGGGTCTGTAGCCAATATTTGTAGCGCAAGATGCCGGTTTTTGTTGCGTGACTTGGGAAAAATTTTTCGTTAAGGAAGTGTTAAGGTCTTATTTACTGCCTTCCCCGAGGGTGCTTTCGAGTACCATACGGATATTCGGATAGACCGGTAATTTGCTTTGGAGAAAGTCGGGGATCGATTTCCATTCAGCTTTTTCGATGCTTTCTTCTGTTTGTGGGGTAAGTGCCGTTTCCGGAGTAGCCATCTGGTACCAATAGGTCGGCTTCAGTATACGGCCCTTTTTCAGATGCCGGTAGGTATGGTAGGTCATTTGCAGGAACGGGCCAAGTTGCACCTCTTTTAGCCCGGTTTCTTCCTGCACCTCCCTAACAGCTGCTATTTCCGGGGTTTCGCCGGGGTCAATTTTTCCTTTCGGCAAATCCCAGGTGCCAAGACGATAAATGAGCAAAGCCTGCCCGGCAGTATTGAAAACTAATCCGCCAGCGGCCTCCAGAATGGTAAATTGCGTGGAAAACTCCCGGAACAGCCGCTCTCCATCCTTGCCGTAAATGGTCACCTGTTTGAAATCATTATTTTTTTCCAGCATGTCCACATAGCCCAACAGGCTTTTAGGGTTACCGGTGTAGATGGTGATGAAGTCATCCGGGTTGCTGGAGGGCTGAAAGCCATCTTCCGGAAGGGTAGCGAGGACTAAAGGCCTGCCGTTGACGTAGATTTTGTACATTTGCCGAAAATTAATTTGCGATATGGATCTAGCAGCTGAGGTAGCCCACAGGCTTTTGCAAATAAATGCAATTAAGTTGAGCCCGCAAAAGCCTTTTACCTGGGCCAGCGGCATACAATCCCCGATTTACTGTGACAACCGCACCGCGCTTTCCTTTCCTGAGGTCCGGCGCTTTATTATAAAAGGTTTTGCGCAGGCATCGGCGATTTTTCAGCCTTTTAATGTTGTAGCGGGGGTCGCTACGGCCGGCATTCCCCACGGTGCCCTGTTGGCTGAAGAGTTGGGGTTGCCTTTCGTCTACGTGCGGTCTAAAGCGAAGTCCCACGGCCGGCAAAATCAGATTGAAGGGGTACTGCCGGAAGGCGCCCGGGTCCTGGTCATTGAAGACCTGATCAGCACCGGAGGAAGTGCGCTCAAGGCTGTGGAGGCCTTGCGGGAGGCCAATGCTGATGTGGTTGGGGTGATGGCTATTTTTAGTTATGGTTTTGACAAAGCCCGCACTGCTTTTGAAGCAGCCGGGACCTCCTTTGCCACGCTTTCCACCTATGATGCATTGCTCAAGGCAGCTGCTGAAGCCGAGTACATTGCGCCGGAAGAAATGGATACCCTCGAAGCCTGGCGGAAATCACCGGAAACCTGGGGGCGTAATTGATTGCCCCCCTTCGGTAAGGCCGGATTAAGCCTGATGAGCCTGAGTATTCTAAATTTTCTGCATTTGACACTACCAAAAGCATCCACCCGGGCTACATTGCGAATTATTTACGCCGGAGAGATCAAAATTCAGGTGGCAATCTCTATATTAGCCGGTCAACTAAATACCCAAACCGCTCACTATTAAATACGTTACATGTCCGTAATAACACCCAAATCAGAAGCTTTCCTCAAAGCTTATCTCAATAATGCTTCGCCTACCGGTTTTGAAGCTCCGGGGCAGCAGTTGTGGCTGGACTACATCAAGCCTTATATCGATGAATGGAAATTGGACAATTATGGTACTGTCTACGGAGTGATTAACCCCGGGCAGGATTACAAAGTTGTCATTGAAGGGCATGCCGACGAGATATCCTGGTTCGTTCATCATATCTCTGATGATGGTTTTATTAATGTGATCCGCAATGGTGGCTCTGACCATATGATCGCACCATCCAAGCGGGTCAATATTCACACTAAAAAAGGTATTGTCAGAGGAGTTTTCGGTTGGCCGGCCATTCATACCCGACACGGCGAGGATGCTAAACTGGCACCAAAGATCAGCAACATTTTCATCGATGTCGGCGCCGAAAGTAAAGAGGAAGTCCTGGAAATGGGCGTACACGTCGGTTGCGTCATTACTTACGAGGATGAAATGGAAATCCTCAATGACCGGTACTACGTGGGCCGGGCATTGGACAACCGGATGGGCGGCTTCTGTATAGCGGAAGTGGCACGCCTGATTAAGGAAAATAAGGTGGAATTGCCGTACAGCCTGTACATCGTGAATTCTGTACAGGAAGAGGTGGGGCTACGCGGTGCAGAAATGATCACACAAG
>CAZNHN010000245.1:0-8135 GCA_964572415.1 uncultured Phaeodactylibacter sp.
AACTGTGTCTTTCAGAATGTTACGCAGGTCGACTTCCGTACCACCCTGCACCTGAAAGTAATCGTAGATCACACTATTGGAGTGCTCCGTCACGGATACGGCTACTGGTATAGGAGGGATATTGTCAAACTTAAATTTACCGTCGAGCGTCTGTAGTTGCAGCTCCTCTTCGTAGCAGCCATTTAGGGCAGAAAGCTTGACCTTTACGATGGCAGCCGGGTCTCCATTGGCATCGGGAGGGATGACAGAGCGCCGGCAAAGCCCGCCGTATACCTGCCCTGTAATCTCCCGCTTGGTCAGGTTTTGGAAGAGTACATTAGCGATTGGCGAGTTCAGCTTGCGGGCTTCGAAGAAACCCGGGAAGTAATCATGGGCAGTAGAGTCTGCTCCAAATTTGGGCGTCAGCTTCACATTAGCACCCGGCTCAAAATCCGCCACGAAGCGCCCTTCCTCATTGGTGAAAATAGGCGGGACATAAGAAGCCCCATTCACCAGAATCTCCACACTGTCCTGGTAGCAGAAGGTATTCTCAAAACGCACCACCCCGGAAATGGGTACCGTAGACTCATCTGTGAAGTCCACATTATTGACCGCGGTATTCGTGTTGTTGATGTTCACCACCCGTACATTGGGGCTGAATTCATGCGGGCGTTCGTCCTGTACCCGGGCGATGGTGGAAAAGACGGCACTTTGAATAGCTCCTTCCCCGGTCATCAGGGAACCAAAGTCGAACAGCTCTTCACCTTCGCCTTCATTCAGCGGGAAATACACTTCCAGCCCATCGTAACCGGTATCTGTACCACCGTCGCCAAAGCGGGAGGCAATTAATTCCCGGTCGGTATCTGGCAGGATGACGTCATAAAATGCGACCTCATCAATCAGGCCGGTGTAGAAATGCTGCGGTATGGTAGCACCTTTAGCACCCAGTACCCAGGGCTCGCCCGTCCAGTCGCCAGTGAGGCTACTGTAGCTTAGGGTCACCGCATCGGCATTTTCCTGATAGAAACGGACTTCGTTGTTGCCAGCGTCCATAATAAACGTCAGGTGCTGATAGCCGGTATCGGAAGGCATACCCAATATTTGCGTTTCCCCGTTGACCGTAAGCTGATACTGCCCGTTGTCGATGAAAAACTCAAAATCGCCGCTGCCCTTGGAAAGCAACGTTTGGCGGGATTGTGTGTCAAAGGGCTGCACCGTGGGCGTTACCGTAGCAGAGTCTGCCAGGTCGTAATCAGTGAGGGTAGCGTAGGCCTCGTAGGCTGCATTGAACTCTAACGCGTGGTTGTCATAGAAAATCTTGCTCGGCCGAGCCGTAAAGGACTGCACCGTGCTATAGTTCACCCCTTCGATAGCGTAGAAGCCGTCGATATCCGTAATGCCCGCGTTCAGCAGGTCGGGGGTGTCATCGCTGAAAGTGGCAGAGGAGATGGCTGCGTCCATACCGTTGCCGGAAAGGTCAAAGGCTTTACGGCCCCGCCCTTCGTCAAACTTCCAGTAAGCAACGATGCCTTCCGTATTTTTGGATACCGTAATATCTTTGGTCTGAATGATTTCCGTTTGCGGCAGCAGGCGGTTGTACAGGCGCACATCGTCGATATTGCCATTGAAAAAGCCGGTTTGATCGCGGCGGGAACCAATAGCGTAGGTGGCATCGTCGGATGTGATATCTACGTTTACCGTGGAGATGAACTTCCCGTCTACGTAAAGAATGAGGGTGCCGCCACCGTAGACCGCTGCCACATGATGCCAGCCGTTGGGCTCGTCTTCAAAGGCATACGTGATTTCTTCCGCTCCGGTGCCATTGCCTACACCGACCACAATACCTTTTCCCATGCCCGCAGGCGTGGTCAGGATCCAGTAGTTGCGGTTGAGGTCCGAACCGAGGTCAAAAATACCGGACCGGTCGTTGCCATCGCCCAGCTTCACCCAGGCAGATGCGGTAAACATCTCATACGGAATTGCCGGGTGGTGAGAAACGCAAAGGTTCGCCCCTTGCCCATCGAAAGCCATGGAGCGGCCCACTGTTGGCGTGAGCGTAACTACAGCACCCACGACCGGGTTGCCGTTTTGGGTAGTCACTTTGCCCAGCACCACGCCGTTGGGGTTGACAAAGCCGATGTCTCTACCCGCGCTACCCGAGCCAAATTGGTTCTTGGGCACAATCGAATATTCATAAAACTCCCCCGCCTGTACGTTGAAGTCGATGAATTGAAAAATACCCGGGTCCACATCAGACAGGAAAGCGCCATCGCGCACGATGGTGAAGCCCTCGGAAGCCTGCGGGCTGAGGGCGTCCATTTCCCACATCAGTTCTACACGGTCAGGAAAGTCGCCCTGTGTAGCCAGGACCACCGGTGGCTGTGGCGGGCTGACAAAAGAAGCCCAAAACCCGAAATCAGCCGTGTTCTCCTGTGAAAGTGTGCTGCCAATGAGGGGCTGCCCAATTGTCACATTAGCCCGGTTGGTATTGCTGTAGGCGTCTGCCGTACTACCGTAGTAGAATTGGGCCGTAGCCTGTGCTACCGGCAAGCCTTCGGTTGGATTACAGTTGGTGGTGTCGAGCTGTGCATACAGGGCCGGGCTCCCCAACAGCAGCATCCACACCATTATATAAAGGTGTTTCATTGTTTTATTTTTTGGCTCCGCATTTCATACGGAGAGATAAAAAAGGCCGATTCAACCCGGATTAGTCGACCCGGATGTAGATGAAGAAGTTCATGTTCTTGGGGCGGGATTCAGCATTACCGCTATTTTCAATGGTATGAGTGTGGTCGGGAGCTCCAGAGGTCGTTCTGGTAGTTAGCGAGTTTCTGAAATACTGTGCGTCGTAATTACCGCTATCCCAGTACGTGATGTGTGGGTCTGATTCTCCGTTAGGAGGAATACTCGTATTAAAACTTTCCTGAGGATCACCAGAATCTTGAGAACCCTGGGTTCTAGTATTAGAAAAATAGGAATCACTTACCGTATGGGTGTGGCCTCCTGCGGCTGTCATTGTGTGAGTATGCTCTTTATTCTCATCACCCTGTACCGTAGGGGCCGACATAGCCATGCGGTCCGGGTCATTCCCATCATTATACTCCGTAGCCCGAACGAACAAACCGCTCATATCCGGTACATTTGCCCAGCCATAGGTATCCGCCAGCTTGGTGCCCGGGATAGCCCGGCCATCCATAGGTACCCAGCAGTCGCCGTTTTCTTCGGCAAAATCGGTAGGGTTTAGTATGGAGTGCTTGATATCGCCCACGGAGCCGGAGCAGGTCTCTGTGCCCGAAGTCAGACGGATGGCCTGCTGTGCGGTACTCACCGAGAGGGAATAAGGCGAGTAGGTCATTTGGGTACGGGGGAAAAGTTCGCTGCCGCTAATCTCCAAAGAGAGGTAAAGGGCCGTAACGAAGTCTTCCGGCTCCAGTTCCGCATTGGTGCCGAGGAGGTAGTTGTACACCCCACCGCGGACCTGTACGTCGGCGGTTTCCTCGTGTTTTACCGTGCCGCCCGTCATGGCATCATAGAGGCGGAAGGTGATGGTTTGCTGCCCGTCGTCTACCGCCAGGCTATTGGCATCTTTCAGCGTACCTTGTATGCTGATTTTAAAGTCTTCGTCCTGAGCGGTGGCGGTGAAAGCCAGGATCGTAAACAGGAAAGTTGCACAAAGTGTTTGTAGTAAATTTTTCATGATTTATGATTGGTTGAAAAACGAAGAGCAGGTTGACCACGGGAGAAGCTCACGAAAGATCAATCTGAATTTAAGCAGTTTTGATATTATTGATTGGCAGGGAGGGAATCCTGTTGAGTCAAAAATAAATCTAACAAAAAAGCGAAATGGTAAAATGTGGCGAACGCTGCCTCAGGTGTGGTAAACGCGATGATAGCTGTGGCAAACGAAATGGAAGAGAGCCTTTTGCTGGTCACCTTTTCTAGTTTTACTGAAAAAATATCGGAAAGGCGTTATTTTGGGGGAGACAATACCCAATAAAGAATGATCGCAAACTTTAAAACACTCATCAGGAACATGGCTATGGCTATCCCGATTTTTTTCATTTCTGCCTGGCTCGCATGCGCTGTTCCGGGATACAAATTAAACACCGCCCGAATACCCTGCTCCATTGGCACCTCGCTATTGTTTAAAGCCATGGGATTTGCAATGCTTCTTTTGCTGCTTCCTCTTTTGGTGCGATCAAATAATGACCAACCTAATATTGACAGCCTGAAACAAGTACTGGCTGATGCCCGGGGCATAGATGCTGCGAATGCTTTAAAAGCTTTAATTGAGGCCACCTGGAATAGTGAGCGGGAAGCAGCATTTGAATACATAGAGCAATTAGACGAATTAGCGAAGCAGCTAAGCATAGACAGTATTAGTGCTTATGCTACCTACAAAAAAGCCATTGTAATCTATCTCGATGGAGACTACCAAAGGGCGGCAGACGAATTTGCCGGTGCCGCGAAATTATACCTCAATAGTAACCAACAAGGGGATGCGTTGCAGGCTTCTGCCCGCGAAGGGGTGATGTACAGCCTTATGGGGAATAATGACAAGGCTGCCGCTATCTACTCGGCTGCATTGCAAAAAGCAGAAAAGCATGGTGAAAAAGAGGCTGAAGCTTATCTCCTTTCCCAGTTGGCTACGGTTTACCATTACAAAGGCGTAAAAGACTCAGCGGAACTGTACTACCAAGCCTCTATTGAAAAGTACGACGCTTTGCAGGATTCCAGTGGCATAATGCGGTCTATGAACAATCTCCTTATACTCCGGCGGGAAAACTATGACCTGCCTGGCACGCTTGAGGTAATCCAATCGATTTACGACTTCCACCTGCGCAATCAGCGGTTCGATAATGCCGCATTTACGCTGGTTAGCAAAGGGAGGGCCCTTCAAAACATGAGACGCAGCAACGAAGGCTTTGATGCCTACTCTGAAGCTTTCGAACTAGCGCAAAAAAACGGCTATAAAAGAGCTATGCACAGTGCGCTCTTAGGCATGTCCGAAATTGAAATCGATCGGGATAATCCTCTAAATGCAAGAAGCTACCTAACCGAAGCCTTTGGCTATTTTTCAGGCGAAGCGGATGATGCCAGTGGCACAGCATCTATCCTGACAGATTTGGGGTACACCTACTTAATGACAGAGCAATATGATTCAGCGGCGTACTATTACAACAACGCCCTTGCCCTAGCTGACAGTCTGCAATTCGAACGCTACCGGGACCTGGCCCTCGTAGGGCTGGGGGAAGCACGCCTCAAACAGGGTAAGATAAAGGAGGTTGAGGCTATTTCCAGGCAGCTTACAGAACTGTCCGAATCCTTTGACACCCGCAAAGTGCTTGCTTCTTACTACGCTCTGGAAGGCGCGCTCCGGCTCGAACTTGGAGACTACTCCGGTGCAATCCCCTTCCTCTCGGATGCTTATGACTACAATATGGAAGCGGGGCGCCCGATCCTCGCGCTTGAGAAAGCCATGTACCTGCTCGAAGCCTATAAGGGGGTAGGGCAAACTGCACAGGCACTGGAGTATGCGGAGATCATCAACAAGCTAAAGGATACTCTGAATAAAAGCCAGGACCTGGAGCGGCTGGCCGAACAGCGCAAAGACTTTGAGTTTCAATTGAAAAGGCAAAAGCTGGAAGTGGAGCAAGCCAAAGAGGAGGCCATTCTAAAAGCCAGAGCTACTCAGAATATGATCATCGCTCTTGGCGGGCTTGCCCTGGCGGCCCTTGGCTTTGGCTTTTTCTGGAATACCCGCCGTAGGAATCGGACTATCGCCCGACAGAACGATCAGCTACAGCGCCTCAACGAAACTAAAGACCGCCTCTTTGCCATCATCGGGCATGACCTGCGCAAGCCGGCCATTGCCTTCCGGGGCATCACCCAAAAAGTCAACTACCTGCTGCGCAAAAAGGATTTCCGCACATTGGAACAGCTCGGGGAAGAAATTGAGCAGGACGCCGCCGGGCTAAGCCAGCTCATCGAAAACCTGCTCAACTGGGCGCTCACGCAAAGGGATGTCATGCCCTATCAGCCTACTCAGCTGAAGCTGCTGCCACTGCTGGAAGATACCGCTGCCCCATTTCAAACTGCGCTCCAAAACAAGCAGCTTGATTTGGAATGGGCCGTGCCTGAAGATTCCGTGGTCTATAGCGATGCCAACGCCCTGAGCACCATCGTGCGCAACCTGCTCGATAACGCCATCAAGTTTACACCGGGAGGGGGCCGGATTACCATAGCAGGTACCGCTGACGGGCACTTGCTCAAGCTGAAGGTAAAGGACACCGGTGTGGGCATTCCGCCTGAAAAACTGAAGGAACTTTTCCTGCTCAAAAAAGACCGTACACAGCCCGGCACTGCTGGTGAAAAGGGCTCCGGACTGGGCCTCCATCTCGCCCATGAGCTTTCCAAACTGAATCAATCTTCGCTTGGCGTAAACAGTCATATAGGAAAAGGCACTATATTTACGCTAAGCCTGCCCCTGAAAGCCACTTAACCTAAACACCTGCTATGTCTTTGGCACCACTTAAAATACTGATTGTTGAGGACAACCTCTCCTTCGCACTCGAACTGGAAATGCTCCTGGATGAAATGGGCTACACGGATACCCTGCGCGCCGACCATTCCGGCACCGCACTCGACTACATCTATAGTCAGGAGCCCGACCTCATCCTGATGGACATCGACATCAACGGCAACCTCAGCGGGCTGCAACTGGGGGAAAAGATCGCCCACCTCGACATACCCGTTCTCTACATTACCGCCCTGCAGGAAGCGCCCTATCAGGAAGCTTCCCGGCAGTCCAACACCATTGGCTACCTGGTGAAGCCGGTACAGCCACTCACCCTGCGCTCCGCCATTGACCTGGCCATCGCTAAAGTGCAGGCCCTGAAAGACAGCGAAAAGAATGATGCGATCGAGAACCGGGAACACTTCATCACGCAGCAGTTTTTCTTTTTCAAAAAGCGGCATATTTACTACAAAGTCACCATTAAAGACATCCTCTACGCCCAGTCGCACGACAACTACGTGAAGGTGCAGGTGCGCCATTCAGACACCTTTACCCTTCGCATCACACTTAAGAACCTGGAGGAACTACTGCCCTCCGAAGCTTTTTTACGGACCCATCGCCGCTACATCGTTGCCGTTGAGCATATTGAGGCAATCAACTTCCAGGACAGCACCCTGCTGATCGACGGTGCAGAACTCCCGGTCAGCCAAACCAAACGGCAGGAACTGGAAAGCCACATTCAAAAACTAGGCTGAGGGGGATAAAACCATCTATTCTCTGTCCTCGCAGGCGCCTTCTTCCCAGTAGGTTACCCCGCCATAATTTTCGGCATAGCAGGAGTTCGAGTAAGTTTTGCCGTCACAGCCGCAAACGGGTTGGTAGATTTCGATGCAGGCGGCTGCCTTATCGATTTTTGAAGAGTCTACACAATCATCGGCAATGGCACCGTTGCGGTTGCAGGTGGCGCTCATCAGGATTAAAGCCAAAGCTGAGATCAGAAAAGCATACTTCATTCGTAATGAGGTTTTGCAAAGAAACGCAGCATTGGGCTTGCGAGTTGTATTATACGCAATATTAAGTGGTTTGCTGTGGCAAACCACTTAATCGTCAGTATAACCCACTACGCAGCATCATTTTTAGGATTGCCTAAAGCACGCAGCAACAGGAAACCAGCCAGGCCGGCGATCAGCGAACCAATCAGGATACCTACTTTTGCAGAGTCCAGCAGCGCCGGATTGTCTTTAAACGCAAGATTGGCAATGAAGATCGACATCGTGAAGCCAACACCAGCCAAAAAGGACACCCCGAGGATTTGCATATTGCTCACCCCTTCGGGCAATTTGGAAATACCCAGGCGGAGCGCCAGGTTGGACATCAGGAAAATACCGACGGCTTTGCCCACGATCAGCGCCAGGGCGATGCCCAGAATGAGGTTCATATTCAAAGCCGTATCCGTGCTCACGGTGACACCAGCATTGGATAGGGCAAATACGGGCATGATCACGTAAGCCACCCAGTCGTGCAGCTTATGCTCCATGCGCTGCAGGGGCGACTGCACCTCAGTGGTCCACTCATCCAGGTTGTCGATGTGCTCGATCTGTTCCTTTGAAAGGAGCCCATTCTCCTGACGCGGGGCTTT
>CAZNHN010000245.1:8236-9362 GCA_964572415.1 uncultured Phaeodactylibacter sp.
AAAAGCCAGCAGCACACCAGCAATAGTAGGATGAATGCCAGCCTTCAGGAATAGCAGCCAGACCACCACGCCCAGCACCACAAGCAGGTACTTGGAGTACAAGCCGCGCATGGTCAATACGAACAGCAGCCCCAGAATGACAAAAGCAATCAGGATCAGCATCCATTTGATGCCCGAGCTGTAGAAAAGGGCGATGATGAGCACGGCACCCAGATCATCCACGATCGCAAAAGCTGTGAGAAAGACCTTCAGGTTGAGCGGTACCCGGTCACCCAGCAATTTCATAATGGCCAGGGAAAAGGCAATGTCTGTCGCCATAGGAATCGCCCAGCCAGCCAGCGCTTCCGGGTCGTTATTCGATAAAACGAAAACCAGTGCCGGAAAGGCAATACCTCCAATAGCTGCAAATAAGGGAAAAATGGCCTTTTTGGGCGCGTTTAACTCTCCGACCGAAAGCTCCCGCTTGATTTCCAGCCCGATCAGGAAAAAGAAGAGCGCCATGAGCCCATCATTGATCCAGAGGATAACAGGCTTCACCAGCTCAAAGTTGGTCATACTTACACCGAGCTCGTACCCCCAGATAGCCTGATAGGAATCGCCAAAAGGAGAATTAGCCCAGACTACGGCAATGATCGTCGCTGCAAAGAGCAATACCCCACTGAGGCTTTCAATCTTTATGAACTTCTCCATCGGGGAAGTCAGCAGTTGCTTTAACATGGTTTTTCGTTTTTGAACGAGAAATCAACACGGTTCCGGGCATTGCGTTCGCAGTTTTGGGGGCTTTTTTCAGCTTCCGCGAAGAGATGCCTGCATATCCGATGTGCGATGTGTCAAAACAGCTGGCAAAATCACCTTCCCGGTAAAAACCGATAAGTGCTGTAATGCAGGGGTACAAGTTTAAAAAACCGTCTCTGCTACCTGTACGAAATGGAGTAGCCTACCCGTCTTTTAACATCAAATCCATTCTCCAACTAAGGAGAATTGCAGTGCTCCCGACGCTCCATACGTTGCCACATGCTTCAATTTTCCCTACCTTCGTTACAAAAGTGAGCCCCGGAAAAGTTCTGATATGCTATGACGAAATCGTTTCTTACGCTGGCCTGTTTATGTCTACTGGCTATACCTG
>CAZNHN010000246.1:0-727 GCA_964572415.1 uncultured Phaeodactylibacter sp.
GGTCGATATCAATCTCCCAAATCATATTGACCCCGCGTTCGGGATCCACACCAGCATCCTCAGCCATGTAGTAGGCCCACAGGCGGCCACCAGTTTGAGAAACCCGGTTCCCGCTCAATAATCCACGGCCCGAGCGGTCCAGATCAGGTGTCAGCCGGTCCACCCGGTTGCGGTTGGTGGTGATATTGAAATCGGTAGTCCAGGTAAAATCATTACGCCGGATGTTCGTGGAATTCAGCTCCAGTTCAACCCCCCAGTTGGACATATCCCCGATATTGCCCCAGATGTTATTGCCCTGCAATCCTGCAGAAGTTGCCAGGGGGGAAGCTAACAATAAATCTGAAACATTCTGCTGATAATAAGCCACTGAACCGGCTACTCTGCCGTCCCATAACCCGAAGTCCACCCCGGCATCGTAGCTACTCGTGGTCTCCCAGGTCAGGGAAGGCACGCCGATATTGGTGATGCGGGTACCTTCCAGAATCACATCCGCCGGGCCGTAGCGCCAGTCGGTTCGGTTCGTATAAGTAGTCACAAAGCGGTTACTGGGAATGTTTTTGTTGCCCGTTTGCCCGAAGCTGCCCCGCAACTTTACCGTACTAAAGGTCCGATTGTTCCAGAAAGGCTCATCACTGATTACCCAACCGGCAGAAACAGCCGGGAAAGTACCCCAGCGGTAGTCCTCGTTGAACTTGGAAGAGCCATCCTGCCGGAAGCTCAGCCCAAG
>CAZNHN010000246.1:822-1260 GCA_964572415.1 uncultured Phaeodactylibacter sp.
TTTCCTTATAGGTGCCCGTGAGGTTCTGCCCTTCCATCAGGCGCAGCTGCTGATTGATGGACTGCGACTCCGTACCGGCAGTAAGACTGATGCCGTGATTGCCAAAGTCGCGGTTGTACTTGGCGTAAACGTTGTAGTTGATGCTTTGGCGCACCCGGCTTTCATCAGAAGCAAAGGAGCCAAACTCCCGCAACGAAGCAGTCACCCAGTTGAGGGTATTGGACTGCAGCAGGTCAAAGGAGCCCTCTGCCCGGAGAGACAGCCCCCGGATCGCCGGTATTTGATACTCCAGCGCCAGCCCGCCCATTCCACGGTAACTCGTCACCTCATCCACCAGCATATCCCGGTCAATGGCGGCTACCAGGTTGTTGCCTGACATGGGGTTCCAGTAGCCTGTGGGGTGGTCGGAATTAAAGATGGGGTACCAGGGCAGCGCAT
>CAZNHN010000246.1:1270-5063 GCA_964572415.1 uncultured Phaeodactylibacter sp.
GGTTGGCATTACCCCAGCCGGCGCTGTTGCCACCACTGTTGTTGCCAAGCGCACCGCCCACCTGCTGCTTAACGCGGTCGTTATTCGTATAACTGAAGTTAAGGCGGGTCTCCACGCTCAGGTTTTCGAAGGGGTTGAACTGCAGGTTCGAACGCACGGAATAGCGCTCCAGCCCATTGTTGCGAAGCACGCTGTTGTCGTTGCGGTAACCGAAGGAAACGTACATATTGCCCCCTTCAAAGCCTTTTGTACCCGATACGTTGATGTCCTGATAATTACCCTGATCCAGTATCTGGTCAAACCAATCGGTGTTGATCGCCAGAGCTTCTTCCCGGCTCAGGCGGGCAATGGGGTCATCCTGGAAAAGGTTCAGAATCGAGTTGGGATCAAACAGTGCCTCCTCTTCTCCGCCAAAGGAGTTGAAACGAGCGGTTTCCACCAGGTTAAACCACTCTTCGGTATTCGCAAATCCGATATCGTCTGCTGTACGGGAAGGCTCCGTGAGGCCCGCCGAATAGTCAACGGTAATGGACCCCTGCCCCTTTTTACCCGATTTCGTGGTAATGATGATCACCCCATTGGAGCCCCGGGAACCGTAGATGGCCGTAGCGGCCGCATCCTTTAGTACCTGGATAGACTCGATATCGTTAGGGTTGATCATACTCATCGGGTCCTGTGCGGTAGCACCATTACTGGCCCCCAGAGAAGAGCCGGTATAAATAGGCATACCGTCCACAATCCATAGCGGGTCGGTGTCGATAGAGATCGAACTGATACCCCGTATTTTAACGGTGGAAGGCGCACCCGGGACCCCGCTGTTGGAGACCACCTGCACCCCGGAAGCCTGCCCCTGCAAGCCATCCACAAATGAAGTAGTCTTCAGTTTTGTGATGTCCTCCGACTTAACGGTGGCCACAGAGCCAATCACATCGCGTTTTTTCTTGGTACCGTAGCCAATAACCACAACTTCGTCCAGGGCTTCCGCATCGGTGGACATTTTGAGGTCAATGCGCGTTTGTGTGCCAATCAGCACTTCTTCGGAAGCATAGCCAATATAGCTGAACACCAGTACTTTCCCATTTTCCGGGACACGCAGGGAATACTGCCCGTCAAAATCCGTAATCGTGCCCACTTCAGTATCCTTCACCAGAATATTTACCCCGATAAGCGGTTCCCCATCCGTATCTGTCACCTGCCCGGTAAGGGTGCGCTGCGCGTAGGTGTGAGCAGACAGCAAGAGCAGGAACAGGAATAAAAAATGCCTCATGGTTGTGTCTTTTTTGGTATGGTAGCACCCGGTCTGCCCGGGCACCGGTTAGGTTGTATCCCCAAATATACTTTCCGGCTATATCGGGCATGTGCAATATCATCCCGATGAACCGGGACAAACGTACCAACCTTTCAAATCTGCTGTGCATAATGCCATTCTGGGACAATTGTCACGGTTGAAAGGGACGATTCTACACAGGAAATTCTGATGAGCTGCCCAACTTGGTGACCAATCAATAATTCTTAACCAAACACCAAAAGGCATGCTATTCAGATACCTGATTTCCGCTGTGTTCCTTTGTCTGTTGTCCCTTAGTCCGATGTGGGGGCAAACCGTATCTAAATACGGGCAGGCGGATGCAGTGGTGATGGAAGCTTTTCCCGACTCCATCATAGATCAATCCAACGTAGGTAATAATATACTCGCGTACAAGCACCGGGAAGGCGACAACCTCTACGCCGTATATTCTTATGTCAAATTTGACATCAGCAACCTTAATGGCACTCAAATCGAAAGTGCGGCATTCAGCTACCGGGGCAAAACTGGCGAAGCGGATTTTGAGGAGCTATTCGAAATAGAGCTGCACAGCCTCAAGAGCGACTTTGATGCGGACAACCTGACCTGGAGTAATAAACCACAGAAGGATAAACTCCTGGCCACCTCGGCGCTTAATGCCAGCTCCGCCCGTAAAGCCTTTATCAATGATGGTACGAAGTTTACGGAGTACATCAATGAAGCCGCCCGGAAAGGGGAAACCTCTATTGGCTTCCTGATCCGCTCTACAGCTAAGGACTCCACTTCTAATATGTGGATTGGCGGTATTGGCAACGGTAACTTCGGGCCAATTCTGGAGTACACCATTTCTCCTGAAAAGAGTGGCTATGCGCATAGTGATGCGGTTGTCATGCAAGTTTTCCCTGATTCTGTTATTGATCAGTCCAATATTGGTGGCAACATCCTCGCCTACCGCCACGATGTAGATGGCGAACTGATGCGTGTGGAATCTTATGTCAAGTACGACATCAGCCACCTAGCCGGGCAGCAACTCGAAACAGTCAGCCTGAGCTACCGGGGCAAAACCGGGGAGGCAGACTTTGAGGACTTGTTTGAGGTAGAAATCCATAGCATTAAAAGTGACTTTGATGCCGACAACCTCACCTGGAACAACAAACCTCAGAAAGATAAAAAACTGGCCACCTCAATCCTCAATGGCAGTTCCGCCCGTAAGACCTTTGTGAATGAAGGTACGCGTTTTGCTGATTATATTAATGAGGAACTGCGGAAAGGCAATACCACTGTGGGCTTATTGCTGCGCTCTGCCGCGAAAGACTCTACTTCCAATATGTGGGTCGGCGGTGTAGATAACGCCAGTTGGGGGCCCATCCTGGACTATACGATTGCGCCTAAAGGCAGTCAGTATGCCACAGCAGACGCTGTAGTTATGCAAATGCATCCGGACTCCGTTATTGATCAATCCAACATCGGAGGCAATATCCTCGCTTACCGCGAATCGGTGGATGGCGAATTGATGCGCGTACAGTCCTATATCACTTACGATATCAGCTCCCTGCGTGGCAAGCAGGTTGAGAATGTCAGCCTGAGCTACCGGGGCAAGACCGGAGCAGCCGACTTTGAAGACTTGTTCGGATTGGAAGCCTTCAGCGTAAAAGCGGCTTATGATGGCAGTACCATAACCTGGAATAACAAGCCTCAGAATGATAAGAAGCTGGCCGCTTCCACCCTGAATGCCAGCTCTGCCCGTAAAGCCTTTATTAACGAGGGTACCCGCTTCCAGGATTACATCAACGAGGAAATCCGCAAAGGCGCTACCGAGCTGCATATTATGGTACGCTCCACCGCCAAGGACTCTACCTCCAATATGTGGATTGGCGGTGCCGGCAATGGCAACTACGGCCCAATCCTGGAGTACGATACCAAGCCGATGGCCAGCGCCTATGGCCTTGGTGATGCCGTGGTGCTCGAAATGCACCCGGACTCCACCCTCGATCAATCGCAGGTAGGCGGCAATATCCTTGCTTACCGCGAATCCGTAGATGGTGCGCTCATGCGCGTGCAGTCCTACGTGAAGTACGACCTCAGCGGCCTGAACGGCGAACAGATTGAATCGGCTTCTTTCAGCTACCGGGGCAAAACCGGCGATGCAGATTTTGAAGAAGAATTCGAGGTTCAATTGCAAAGCGTAAAGGCAGACTTTGACCCGGAAACTGTCACCTGGAACAACCGCCCGGCAAAAGACAAAGTCCTGGCCACTTCCCTGCTCAACAGCAGCTCTGCCCGTAAAGACTTCGTCAATACCGACAGCCGTTTGGTAGACTACATCAATGAGGAAATCCGCAAAGGGGCAACGACAGTGGGCTTCCTGGTCCGGTCCGCCGCCAAAGACTCCACCTCCAATATGTGGATCGGTGGTGTGGACAATGCCAGCTGGGGACCTATCCTCGATATTAGCCGCCCGAACCTTTTCCGCTTGGAAAATGATACCCTGACGGTTATTGAAGACGT
>CAZNHN010000246.1:5140-9226 GCA_964572415.1 uncultured Phaeodactylibacter sp.
AATGGTATCGGCACCGCAACCCTGATGCTTCGCGGTGATCAGAGCAATCCTCCATCTAATGATGAAAACTTCTGGCTGGAAATTTACGGTACAGATAGTGACGATTGGTCTGAAGGTACATTGACCTGGAATACGACCCCTGAGGTCACCACAGATGCCTTAGCGGAGTATAACATTACCGAGAGCGCTGTTCACCCTGTACAGGGCAGTGCACTTACAGCATATATTAATGATGCCATTAAAGCAGGCCGCAGCAATATCACCTTTGTAGTTCGCGGACGCGATGAGACTTCCTTCCGTGCATGGATCTCATCCAAAAACTGGGTTCCTGCACAGCTCGCCCTTGACTACTCCACACAGGACAAGCGGGTAATCGAGGATTCTTACGTAGCCGAAGGCACACCGGATGAGAACTACGATGGCGTAACTGCCATGCAAATCGCAATGGACGATGATGCCAACAATGACCGCGAAGCACTTGTGAAGTTTGACCTTGACGGTGCCCGCTCCAATATCGTTACGGCTACGCTTACCCTGAGAGGAGATCAGGAAAATACCGGCATTCCACTCGACAACTTCTGGATTGAAGTGTACGGTACAACCGATAATTCCTGGGATGAAACCACCGTGACCTGGAATAACAAGCCAGAGAACGTGACTGGCCTGCTAACGGAGTACAACGTCACCGAAAGTGCTTTCCATGATCTCTCAGGGCCTGAGCTGACCGACTTCGTTAAGAATGCCATCAGTCAGGGGCATGAGTACGTTTCTTTCGTAGTCCGAGGCCGGGACAACACACCGGGCTCCAATGTCTGGATTTCCGATAAGGGCTGGCAGCCTGCCCGCCTGTTCCTCGACTACCGTCAGATTGTAGCCGCACCAGCGATAATTACACCTTCCGGAGACTACGTACCTGAGGTAACCGTGGAAATCGTACCACAAACACCGGGTTCCACCATCTACTATACTCTGGATGGCACAGAACCTACGGAAGAAAGCCTGCTTTACGAAGATGGTATCCTGCTGACTGATACGGCAACCGTTACCGCCCGCGCATTTGCGGATGGCCTGGTAGCCAGTAGTTCGGTAACTGCGACTTACAACGTCGCTCCGGTTGGACGCCCTGTATTCACGCCTACACCATTGGTAGAATACAACGATGCTGTAAACGTTACGATAGAAGTCCTTCCTGAAGATGCCTTTATTTTCTATTCAGATGATGGTAGCGATCCTTTGACGCCTTACCCAAGCGGCGGGATCCTCCTAACAGAGACCACAACGCTACGGGCGAGGGGTGTAAATGCAGACGGAACTGAATTTGGCCCTATCCTGGAAGCTACTTATACTGTAGTCAACACGGTACCGGGTACTGGTACTGGCCCTGGCGGTGTTGGGGCATCCGATAACGCCATTGCTGGACAGCCGGAAAATGCACTCTGGCTCCGCGCTGATGCCATTACGGATGTAGCCGATGGCGAGCAGGTTTTCACCTGGGAAGACCGTTCAGGCAACGGTAACGATGCTTACAACACCTACGTGGAAGGCGGCGATAACGGTATTCCGAATACCGGTGAAAGCCAGAAGCCTGCTCCTACGTACATCGCTGATGGACTAAATGGCAAGCCAGTCATGCAGTTCGGCCTCGATGATGGTTCCGACCAGATCAACCGTTCCCTCATTATTGATGATGCGGACAACCTCGATGGTGGCGCAGGTATCTCCATCTTTACCGTGTTCAAGCGGAATCAGTTTTTGGCAGACTTCGCGGCGGTTTTCCAGAAGCGGGATATTACTGCAGGCAATGAAGCTCAGGCCTATGTTCTTGAGTTTAACGGTGGCGCTGATCCGCATAAAATGCAATTTGTAATTGAGCGTCAGCTTTTCTTACGCACCGATGCTGAGTTTAATGATCAGGATTACTACATCGTGAACGCAGAACTCCAGGGTGATTTCGGACAGGTAATATTCCGGAATAATGGTGGAATTGATAAGATCAACAACTATAACGGTATCATTCCGGCCGTAGACGCTCCGGCAATTGTTGGCGGCTTCCAGCCCATCACGATACCGGAGCTCGTAGTCTACAAAAAAGGACTCAACGCTGCTCAAAACCTCATCGTCCACAACTACCTGGCCGTCAAGTACGGACTGGAGCTGATGGAAGGCGATACCGACCTGAAACTGTACACCAACACAGATTACACCGAAGACCTGATTGGTGTCGGTAAAACGATGTACATTGATGGTACTACCGAACAGGAGCACCGCTCTGCCTCCGGCGCTGGCCTGCAGATCGATGTACGCTCCCCATTTGCGGTAGATGACTTTGTGATGGCTGCCCACAACGGTTTACCTGTCAACACCGCCAACAACTGGGAACGCATCTGGTACGTAGAGGTCATCGGCAACAGCCCGAATGTAGATATGATCTTCGACTTTGAAGCTGCAGGCGTTGATGCACCGGGATCGGTAGACAACCTAAAGCTGCTCTACTACGATGGTGAAGAATGGACAGACACCGGCCTGGTACCTGTTGCCGGCGCTGGCACCGTGAAGTTTGCCGTGGATGGCTTACAATCCGGTGAGTACCGCCTGGGTACGCTGACCCATACCGCCGAAGTGGATCATTCCGATCTGCTCCGCGTATTCCCGAACCCAAGCAACGGGGATGTCGTGAACATCCGCCTCGACAACGACGCTCAGGGTACCATCCTGATCGGCGTATATGATTACACCGGCAAAGAAGTCCGCGCCATCCGCGTAGACAAAGCCGGCACCGTGCTACAGGAAACGTTGAACCTGAACACCTTGCCTAATGGCATGTACACCGTGCATGTCATGCAGGAAGGCAAGTTCCGGGCGATCCGTAAACTGATTAAGCAATAAACGCTAATCGCAGAAGAAGAAGGGTGTCTTTTCCGTCTTCGGAAGGGCACCCTTC
This sequence comes from uncultured Phaeodactylibacter sp., assembly GCA_964572415.1. Taxonomy (GTDB): domain Bacteria; phylum Bacteroidota; class Bacteroidia; order Chitinophagales; family Saprospiraceae; genus Phaeodactylibacter. The sequence continues at coordinate 8,082 of CAZNHN010000246.1, forward strand.
TGTTTTGTGAAACACTCGTTACCAGCGGTTTCACCTCATTACAATACGCTTCACTGCTTATCCTTTGGTTGATAATTTTGATTTTCAACCTCTTAATTCTCTGGATATGCTTCTGTATTTTCCAAGACGCCTTTGGGGCAATATCCCTATCCCGCTGATCCTGGCATTTTTGCTATGCGGTATGGGTACCTTGCCTGCTCAGGCCCCAAAACTTCCTCCTGACCTGACGCTGCACGCACGGGTCAATCAGTACGATGCGGAACACTTCAATCTGCTGACAAACCGGTATAGCACACCGCTGCAAGCCGGGAATAATTCACTTTCTCTACCCGGTAGCGCATGGGCCATTCAGCTAGACCTGGAACCCCTTCCCGGTCAGACTAATGTACTGGAAGGCACCGCCACCTTTATTTGTCAATCCGGGCAAACGCCTTCCGCCTCGGTATCTATCGATTTTGAATTTTCAGACTGGTCCACCGACAACTATGTGCTGATGCCGGGGGCCGTTTACAATGGAAACCGCTTCCCTTACCGGCGCATCCGCTACTCCCCCAAACTTTTGGACCCCAGGGATATTGGTCCCAACATACCCACAATCATCAGCGATGTGCCCAAGCTCAACGTAAGCGACGGCCCTTCGCGCATCCAACAGCGGACGGGCGATATGACCCTGCCCGCTATTGGGTTCCATCACCCGGAAAAACAGCAAGGCGTATGGCTGCTGACCCCGCCACAGACCCGGCTTGGCGATTCCGGCATAGACATCACCGAGAACAGGGACCGGGACAAAGCGACCATTAGCCTCACCGCTCCTGTGGTGCGCGAGCAATACAAATACCGGATCACCGACAGCCGCTGGCCCTCCGATGATGTACCTGCGGATTTCACCGCAGGGGACAGGGTTCAGATTACCTTTCAGTTGCACTTGTTTTCAGCGCCTGAACTGCAAGGGCTATTCGATTACTACATCGATATCCGCAAAAGCTATCTGCCAGCAGGTAAGCACCGGCTAATTCTGCCCTTTTCCGAGGCCTTTCCCGTACAGGAAGCCAAGTTTAACCGGCTGAACTGGGAAGACGAGCATGGGTATTATTCGGTGGGCCCCCGCAATATGTTCCTGCAAGACTGGCAAATCGGCTGGACGG
>CAZNHN010000247.1:0-4943 GCA_964572415.1 uncultured Phaeodactylibacter sp.
ACAGTGGCAGAATGACCGGGCTGTCTACCTTCTACTTCGCAGGGCCGGACTTGTTCTATGCTTCACAGCCATTCGCTCACTTTGTTTTCATTGGCGGTAAGCTGGAATACTGGGCCGATGAAACCTGGCAGGTCAACCCGGTCAGCAAAGACATCCTCGATGCCCGCGAAGGCTACCTTTATGATGAAGCGAACAAGTATATGAGCTGGTTCTTTGGCAACTAACTTTCTATGGCATCCTACTGCGCATTTGTGCGGGACCTGCCGGCAGACAATGTCCACCGGCAGTACCACGACCACCAATACGGCTTCCCGCTAACCGACGATAACGAGCTGTTCGGCAGGCTAATCCTGGAAATCAATCAGGCCGGGCTGTCCTGGGAGCTCATTTTGAAAAAAGCCGATAACTTCAGAGCAGCTTACGCCAACTTTGACATCAACACGGTGGCGGGCTATACAGACGAAGACCGGGCAAGGCTGCTTCAGGACGCGGGCATCATCCGCAACAAGCTCAAGGTAAATGCCGCCATTCACAACGCTCAGCAAATACAACAGCTACAGGCGGAATTTGGCAGCTTCAAAGCCTGGCTGGACCACCACCACCCCATGCCTAAAACAGATTGGGTGAAGCTGTTTAAAAAGACCTTCAAGTTTACCGGTGGGGAAATCACTGGGGAGTTTTTGATGAGCACCGGGTATTTGCCCGGCGCGCATGATGCGGACTGCCCGGTGGGGCTGGCGCTGGGTAAGCCTTAGTCTTTGCATGACTCAATGTTTTGTGGTCTTAATTTCATAAGCCTGCGCTGTGCATTTTCCTGAAATCTTTCCTACATTGGTAGACGGAATAAAAAGCCAAAAAAACAGTAAGCCATGACGGAAGGATTACTACAAAGATTATTGGCATCCAAAACAGAAACGGAGGTATTGGAATTTAAACGGGCCGAAAACCAGTTTGACAAGAACAAGCTGGGTCGGTATTTCTCTGCACTCAGCAATGAGGCGAACCTGCTGGGCCTGAAAGCAGCGTACTTCCTCTTAGGCGTTGACAACGATAAAACCATCTCCGGAACAAAAATCTCCGATAAACAAGTCAATGAATACAAACAGGAAATAGCCGCCCATACTTCTCCAAATATCGGCTTTGTGAAGGTTAGCCCCATTGATACCAAAGATGGGAAGGTATTGGTTTTTGAAATCCCTGCGGCCCCTCAGGGCATGCCTATTGCGTGGAAGGGACATTACTACGCGAGGAACGGCGAGAGCCTGACCGCTTTGAATATTGAAAAAGTTGAGCGCATAAGGAATCAGGCCTTTGCCAGTGACTGGAGTGCTCAAATAATAGCAGGTGCAAGCATACACGATTTGAATGAAGAGGCCATCGCCAAGGCAAGGCAAATGTTTACCGTAAAAAACCCAAGGCTGAAAGATCAAATACAGACGTGGGATGATACCACATTTCTAAATAAGGCCAAAGTCTTGATTAAAGGTCAAGTTACCCATACTGCTACTCCTACTGGGTAAAGCGGAATCAGAGCACTTCATTTCACCTGCATCTTCAAAAATTTCGTGGATATTAAAGGATAGGGACAATCTGGAAAAAGACTACGAACACTTTACTTGCCCACTGTTGCTACAGGTCGAAAGCGTAAAGGCAAAAATCAGAAACCTTAAGTACCGTTATATCAAGGACCAGACCTTATTTCCTGATGAGGTAGATCAGTACGACCCCTTTATCATTCGTGAGGCACTGAACAACTGTATTGCCCATCAGGACTATACATTTGGCGGTAAAATCAACGTAGTGGAACATGAAGACGGCAGGCTGACTTTTGCCAATTCAGGAAGCTTCATTCCGGAGAGCATTGAAAAAGTAATCGAAGCAGATACGCCTGAGACGAACTACCGCAATCCGTTTTTAGCCAATGCGATGGTAAGTTTAAATATGATCGACACCATAGGTAGCGGCATTAAGAAAATGTTTATCATTCAGAAGAACAAGTACTTTCCTTTACCTGATTATGACCTGCGTAACGACAAAATAACCGTTCAGGTTACCGGAAAGATCGTGGATATTAATTATGCCCGAAAGTTAGCAGAGCTAAAAGACTTAAGCCTACAGGAAATTATGCTTTTGGACAAAGTAGCAAAAAACAAAACTATCACAGATGAAGAAGCCCGGCAGTTAAGAGCCAAAAAACTCATTGAAGGAAGAAAGCCAAATTATCATATCTCTTCTTCAGTGGCAAACGTAACCGGTGAGAAAGCAAAATACATCAGGCAAAGAGGAATTAATGATAAGTACTGTATGAAAATCATAATCGACTATATTGAAGAATTCAAAGTAGCCTCTCGTTCAGAAATTGAAGAATTGGTACTAAACAAGCTTCCTGATGTGCTAGATGATACACAAAAAAAACACAAAGTGAAAAACCTGCTTCAAAAACTAAAGAGAGCTAATAAGATAAAACTCAATGATAATAGAAAGTGGATTTTAGACGAAATTTAGACGAAATTTAGACGCTCCTGACAAGATTAAATCACAAATAACTGATTATCAGCATCCAAAAGCCGTCTAGTCAGGTTTCCTAAAAGATAATTAGATGAACTTTAGACGAAAAGCAGGACATACCTAAATCTTAGTAAAAGCTTCCTTTAAATAAGCAGAGTGTGTTAAATGTACTGAAAAAACTGAGAATACCTGAGACACGAGAAAAGCCAATTGCTCAGAATCAGAATCCTCCTCCCAGCTGCCCTCAAATCTCTCAACAAAAAAGCGCTGCCAGAACAAACCTGACAGCGCTTTTTTGTTGCCTTGACCGAATACCGTCTAAGACAGCAGCGGCACCATCAGCAGGAAGACCACAGCACCCGCCAGGAAGCCGACCAAAGCCAGCCAGGCAATCTTCCTAAGGTACCAGATGAAGTCAATGCGCTCCATGCCCATCGCAGCCACGCCCGCAGCCGAGCCAATGATCAGCATGCTACCGCCGGTACCGGCAGAATACGCGATGAAGTGCCACAGCTTGGAGTCCATCGGCATCTCGTACATGCCCATAGAGGCGGCTACCAGCGGTACGTTGTCGATAATCGCCGAGGCAAAACCAAGCAATATGACCACCACATCCTGATTCGGAATGACGCGGTCCAGCACCTCTGCAACGTAGCGCAAGGTTCCTACCTGAACTTCTGCACCATCACGGATGACCGTAGCGTAGACCAGGCTTTCCAGAGCAGCGACTGCCATCAGGATACCGAGGAAAAACAGGATACTGGACATTTCAATCCGCGCAAGTGCTTTATGGGCAGAGTACATCTCCCGGCGGGAATGGGAGAAATCTTCTTCCGGGTGGATATATTCAGAAACCAGCCAGACCACGCCCAACGACAGCATCATGCCCAGATACGGCGGTAGGTGAGTCACCGTTTTAAAAACAGGCACAAACACGATAGCGCCCAGTCCCAGGAATAACATGGTACGACTGCTGAGTAGCTTACCGGCCTGAATATTTTCATTCACATCCAGGGTGATTTCACCCCGGAATGGCTTCATGAAATAGGCAGCGATGACAAAGGGAACCACAAAACAGGCGATAGAAGGCAGCACAAGGTACTCAACCAGCCCGGCTGCCGAAACCTTATTGCCAATCCAGAGCATGGTGGTGGTCACATCACCGATTGGCGACCAGGCACCGCCTGCATTTGCTGCAATGACGATAAGCGCCACAAACCACAGGCGCTCCTTCTTATCAGGCACGATCTTACGCAGCAGCGTCACCAGAACTATTGTAGCGGTAAGGTTATCAATAATGGCAGAGAGGATAAACCCAAGTATGCCCACGATCCAGAGCAACCTCCGCTTACTTTTGGTTTTAACGTAGCTCTTCAGCACTTCAAAGCCCCGATGCAAGTCGATAATCTCTACAATCGTCATCGCACCAATCAGGAAGATGAGTATCTCTGCGGTTTTGCCTAAGTGATGGAGCAAAGTGTTATTGAAGCCCTCCTCAGCAAGGTGGTGCCCCTCGCCATGCGCGTCATGTGCGCCTACCAGACTGTAAATGTGCTCGTGTGTATCGACGACTGACAGTAAGCCGTAGTGGAAGCCCAGCGCCAATAGCGCCCAGGCGACCGCCGCCATGATGAGCGCGGGTACGGTTTTGTCAAGCCGGAGTGGATGTTCAAATACAATGGCCAGATAGCCAAGGAAAAATACCAGGATAATTGCCGAATCCATGAAAAGGTTAGTTGGTTCTTAGTGCGCGTAAATTTAGGATTTTCTTTTGAGCCCCCGGCCATAATCCCGAACTTATTATTCCCGGGCATCGTTTGTCGAAACGGACAGGAATTGCGTACTTTTGCAGGCTGTAGCATTAAATGCAGAAAGATGGTTAAAATTGGTGATGTAAATATTGGTGAATTTCCGCTGCTGCTCGCACCCATGGAGGACGTTAGCGACCCGCCATTCCGGGCGCTTTGCAAGGCTCAGGGCTGTGACATGATGTACACGGAATTCATCTCGGTAGAGGGGTTGATCCGCGACGCAGATAAAAGCGTGCAAAAGCTCGACATTTACGATTATGAGCGCCCGATCGGCATTCAGATCTTCGGAGCAGAGCACGATTCCATGATGCGGGCGGCGGAAATTGTAGAAGAAGCCAAGCCGGAAGTCCTCGATATCAACTTCGGCTGCCCGGTGAAGAAGGTGGTCTGCAAAATGGCAGGCGCCGGCATTCTCCAGGATATTGACCGTATGGTCCAACTCACCGATGATGTCGTCAAATCCACCAGCCTGCCCGTCACCGTCAAGACCCGCCTGGGCTGGGATGACAATACCAAATACATTGAGGAAGTGGCTGAGCGGCTGCAGGATGTAGGCATCAAAGCCCTTTCCATCCACGGGCGCACCCGCAAGCAGATGTACAAAGGCGAAGCAGACTGGTCCCT
>CAZNHN010000247.1:4953-9168 GCA_964572415.1 uncultured Phaeodactylibacter sp.
GCAAAATCAAGGAAAATCCGCGTGTCCATATCCCTATTTTTGGGAATGGCGATATCGACAGCCCGGAAAAAGCGAAGTTGTACCGGGAACGCTACGGCGTGGATGGCATCATGATTGGCCGGGCAGCCATTGGCTATCCCTGGATTTTCCGGGAAATCAAGCACTATTTCGCTACCGGAGAACTGCTGCCCCCACCCACAGTAGAGGAGCGTGTGGCTGCCGCAAGAGCCCATCTTGAGCACTCTGTTTCCTGGAAAGGGGCCAAGCTTGGCATTTTGGAAATGCGCCGCCATTACACCAATTATTTCCGGGGCTTCCGCAACATCAAGGAGTACCGCAAACGCCTCGTCACCGAAGAAAACCCGGCTGACGTCTACGCCATTCTAGATGAGATTGAAGCCGTTTACGGCAATGAAGAAGCACTGGTCTAACCCCAAAATGCAATCCATTGGTTTTTAATATTGAGCCACACGAGCGGAAAATATTTGAGCTTATCAGCAAAGCGGCCACGGAACTGGGCTTCCCTGCCTACGTTGTTGGCGGCTATGTCCGGGACCGACTGCTGGCCCGCCCTTCCAAGGATATGGATATCGTCTGCGTGGGCAGTGGTATAGATTTGGCACGGGCTGTTGCCGGGCGTCTTCGGCCCATCCCCAGAATCACCGTCTTCAAGCGTTTTGGCACCGCCATGCTCAAGCACCGGGATATGGAAATCGAGTTCGTAGGTGCCCGCAAGGAATCCTACCGCTCCGACTCCCGTAAGCCCACCGTAGAGGAAGGGACGCTGGAAGAAGATCAAAACCGGCGCGACTTTACCATCAACGCCCTGGCGGTCAGCCTGAATGAGCGGGACTATGGCTCTATAATCGACCCCTTCAACGGGCTGGAGCACCTCGAAGCCAAACTGATCAAAACCCCGCTGGAACCGGGTAAGACCTTTTCTGATGACCCCCTGCGCATGATGCGCGCCATCCGCTTTTCCACCCAACTCGGCTTTACCATTGACCCGGAAACGCTTAGCGCCATTGAGCAGTACCACAGCCGCATCAGTATCGTATCCAAGGAACGGATCACCACGGAGCTCAACAAAATCATCCTTGCGGACAAGCCTTCTATCGGCTTTAAGCACCTCTTTGACACCGGCCTGCTTCAAAAATTCTTCCCCGAAATGGCAGCTCTGCAGGGTGTGGAAGTCCGCAACGGCAAAGCCCATAAGGATAATTTTTACCATACCCTTGAGGTCCTGGACAACCTCTGCGCCAAAACCGACAAACTCTGGCTGCGCTGGTCAGCCATCCTCCACGATATCGCCAAGCCGCCCACCAAGCGCTTCCACCCACAGCACGGCTGGACCTTTCACGGGCATGAGGCACTGGGGGCGAGCATGGTACCCCGCATTTTCAAAAAACTGCGCCTGCCGCTCGACCACAAGATGAAGTACGTGCAGAAACTGGTCCGCCTGCACCTGCGCCCCATTAGCCTGACGAAAGAAAACATTACCGATTCCGCCATCCGCCGCCTGCTGTTTGAAGCTGGTGATGATATTGACGACCTTATGCAGCTCTGCGAGGCCGACATCACTTCCAAGAACCCAAAAAAGGTAAAGCGCTACCTGGAAAACTACGAGATGGTACGTGAGCGCCTGCAGGAAGTGGAAGAGAAAGACCACCTGCGCAACTGGCAGCCGCCCATTTCCGGAGAGACCATCATGGAGACCTTTGGCATTTCCCCTTCCCGGGAAGTCGGCATCATTAAGAATGCGATCCGGGAGGCGATTTTGGATGGCGATGTAGGCAACAACTATGACGATGCCTATCAATTCATGCTCAAAAAAGGGACAGAGCTGGGGCTTACCGTTTCCAACCAACAATAAATTGGTGCAACCCTAATCCAACCCCGATTAAATTTTCTTATACTGCATCCCCGAAATAATCCAGGTGTATAATCAAAGCAGTGTATGAAAAACCAAAACGTTACTTTCTGGTCCTTTACCGTGGCCCTTGGCGGCTTTTTATTTGGGTTTGACACCGCCGTCATCTCCGGTGCAGAGGGCGCTATTCAAAAAGTATGGGGGCTCAGCAACACCATGGTTGGGCAAATGGTAGCCATGGCCCTGTACGGTACCGTCATCGGTGCCTTATTAGGTGGTCTGCCTGCCGAGCGCTTTGGCCGCAAAACCAGCCTGTTCTGGATTGGGGTGCTTTACCTGATTTCGGCTGCGGGATCCGCCCTCGCTCCGGATGTGTACAGCCTTATGTTTTTCCGGTTCATCGGCGGGCTGGGCGTGGGTGCCTCCTCCGTGGTGGCGCCTATGTACATCACCGAGGTAGCCCCTAAGGAGCAACGTGGACGGCTGGTCGCCTTTTTCCAATTCAATATCGTGCTGGGCATTATGGTCGCCTATGTGTCCAACTGGCTCATCGGCAGTGGCTCCTGGCGGCTGATGCTGGGCGTGGAAACTTTGCCGGCCCTCGCTTTTGTCCTGCTAATCCTGAAAGTGCCCCGCAGCCCGCGCTGGCTGGTGGTCAAACGGGATGCGCACGATGAGGCCCTGGAGGTCCTGCAGCGCATCAATCCGGAAACGGCGAATCAGGAACTGGCAGCCATCGAGCACGCTCACGAGAACGCCCGCGCCGGAGGGCTCAGGGCTTTCCTGTCGGGTATCTATAACCGCCCTATTTTGCTGGCATTCCTGTTTGCCTTTTTCAATCAGGTGTCTGGCATCAATGCCGTGATTTACTATGCCCCGCGTATCTTTAAGCTGGCGGGGCTGGAGGAAAGTGCCGCCCTGCTGGCGAGTACAGGTATTGGTACGGTCAATCTCGTTTTCACCCTCATCGGTATGTCGCTCATTGATGGTTTCGGCCGTCGCAAACTGATGTACATCGGTTCCCTGGGCTACATCATTTCGTTGTCCGCCGTGGCGTATGCTTTCTACAGCGGAGTATCCGGTGGATATACGGTGCCGTTTTGGCTGTTTGTATTCATTGCCTCCCACGCGATTGGTCAGGGGGCGGTGATCTGGGTGTTCATCTCCGAGATTTTCCCCAACGAGGTGCGCAGCTTTGGCAACTCCCTGGGCAGTGGCACCCACTGGGTCTTTGCCGCCCTCATCGCCGGTACGTTCCCTTATCTGACCGGGGTAATGGAAGAGTTCGCTATTTTTGGGCTCTTTGCCGGGCTGATGGTACTGCAATTGTTATTCGTAGCCTTCATGATGCCCGAAACCAAGGGGATCTCTCTTGAAGAGCTACAGGAACGTTTGATGAAGAAATAACCTTACCTTTTATGAGTGTTGTCAGCTTTGGAGAAGTACTTTGGGATATGCTGCCTGCCGGTAAAAAAGCGGGTGGTGCACCTATGAACGTTGCCTTCCACCTGCGGAATTTTGGGTTTCAGACCCAACTCATCAGCCGGATCGGGCAGGATGCGCTGGGGGAAGAACTAAGGGCTTTTTTGGATACCAAGGGGATCGACCACAGCCTGGTGCAGGAAGATGCCGAACAGCCCACGAGTACCGTTCAGGTCACCCTGGATGCAAAGGGGCATGCCTCCTACGAAATCGTACAGCCAGTAGCCTGGGATTTCATCACTGCTTCTGATGCGGCGGCACAGGCGGTATCCGAAGCAGAAGCCCTGGTCTTTGGCAGCCTGGCCGCGCGGCAGGCAGGCACGCGTGCCACTTTGCTACGTTTGCTGGAGCGAGCCACTCTGGCCGTATTCGATGTCAACCTCCGCCCGCCCCACTACACGCCCGAACGCCTCAGGGAACTGCTCAGCCGTGCCCACCTGGTAAAGATGAACGAGGAGGAACTCGCCATTATCGCCGCCTGGTATACCGATCAGACCGGAGAGGAAGCTCAAATGAAGGTCATCCTCGAAGCCCACCAACTGAAGGGGCTAATTGTAACCAAGGGCAGCGATGGTGCCGCTTGGATGGGCCCGGATGGCACCTGTTTGCAACACCCCGTATTCCCGGTGAAGGTAGCAGATACCGTAGGCAGTGGCGATGCGTTCCTGGCGGGCTTCCTCAGTCAGTACCTGCAACAAAAACCGTTGCCGCACTGTCTGAAATTTGCTACCGCCGCAGGAGCTCTGGTGGCCACCCGGGAAGGCGGTACGCCCAACCTGTCGCCCAAAGACCTTGATCTATTCATGGCCCGCTAAACCCGAATTTATGCACCGATTACTATACAAAATTGGCTTGAGCAGCCT
>CAZNHN010000248.1:0-5311 GCA_964572415.1 uncultured Phaeodactylibacter sp.
TTTTCGTCATGGGTGTACCCGTACTGCGCTCCGATGATGGCGGAAAGACCTGGACCAACATCATGCAAGACAACGTGCACGCCGACCACCACGCCCTGTGGATCAACCCCAACCGGGCAGAGCACCTCATTTTAGGGAACGATGGCGGCATCAATATCTCCTACGACAACGGCGCGCACTGGGCCAAATGCAACAGCCCGGCAGTTGGGCAATTCTATACCGTAGCTGTTGACCATGCAGAACCCTACCGCATCTACGGCGGGCTGCAGGACAATGGGGTTTGGATGGGCCCCAGCACCTACGAAGCCAGCGACCGCTGGCACTCTACCGGGCACTATCCCTACAAGGAAATCATGGGCGGGGATGGCATGCAGGTCGCCATCGACCCAAGAGACAACCAAACCGTTTTCACTGGATTCCAGTTTGGCAACTATTTCCGCATCAATACTGCCACAGAAAAAACCACTTATATCACGCCTAAGCCCGACCTGGGAGAGCGGCCCTACCGCTGGAACTGGCAGGCGCCCATCCACCTCTCCATCCACAACCCCGACATCCTGTACATGGGTGCCCAAAAAATGCTGCGCTCTATGGACCAGGGTGAAAATTTCGAAGAGATTTCCGAGGATCTGACCCAGGGCGGCATCACCGGCGATGTCCCCTACGGTACACTCAGCAGCATTCACGAGTCGCCCCTGCAATTCGGACTGCTTTACGCCGGCTCTGACGATGGGCTCGTACATCTGAGCCGGGACGGAGGCTTTAGCTGGTCCAATATTACCGGTAACCTGCCTGAAGATTTGTGGGTGAGCCGGGTGCAAGCTTCTGCCCATCAGAAAAGCCGGGTGTATGTAGCGCTCAATGGCTACCGATGGGATGACTTCACGCCTTACCTCTTCGTCTCAGAAGACTATGGAAATACCTGGCAGCGTATTGGAACAGACCTGCCTATAGAGCCCGTAAACGTAATCAGGGAAGACCCCGAACATCCCGAACTGCTCTATATTGGTACAGACCATGGCTTGTATATTTCCCTAGACAAGGGCAACCACTTTATGTTGCTCGACAACAACCTGCCTGCCGTAGCCATCCACGACCTGGCTATTCAAAACACCGCTAAGGAATTAGTGGTGGGCACACACGGCCGGTCCATTTACGTTGGCCGCATAAAGGAGCTACAGCAACTGGACAGCAGCCTGATGGCTAAAGCACTGCACGCCTTCTCTCCTGATCCCATTCGATACCGCTCCAACTGGGGCAAAAAGTCGGTTTGGGAGCAGACTGTACCTGAGGCGCAAATTCCGGTCTATGCCAATATGCCCGGTAAGGCTTTCGTAACAGTCTCCACCCCGGATAGTCTGGAACTGCAAAATTTTGAGGTTCAACTTTCAAGAGGGATAAACTATATCCCTTACGACCTTACAATTAGCGAGGAAACTCTGGATGAGTACAATGAAACTCTAAATAAAGACAGAAAGCCGGACGAAAAGCCGGTCCGAATTAAAGTCATGGACAATGGTAGTGCCTATCTATACAAGGGGAAATACAGCGTGGAGATCCAATTTGGAGAGCAGGCCGTGCAGGAAACGCTGAAATTGGAATAAAACGTATTAAAAAACTTGACCCTCAACAATTTATTGCCGATTTTGAATGTTAATATGATCTTAACCAACTTCTTGTTTGTTAAGAGCTTGTTGGGATTTTGCTTTTGGAGCGAACGAAGCCAAATTTTATTCTGATCAAGGCGTGATGAGGGAGCATCCGTACGGACGTGACCGAAGAACAACGAAGAGCAGGACAAAATTTGGCAAGAGCAGCCCGAAGTGTAAAATCCAAACAAGCTCTAAAAACAAAGTCCACTAAACAAAACGCATATGCGCTTCTACATGATTTTTGGCCTGTTCCTGATGACGACAGGCTTATCGGCACAGCAATACAGCAGCCGGTACACTTCTTCCTCTAACAATAGTGAGACGGGCACAGCTGTCTACTATGCCGACTATCTCCACGGCCGCATTACCGCTATGGGCGAGGGGTACCGGCGCGAAGAATACACGGCTGCACACAAAACTTACCCCAAAGGCACCTTACTAAAGGTAACCCGCCTGGACAACGGCCTGTCTACCGTAGTGCGGGTCAATGACCGAGGCCCGTTCGTGGAGGGCCTGATGATTGATCTTTCCAAAGCAGCGGCAATGGACATTGGGCTGCTCAGAGATGGTAAAGCTCAGGTCCGCATAGAGCCAGTCGGCCAGTCTGACCAAAATCCCAGAGGTGGCCAGCTGACTGCTCAAACCACCACCCGGTCAGCCCCCCAATCCTACGATAGCTACGCCAGCCGGAGTAACCGTGTGCCCGCATACAGTTCTTCTTCCTACGAACCACAGTATCCGGCCGCAGCTACCCAGAGCAGCTACTCCAGCCGGAATACCAATACCTCCGGCTACACAGCCAAAGGGGGAAACAACCGCTATTCCGCCTACAACTCGGCACCACCGGTCGGGCGGGCTTATAGCAACAATAACACAGCTTACAGCAGCCAGCCTCCACAATCAGGCAGGACTTACACTGAGCCTTACAGCAACAATGCCAATCTGACTGCAAAAGGTGGCTACACCAGCAATCAGCCCCAATCATACGGGCAGGTCGGCGGTTCGCTAGCCAGCCGGGCACCAGGCGCGGCACAAACTTCTTCCACCAGCAGCACCTCAGCCACGGCACTGCCACGCGGCACACAGGGCTATGCCGTACAAGTCGGTTCCTACCGAAATGCAGAAAATGCTGCCCGGCAGGTGGAAGAGTTGCAGGCTAAAGGATTAAGCAATGTCTATATCATGAACGCTAACGGGTTCCAAAAGGTAGTCATTGCCGCATTCCCCCAAAAAGCAGCTGCACAAAACTACCTGGACGACCTGCGCCGGTCCTTTATGATTGACGGATTGGTCACGATGATCCGTTAATATCTCGGTTACCGGAGCGGCGTAAAGGTTTACGCCGCTCCGGTAATTTATGCCCTACCCTGCCCTTTTCCACGAGCTATTCGCCACATTTTCCCTACATTTATGTAATTCGACCCTGCCTTGCTGCGTATTAGTAAGGTAACGGGCGGTATTATTCAGCACCCCGCCTTCCCAAAAGACAAATTCTATGTTAAAACGTATCATTTCGGGGCTTTTCGCCGCACTGCTTTGCTCCGCCCCCTTATTTTCCCAAACGCCAAAACCAGTTATGAACGATAACAGCCCATACGCCGAAGCCTGGGCAAAAATAGACTCGCTGGAGCAGAATGGCCTGCCCCGGTCGGCACTTGAGGCCACCGAAACACTCTACCAGCAAGCTAAAGCAGATGATGAACCAGCCGAATGGGTCAAAACCATCATCTACCTCAATAAATTCCAAAGCCAAATCGAAGAAGAAGGCTTGGCGGAAGCGATCCGCCGTGTGCAATCGGAAGCCGATTCGGCTTCTTTTCCTGTAAAACCGGTGCTCCATACCTTGCTGGCGGGCCTGTATCAGCGCTACCTGGAGGAAAACCGCTGGCAGATTAGTCAGCGTACGACCATTTCCGGAGAGCGCCCGGAGGATATCAGCCTCTGGACTACCCGCGACCTGCTGGACGAAACAGCAAAACAGTATCTCTTATCGGTAAAGGACCAAACCCTTTTTAATATCCCCATTGAAGAATGGGCGCCCATCACCACCCCCAACAGCCCGGCAACCGAAGGGCTGCGCCCCACGCTTTACGACTTCCTCATGCACCGGGCTATTGACTACTTCTCCAACGACCAGTCATACCTCAACGAACCGGTGTACAAGTACGTACTCCGGGAGGAAGCGGCTCTCGCTCCTGCCCAAACTTTTGTCGAAATCAGCTTCAGCGGACAAGACTCAGCAGCGTACACCCTTCAGGTACTCCACCTCCTGCAAGACTTACTGCGTGTGCGGCTGAAGAATGACAATGCCGCTGCTTTGCTCGACCTGGACCTCAAACGCCTGCAGTTTGCTTACCAAAAGCTGGTCAATGCTGAAAAAGAATCGCTGTATACCCAGGCCCTGCAACGCACTATTGAGCAATATCAGGGCACGCCTGAAGTTATGCAGGCCTGGTATGCTTTAGCTCAGCAGCTTGGGCAAAACTACCAGCCCTTTGGCGATACCACGCACCGCTGGAAAGCAAAGGAGGCCCTGGATTTGACAACCCAGGCGCTCAAGAACTACCCCGGCCATTACTGGGCACAACCCATTAAAAATCTAAAAGCCGGGCTCCTCGATCAACAACTTACCCTACAGGCTGAAGAAGTTTACCTTCCTAATCAGTCGATGCTCTTCTCCCTCACCTACCGAAATACGGATTCGCTATACTACCGGCTTATCCCACTGACCCCGGAAGATGCCTTTCAACTGGAGCGCAACCGGGGCAAAGAATCCCTCGAAATCCTGAAAAATAAAGCGCCCCGGCTTCAGGGGCACTTCAAGCTACCGGATGAAGGCGACCTGCAGCAACACCGCACCGAATTTGCACTTGACGGGCAGGGGTTCGGTAGTTACGCCCTCCTCTATGCTACCAATGAAGATTTTGATGAGGCTGCTGAAGTAAGTGCGGCTTTTTTCAGCATTTCCGAACTGGGCGCACTCTATCAACGTGCCGACAACCAAATACTGGTCGCCCACCGGGAGAATGGGCAGCCGCTGGCAGGCGTGGAACTACAGTTCTTCACCACCCGGTACAATCGACGAAAAAATCAGCAGGAGCTTGTCCCGCATAGCAAAGCCCAAACCAACGCTATGGGCATGGCTTCCCTTCCCGGTGACGACAGGCAGTCATTTGTCATACAGCTCACACGCGGCGCAGATGTGCAAATCCTGGGCCGGGGCTTCTCTAATTACCAGTCTTACGACAGAGATATCCGGTCTGAAACCACCCATTTTTTCCTGGACCGCTCCATTTACCGGCCCGGGCAAACCATCTACTTCAAAGCCCTCGCTTTAACCAAAGATGCGAATGACATTCCGGCTATCCTGCCCAATCAGTCGGTCACATTGACTTTCCGGGATGCCAACCGGCAGGAAGTGGAAAACCTGGAATTGAAAACCAATGAGTTTGGTACCGTACAGGGCAACTTCACGGCACCGCAGGGCGGCCTGCTGGGGCGAATGTCTATACAGTCCAGCCTGGGAGGAAGTACGCATTTTTTCTCTGTGGAAGAATACAAACGCCCCAGGTTTGAAGTAGAACTCCAGCCACTGGATGGCCAGCCTGAGCTAGGCGACACCGTAATGGTCTCCGGTCTGGCCAAAGCCTATGCCGGCA
>CAZNHN010000248.1:5321-9147 GCA_964572415.1 uncultured Phaeodactylibacter sp.
GCAACGTAATTGATGGGGCAAAAGTCACCTATCGGGTGGAGCGCAATGCCCGTTTCCCCTGGTCTTCCTGGTGGTACCGCATGCCAAGCAGCAGTAGTATGGAAATCGCGAATGGCGTCGCACAAACAGGTCCGGACGGCAGCTTTTCCATCGAATTCCCTGCGCTGCCTGACCCCACCATCAGCCCGGACAACCGCCCGGAATACACCTATACCGTAACGGTGGATGTCACCGATGCCAATGGCGAAACCCGATCCGCTACCCGATCCGTGCGCCTGGGCTACCTGCAGCTCAAGGCTGAAATGGACCTCCCGGCTCAGGCAGACCTGGCCGATCCAATGATGGCCGTACAGCTCTATGCCCAAAACCTCGATGGCAACCCTACTGCTGCCGGTGGCGATCTAACCATAACCGCCCTGGCACCGCCACCGCGCGCGCTGGTGGAGCGCTACTGGGAACGCCCGGACTACTACCTGCTGGAGGAGGCAGAATTTGTACAGCGTTTTCCTCACCTGCCCTATGCAGATGAAAATGAGCAGCGCAACTGGAAAACCACGGGTACCGTTTTCGAAGAATCGGTAGAAGTCAATGGCCAAGACACCCTCTTCCTTAATTTTTCCGGCTGGAAGACCGGCCACTACCGCGCCACGCTCCGTCTGCGGGACGAAAGCGGGGAAATGGTAGAGTCCATAAAGTATTTTGCACTGTTTGACAGTAAAAAACAACGCCTGCCCGATGGCATGATAGCCTGGGAAAAGCCAGCTAAAGAAAGCCCTTTCCAACCCGGCGACACCTACCAGCACCTGCTGGGCAGCGCCACAGCAGAAATCCCCTACCTGATTGAAGTAGAAGATCGCAGTGGAACGATCCGGCAGGAATGGCTGAAAGCAGCGCGCTGGCAACGGATCAACCAGAAGATTGAGGAAAAAGACCGGGGCAATTTATTTCTCCATATTCAGGGGATGCAGTACAACCGCTTTTTCAAATTCCAGCAGCAAATTTCGATACCCTGGAGCAACAAGGGGCTAAAAATCACTTATCAGACCTTCCGGGATAAGCTGCTGCCCGGAGCGGAGGAGACCTGGGAGCTCAAGATCAGCGGTCCGGAGAAAGAGGCAGTAGCTGCGGAATTGGTAGCGGGCATGTATGATGCCTCATTGGATGCTTACCGCATGCACAACTGGCATTTTAGCCCTTTCCCAAGTGCTTACAGCCGTTCGAACTGGGCACAGCAAGGCTTTTCAGCCGACTATGGGCGTTCCTTTTTCTACAACAGAGGACCTTACTTAAGCCCTGATGCACGGCAGTACCGGGCGCTCGACTGGCACAACTGGAACCGTTGGTATGGTTTTGCACGGGGCGCTATGGAGCTAAGTGCTGAACCCCGGCAATTTGATGATGTAGCCAACGCCGAAGCTGATAAAATAATATCCTATTCTGCTAAAAATTATTCCCTAAGAGAGGAAGCAGCCCCTCAGGCCGCTATGGCTGCCCCGGAAGGCGACACCATGGCCAATGCCGAAGCCGAAGCCCCCAAGCCTACCATCCGCCGCAATCTAAAGGAAACGGTATTTTTCTTTCCGCAGCTGCGTACCGATGAGGCGGGCAATATCATTCTGAAGTTCAAAATGAATGAAGCCCTTACGCGCTGGAAATTCCTGGCCTTTGCCCATACGACCTCCCTGCAGTATGCTCTTTCGGAGCAGGAGGTGGTCACGCAGAAGCATTTGATGGTACAGCCCAACGCGCCCCGCTTTGTGCGTCAGGGCGACCGCATTGCCTTTACCGCTAAGGTGAGCAACCTGTCGGAAGGACCATTGCAGGGCACCGCACGCCTTCGATTGTTTGATGCGGTGAGCATGGAGCCCATTGATGCTTTGTTTGGGAATACCGATCAGGAGCAGCCCTTTACGGCCGAAGCCGGGCAGTCACAGGGGGTGTCCTGGATGCTTGAAGTGCCGGAAGATTTCACCGGCGCGATCGTCCACCGGGTCACAGCTGAGGCCGGCAGCTATGCCGATGGGGAAGAAAGTGCCCTGCCAGTGCTGACCAACCGGACCCTCGTCACGGAAACGATGCCTCTGCCGATCGGTGGGGCAGCAAGCAAGACCTTCGACTTTAGCGCCATGAAAAAAGCGCAGCAGTCCAAAACACTGCAGCAGCATCAGTTCACCCTGGAGTTCACCTCCAACCCGGCCTGGTACGCAGTGAAGGCACTCCCCTACCTTATGGAATACCCTCACGAATGCACCGAGCAGATTTTTAGCCGCTACTACGCTAACAGCCTGGCCTCTTCTGTTGCTAATCAGTACCCGGAGGTACAGCGCGTATTCGAGCAGTGGCGCTCAACGGATGCCCTGCTAAGCGAACTCGAACAAAACCAGGACCTGAAAAACATCATTCTGGAGCAGACGCCCTGGGTGCGCAATGCCCAAAGCGAAACCGCACAGCGCAAGCGCATCGGCCTGCTGTTCGACCTCAACCGTATGGGGTACGAAAAAGCAGAGGCGTTGAATAAGCTCAAGGAACGGCAATCCGCTAACGGTGGGTTTTCCTGGTTCCCCGGCGGGCGCGAAAGCTGGTACATCACGCAGTACCTGGTGGAAGGCCTGGCACGCCTGCAGTTACTTGGCGTAGAGGATATTGCAAAGGACCGTAACGCCCGGAATATCCTGGAGCGCGGCCTTGCCTTTGTGGATGAAGAAATGGCAGATTACTACACCAAGGCTATGGCCAGAAAGGATAGCCTGCTACCAAACATTGCCATTCACTACCTGTACACCCGATCTCTTACCGCTGATCAGGAGCTTTCCGGGACGGCGAAGGAGGCGTTCGGCTTTTACCTAAACCAGGCTGAGGATAAGTGGTTAGAGCGCAACCTCTACGAACAGGCTATGCTGGCAGTGGTCTTCCAAAAGCAGGATATGCAGGAACAAGCCACAAAAGTCATGAAGTCCCTGCGCGAGCGCGCCCTTTACAACGAAGAAATGGGCATGTACTGGAAGTACGATTACGGCTACTACTGGTACCAACTGCCGATTGAAACCCACGCCATGCTCATTGAGGCCTTCGCTACCGTTGCTAAGGACGAAGAAGCGGTGGAGCAACTCAAAGTGTGGCTGCTAAAAAACAAACAGACCAACCACTGGGAGACCACCAAGGCCACTGCCAGTGCAGTCTACGCCATGCTGCGCTTTGGTGAAAACTGGCTGGCTTACGACGAGCCCGTGCAGGTCTCCTTCCCGAAGCTGGATAAAGATGTCTACCAGGCACAACTCAACGAAGCGCAAAAGAACGCTGAGGCAGGCACTGGTTATTTCAAAACCCAATGGGATGGCAAAGCCGTTCAGCCGGGCTTCCGTCAAATTAAGGTGGACAACCCTAATCCCGGCATTGCCTGGGGTGCCGCCTACTGGCAGTACTTTGAAGACCTGGATAAAGTAGAAACCTTCAAGTCCACACCGCTGGTGATGAACCGTACGCTATACCGGGAAGAGCTAAGCGACACTGGCCCCATTTTGGTACCGGTCACGCCCGAAATGGCGCTGCAACCCGGCGATAAGCTTGTGGTGCGCATCGATATCAAGGTGGACCGGGCTATGGAGTACGTCCACCTGCAGGACATGCGGGCAAGTGGCCTGGAGCCGGTCAATGTACTCAGCCGCTATAAGTGGCAGGGAGGACTCGGCTATTACCAAAGTACCCGGGATGCTTCTACGGACTTCTTTATTTCGTATTTACCACAGGGCACCTTTACGTTGGAATATCCGCTGCGGGTCAGCCATCGCGGGGATTTCACCAACGGCATGGCGCGCCTGCAGTGTAT
>CAZNHN010000249.1:0-1174 GCA_964572415.1 uncultured Phaeodactylibacter sp.
AGCTGTGTGGAGAGGAATGACGACTATTGCTGGCAGCTGGATTGGTGGCGGTGCCAACCAGACTGCGATGAAAGAAATTTTTGAAGTCAAGGATAATCTGTTTGCCTCGATGATTGTGGTGGATGTTGTGGTGGCCAATATCTGGATGGGCTTTCTGCTCTACGGGGCCAGTATTTCGGATAAGCTTGACTTGCGCCTAAAGGCAGACAACAGTGCCATTACCGACCTCAAGCAGCGCGTTTCTGACTATCAGGCGAGTGTGGCTAAGATTCCTTCCACTACGGAGACCTTTGTCTTGCTCGCAGTAGGCTTCGGAGGTGTCGCACTGGCACACTGGGGCTCCGATGTAATCGTCCCCTGGGTCAGCCAATTCAAAGCGGCACTGGAGGCCGCCCGCCTGAACTCCCTGATGTCCGGTTTCTTCTGGCTGATTGTTGTAGCCACTACGCTCGGGCTGGGGCTGTCTTTCTCCAAAGCCAGGAAACTGGAGGGCGTGGGTGCTTCGCGCTGGGGTAGTGTATTCATTTACATTTTGGTAGCAACTATAGGCATGAAAATGAACCTGGGCGAAGTACTTCAAAACCTGGGGCTGTTTGCCATCGGTATCGTATGGATGCTCATCCACGTGACTACGTTGCTGATTACAGCTAAAATCATCCGGGCCCCTTTCTTCTTCGTGGCCGTGGGCAGTCAGGCGAATGTAGGGGGTGCCGCTTCTGCGCCAATCGTGGCTTCTGCTTTTAGTCCGGCACTGGCTCCCGTGGGTGTATTGATGGCGGTACTGGGTTATGCCCTGGGTACTTACGGAGCTTTGATTTGTGCCTTTTTAATGCAGTCTGTTGCCACAGGTTAAGAAAATGCCTTTTTGTTTTAGCTCATTGCAAAAAAAAGGCGTTTTCTCCACTAAAAACGCAGCTTAATGCTTTCGTTTTTAATATTTTTAAAAACAGTAGCTTCCTGGTGGGTCTTATTGGTAATTCATCAATAAAACCCACTATTTTTTCAACCTCCTCTATTTATTTTTCTTTTTCTTTAAAAAATTTGCAACAAAACAAAGCCTGTTTTAAATTTGTAATATCGAAAGCAGCAAAAGTGTTGCAAATCTTCAAAAATACTGTGAGGTGGCGAAATCGGCAGCCGCGCCCTCCCGTCTCGGGGGTGGAGATTATGGGAC
>CAZNHN010000249.1:1274-9086 GCA_964572415.1 uncultured Phaeodactylibacter sp.
TAGCCCCCGGGCAAAACCACTCCGTGCAGGTTCGAATCCTGCCCTTACAGCAATCAAGGCGCTAAATGCAGCGCTTTTGTTTTTCTCAATACTGTGAGGTGGCGAAACTGGCAGCCGCGCCCTCCCGTCTCGGGGGTGGAGATTATGGGACTAGCCCCCGGGCAAAACCACTCCGTGCAGGTTCGAATCCTGCCCTTACAGCAATCTCTTCGTATGTTATTCCCCTTTGCCTAAATTTACAATAGGCACTTAACGCAAAAAAGCCGCTCCCTTTGGAAGCGGCTTTCTTTTTTATCGTGTTTGTGCTTCGGGTTAGCTTCCGAAGTCGTCAAATGCGATGTTCTCTTCAGGTACACCGAGATCATCAAGCATCTTCATTGCAGCCTGCAACATGAGTGGCGGACCACAGAGGTAATACTCGATTTCTTCCGGCTCCGGGTGATCTTTCAGATAGTTATCATACAATACCTGGTGAATGAAGCCAAGGTAGCCATCACCATTTTTATCGTTGATATCTTCTTTCACTTTCCACTTATCTACCTCGTTAGCCACTTTAGTATCAGACAAGGCGATATGGTAACTGAAGTTATCGTAATCCTGCTCGATCTCGCGGAAGTCCTGTGTATAGAACAGCTCACGCTTGGAACGGCCACCGTACCAGTAAGATACTTTACGGTCTTTCGTCTTCAGCGTGTGGAAAAGGTGGAAGATGTGCGACCGCAGCGGTGCCATACCTGCACCACCACCAATATAAACCATCTCCTTTTTCGTAGGCTTGATAAAGAACTCACCGTAGGGTCCGGATACCGTTACCTTGTCGCCTGGCTTCTGATTAAATACATAAGAGGAACAGACACCGGGGTTAACAGGCATCCATGTATTATTTTTCCGATCCCATGGTGGTGTCGCAATACGAATATTCAACATGACGATGTTGCCCTCTGCAGGGTGGTTGGCCATAGAGTAGGCGCGGAATTGTTCCTCATCATTTTTCATTTTGAGGTCCCACATTTTAAAGTTGTCCCACTCTTCCTGATACTCATCAGGAGCTTTATCAGTCATCCTCGGGTGAGCAGTGATATCAAAATCCTTGAAATCAACCTCAACCTTAGGTACATCGATCTGAATGTATCCACCTGACTCAAAATCCAGGTTTTCTCCTTCCGGCAGACGTACCACAAACTCCTTAATAAAGGAAGCAACGTTGTAGTTTGAGACCACCTCGCATTCCCACTTTTTGATACCAAAAATCTCTTCAGGAATACGAATCCGCATATCCTGACGGACTTTCACCTGACAGGCAAGGCGCTTGTTTTCAGCGACTTCCCGGCGGGTGAGGTGGTTAAGCTCGGTAGGCAGAACATCTCCTCCGCCTTCATCAATGTGGCATTCACACATGGCACAGGTACCTCCTCCGCCGCAAGCGGAAGGCAGGAATATGCTTTTATCGGACAGGGCGCCCAACAGGGACGAACCTGGCTTTACCAGCATTGGATTCTCCTCATCGCCATTCACGATGATCTTAACGTCGCCCTGAGGGACCAGACGCCTGCGCGCAGCGATCAGCATGAAGGACAGTGCCAGAATCACGAGGCTGAATACAATAACAGCAAATACGATTGTGGTCATTCTATCTTAAGTTTTGTATCTGTTAATTTGAACACCTAATGGCAATAAAGATAACTACAATCTCCGGGAGTTGTTGTCATCGTACCGTCAGTCCCGCCAATGGCTTATCCATTGGAAGTGAAAGCCGCCGGGTCGATACCCATAAGGCTCATGAAGGCGATCCCCATCAGTCCGGTCAGAATGAAAGCCATACCCAGCCCACGCAGTGCAGGTGGCACATTAGAATAGCGGATCTTCTCACGGATGGCAGCAATCGCGATAATGGCCAGGAACCAGCCAAAGCCACCGCCCAGACCAAATGCTATTGCGTTAGACATAGTGTACTCCCGGGATACCATAAAGAGGGACCCCCCGAGGATGGCACAGTTTACCGTAATCAATGGCAGGAAAATACCCAGGGCACTGTAAAGCGATGGGGAATATTTTTCAACCACCATTTCCACAAGCTGCACCATAGATGCTATTACCGCAATAAAGAGGATAAAGCGCAGGAAAGTGAGGTCAACGCCCAGCAGTCCGGTCTCGCTCAGCAGGTACTCGCTAATCAGCCAGTTAATAGGCATTGTGATACCAAGTACAAAAATCACGGCCAGTCCAAGACCAAACGCCGTTTGCACACTTTTTGAAACAGCCAGGTAAGAACACATGCCCAGGAAATAAGCCAGAACCAGGTTCTCAATGAAAGCCGCCTTAAGGAAAGTATTTATGAATTCCATTGTTCTTCGTTGTTAATGGTTTGCGGTTGGGTGATTAGGATACGTCAACGAGCTTGGTATTATAGCTACGCTGAATCCAGATCATAATACCGATGATAAACATCGCTGAAGCCGGCAGTACCATCAGGTTGTTGTTGGCATACCAGCCAAAGAGCATGCTATCAGCTGTATTAATAAGGTAGTCTGCGGTTGGTCCAATGATTTTCAGCTCAATAGGGCTACCTGCAAACAGGCTGCCTTTGCCAAAGATTTCCCGTACCACGCCCACAGCAACCAGGATAACGCCATAGCCGAGACCATTACCCAGGCCATCGAGGAAAGAACGCCAGGGCTTATTCGCCATAGAGAAGGCTTCCAGACGCCCCATTACAATGCAGTTGGTAATAATCAGTCCAATATAAACGGACAGCTGCTTGTATACCGGGTAGTTGAGGTACTTCAGCGTAAGCTCCACCACAGTTACCAATGAGGCGATAATGACCAGTTGAACAATCATACGTACTGACTTAGGAATATAATTCCGGAGCAGCGATGTGAACAAGCTGGAAAAGGCAGTAACGAAAACTACCGCTATTGCCATCACCAGGGATGGATAAACCAGAGACGTTACCGCCAGGGCAGAACAAATACCAAGTACCTGAACAGTGATTGGGTTGTTGTCGTTGAGGGGGTCAGTCAGCAGTTTACGCTCATTTTTGCCAAACTGAAATACCGACTCTTTCTCTTTTACAGCAGTCTCAGCCATTATTTATTATTTTTATGTGAGGCGGCGGACCAAAGTCCGCCGGTTAAGATTTTAGTTAATTGATCAGGAAGCTCTGTTGCTTTACCTTATCGATATAAGGCTGATAGTACTTCAGCCCGCGGTAGAGCATTTCACTCACGCCATCAGCAGTAACGGTAGCACCAGAGATGCCATCCACTTCGTGCTTAGGGTCACGGGCACCACCTTTACGTACCTTGATAGAGACATAATCTCCATCTGATTCGTAGATTTCCTTGCCCTCAAATTGCTCAGCGAATGACGGGTTGTCTTTAATTTCCGCGCCAAGACCAGGGGTTTCCCCTTTGTGGTCGAAGGTAGCTCCCGCAATGGTGTTGAGGTCACTCTTCAGGGCCACACTACCCCAAATTTCGTCCCACAGCCCGTTTCCACGAACAGAGAAAATATAAAACTTCTGCCCGTCCTGTTCATAAACATAAACAGGCAGGCGGCGCTCAGATTCCGGCTTTTTTCGCTCTTTAGCCATATCGATACTTTCGGCTTTCACACCTTCGATAATATTACCGTCCATATCTACTACCGGCTGATTCATCTGGGCAAAAAGCTCCAAAACCCGCTCATCAGTGAGGTCTGCTACTTTTTGTCCGCCGGGAAGATAGTCCTGCACGGCCGTCAGAATGGCTCGCTTATTGAAAATATCTTCATTCGTGGCGGACTGCGCTTTGGTCGCCTCCCTTAATCCGGTAAGGCTAACCGCTACAGTTGCAGTAAGAATGAGGATGAATATGACTACATATTTTGTTGACTCCATGAGTACTAATTCTTTTTGTTTAAAGAAACATTAAGCTTGCGCCGGAGCAGTGGCAGGTGCCGGAGCATCCGGTGTTTCTGACTTGATTGTTGCCTTGATCCGCTTGGCACGGCGGTTGATATTGGCCTGCAGTACGTAATAGTCAATCAGTGGTGCGAACACATTCATAAACAAAATAGCCAGCATCCACCCTTCCGGATAGGCAGGGTTCATCACCCGTACAATCATACCAACGAATCCGATGAGGAAGCCGTAAATCCACTTACCTGTAGCAGTAGAAGAAGCCGTTACCGGGTCGGTCGCCATAAAGGCCATTGCAAACAGGAAGCTGCCCATGTAGAACTGATAGTACCAGGGCACCTGCATGAACTCCGTTGCACCCCATGCATTGAGCAGGAGCGCCATAACCGCTGCACCAAAGACCATGGAAACCATGATTTTCCAGTCCGCAATCTTCGTAATGATCAGGAACAAAGCTCCAACGATGATGAGTGGCTTCGAGCTTTCACCGATTGACCCCGGAATCGTGCCCCAAAGCATTTGCCCGGTGGAATAGGTCTGCGTAACAGCATCCCAACCTTCCTTGGAGGCAATAGCCAGAGGCGTCGCACCGGTGTAGCCATCGACTACAGCCGAGCCTCCGGCCCCAAACGTGGCCAGGCCAAGACCGGCAAAAATATTGTCAAAGAAACCATATACAGCACCGTAGGCCTGACCAAAGTAGCCGCCTTCAGCTGCCTTTTCAATACCGGCAATCCACACCTCGTCACCGGAGATGTAGGTTGGATAAGCAAAGAAGACAAATACACGCGCCAGCAGGGCTATGTTGAGAATATTCATACCGGTACCACCGAAGGCTTCCTTACCAATCCATACGGCAAAGGCGACAGATACGCCAAGTATCCATAATGGAATATCGGGCGGCATGATCAGTGGGATCAGGGCGCCGGAGACCAGAAACCCCTCTTCCACTCCATGCCCTTTCTTATAAGCATAGTAGAATTCAATGCCCAGCCCGACGACGTGGGTCACGATGAAGATCGGGATGATTTTAATCAGACCGTAGATCAGCTTAAGGTGAACGCCCTGCAGGAAGCCGGTATACTCACCCAGGGCCACAAAGTGCTGATGCCCGATATTGTAAGTGCCAAACAGGTAAAGCACCTGCAACGCCAACACAACGTGTACCATCTGCCGTTTCAAATCCATCCCATCGCGGATATGCACTCCGTCTTTGGTCGTAAAGTTTGGCGTAAAGGCGAAAGTAAAGAAGGCGTCAAAGGCCGTGTGCAAAAACGGAGATTTCTCCTTGTCCGGCTCGATGCGCTTGAGAGTATTCAATAATGCGTTTTTCATATCTCTATTATCGTGAGATTTTCAATTCAAGTTAACTAATGCTTAGGCTTGCTCGCGCATAGTGTCCAGCCCCTGACGCAGAATCTGCTGCACCGGCTGCTTGGAAACACATACAAATTCGCAAAGTGCCACATCCTCTTCCACGAGTTCAGGCAGCCCCAGTCCCTCCATTTTCTCAAAGTCCCCTATAAGGATGGACTTCATAAGCTCTTGCGGATAAAGATCCATTGGAAGAACGCTCTCATAGTTTCCGGTCACGACAAAAGCGCGACGCTCACCGTGGGTGTTCGTTTCCGCCTTGAACTTCATATCCGGTACCAGTGCTGATGGGAAAGTAGTGGAAATACTTGGTGTATTGAAGCTTGGCAGCAGCCATCCGAAGAGAGCGTAGTCGTCTCCCTCTTCCACGACCGTGATTTGGTCATCGTAGAAATCGAGGAAACCATTCAGCTCCTTGCGCTTACCAGAAAGCACATCACCGGAGATAAAACGCACATGGTCGTTCGCCAGGTTATCCTTCAGCAGGTCTTCAATTTTGGCACCCACTTTAGTCTTGACGTAAAGCGGCTTTTTCAGCTCTGCTCCGGTCAGTGCCACTACGCGTTCTGCATTGTAACGTTGCTCGGTGAAGATTTTGCCCAGCGTGAGCACCTCCTGTACGCCCAGCGTCCAGACTTTAGCACTAAGGCTAATCGGCTTGGTGTGGTGGATTTGCACCCCTACGTTGCCGGCAGGATGCTTACCGTGGAACCAGCGTTGCTTCACACCTTTAGCTTCTGTAAAAGCTTTGGCAGGAGCGTTATCCCCACCGGCATTCAGGCCGAGGTAGACACTTCCGCTCGTCAGCTTACCCAGTACATCAAGGCCCTTCTGAAAAGCAGCTTCCTGCCCCTCAACGATAAAGTCGAGATTCGGCGCAAGCGGAGCCGTATCAAAAGTAGAGATGTAAATATCCCGGGGCACCTCGTTGTAATCCGCAACCACATTGAACGGGCGCTGACGGAAGAGCGTCCAGGCACCCGCATCCAGCAAGTACTCCACCAGCTGCTCCCGGTTGCTATTGTCAAGGTCGAAAGCCGGCAATTCCCGGTATTGCTGTTCCTTATCTGCCAGAATGGTTATTGCAGTAATGGCCCGCTTGGCACCACGTTCGATAGCAATTACCTCACCGCTTACCGGCGCTACCCACTTCATTTCGGGGCGGTTTTTATCAAAAAACAGGTGATCACCAGCTTTAACTTCAGCGCCTTCTTCCACTAACAGTTTGGGAATAGGTGCAATCCCAAGGAAGTTCGTTGGCTGTACAGCAAAAGTAGTTGCTTGTTTCGATTCATCAAATGTAAGTTCAGCTTCACCTTCCAGAGCGATATCATGACCGCGGCGCAGGAAAGTCACCGGCGTGTCCTCATCAAGGAAAGCAGGTTTCTTAGGCTTGAACAGCCGGCTGAAAAAACCTTCATTGCCAGTACCTACTTCGCCATTTTCCTCGTCAATGCCCAACTGCTTAGCTTCGATAGCCAGCAGATTGTTAGAGACTTGTATAATGAGGAAAAAGAAAATCAGCACAGCTATAGCAATCAGAGAATAAGTGAGTACGGAACCAAAACCGCTACCACCAGACTCTGCCTGCGCCCAGCTTGTTGTGTAGGCGCCCATTGCCAGAATGAGCAGAATGCCTTTGCTTACTGTTTGTTTCATTCTATTTATTCATTAATGAGGTAGTTTTCTACCCTAAATTACTTGTCGGCTTTCTAAAAAACACCGCAAATATAGGAACCTTTTACCATAAAGAAGAAGCTCAGATTTGCTTTAGTTTACTCCTGGGTTTTATTTAGATTTACTCTAAATAAATAAACTATCTCCTTTATTCTCAACGGGTTATAAAAACCCTTGGATATTGATTTTGTTCCTTCCGATCCACATATCCTTACTATGTGATGAAAAACACCAATCTTTTGCCCTATAGACTTACCGAGTTTTCGATTTGTTCATGATTTTGGTGGTTCTTCCAGGATTTTTGCCAGCCTGCCCAGGCTATAGCTGCAATTACGGTGTAGATGATCATCAGGAGACTGAACAGGTAGGCTTCACGGCTGAGGTACAAACCTACATATATGATGTCAATAACAACCCAGTATGCCCAGTTGTCGAGATAGCGCTGAACGAGCAGCAGGGTTGCCAAAATAGAAAACACGGTGGTAAAGGCATCCCAGTAGGTCGCAGCAGCGGGGGTATACTGATCAAAAAAATAACCAAAAATGATAGCCAGCAAAGTACCTCCTGCCAGATAGGGCATGTGTTCCTGCCAGGACAAGCGCCGAATGGGGGCTTCTGTATTCCCCTCTCCTCCGTAGCGCCAGTTATAAATCCCAACAAAAGCCATGACAACGTAGAATACCTGCAGAACAGCGTCCAGATAAAGCTGGTAAAAAGCGAAAGACGCATACGCCCACAAACTGCAACTGATGATACCCCAAAACCAGCACCAGCCGGTCAAGCAAGGTGCCTGCTTATGATGGCACTCACGGACGTGCAATGCACCAAAGACCGACCGCCACGCACCAACGAGCTACCAC
>CAZNHN010000250.1:0-1466 GCA_964572415.1 uncultured Phaeodactylibacter sp.
GAGCGATGCGCTGACCAGCAGGTAACCGAAATATTGCTGCCTCAAAGGGCAGGCTCAGAGGACATTTCCGCGTTAATTTATAATTTCGTGTTAAAGATAGGCTTTTTTACCTAACAGAAGCAATTTTTTGTAGCTTTTTCCAGGCTTATAACACAAAAAGCATTGAAAACAATCTTGTATGAGTGAGCAATCAGGTGGCATGTTACCAAAGGTAGAGATCCTCATCATTGGGGGCTTTTTTATTGTATTTATGGTTTGGGCAGTCTCTAAATGCGCGGCTACGCAGGAGGCCTACGAGGAACAAGCGCAAATGGAAGCCATAGAGGAGGCTCAGGCGGACTCCCTGCGCGGTGCCGGGCTGGTTGGAGACTATATGCCCCTGGATACTACCGTGAAGCCTCTGAAGAACCCGAAATCTGAAGCAGAAAGTAGCGAGCCGGTGATTTCCACACCCCTCTATGTCATCACGCCTGCACTGAATATGCGTACCGGGCCGGGCCTTCGCTTTAAAATCATGGAGCGCCTGGAGCTCTATGATGAATTGCAGTTTCTGGGCGAGGTGACGGATACGACACAACGCATTGACCTGGGCGAAATTACCGCAGAAGAACCCTGGGTAAAAGTACGCACGCCGAGTGGTAAGGAAGGCTGGGTATTCGGTGCCTGTGTCGACTACTACAAGCACGAGCTAAAAGGCGTCGAAACGGATTAGCGCCGCACAGGCAACCGCCACCCTCCCAAACGGCTACAGCCCATACACCCGGATCACTTCCAGCAATTGAGCGGCAAAGCCGGGCTCTTCCGAAAACCCTTTGTCCTCCAGTGCCGCCGCCCAACCCCTGATATTATCCACGCCTAGTGTTTTTAGTTCGCTGTAGGGGCCGGTGGTAACGAAGAAACTGTGGTCCCTAAAGCTGGTCCATGCATTCTCATACTGCCTGAGGCAACGGCCATCGTAAGACTTTTCTGCCCCTTTCCAATCCTCTGTGCAAGGCAACAGGAAATGGTTGTTGCGCCCCTCTCCGGACCAGGGAGCCGTGCCCGCCTGACTGTGCAGCAGGGCACTCGCCAGAGTAACCGCTGCCGGTATTCCAAACTTGCGCTCTTCACTTTTTGCTACTTTGTCAAAGCGTTCAATGTATTGCTTAATTCGGTCTTGCCCGGTACGCTGCAGCCGCTCCAGGGCATTGGCCTTTTTAGGGCTGCGCGCCGCAGCGGTCAGGTCAAAATGCTCCGTTTGGCTGGCCGGAGCATCAAGGGTGGCATTTTCCGTATACCGCTCACTTTTGACGGCTTTTTCCTGTGGCGGTTCTTCCGGGCTTTGCTCCAGCTGTACCGGTGTGTTGAGGTTGAGCTTAAAGCTGAGGTCTTTTTTCAAGGCAACAAAAATCAGTAGGGCAGCAATGCTTAGCTTAAACCAGTTGCGCTGTAGATAGCCTTTGATGTGTTCTGCTTGCGGGCTCATT
>CAZNHN010000250.1:1566-6046 GCA_964572415.1 uncultured Phaeodactylibacter sp.
TCAGCGATCCGCAGGAGGGGTATAATCATCAATGGAGCTACGAACCCCTGGGTGAACTTCAAGTGCGAAATGAAGAGGGAGGAGTCGTTTACAGTGCAGCCCCTCAGTCTTGGAATACCGGTGCTGTTCATCCTCAATCCGGTGACCGTGGCTGGTGGTTTGACTTTTCAGCAGTCACTCAACCGGGGACTTACTACTTATATGATCCGGTACAGGAAGAGCAAAGTGCTGCTTTTCGCATTGACGATCAGGTATACCAGCCTGTGTTGAAGGCTGCCGGCCGTATGTTTTACTACAACCGCTGTAATGCGGCTAAACCGGAAGTGCATGCCGGGCAATGGAGCGACGAGATGAGCTTCCTCAATCCGCTTCAGGATGCGAACTGCCGTTATATTGGCGACCCCAGTAATGCCAGTCTGGAAAAAGACCTGACCGGAGGGTGGTTCGATGCCGGCGATTACAACAAATACGTCACTTTTGCGAGCAGCGCGGTGCATAACTTATTGTCTGCCTACGAGGAAAATCCCCAGGCTTTTGGCGATGACTGGAACATCCCGGAATCCGGTAATGGCATACCTGACCTGATCGATGAAGTCAAATGGGAACTGGATTGGCTGCTAAAGATGATCAATGAAGATGGCAGCGTGCATATTAAAATGGGCAGCCAAAACCATTCGGAAAACGCGGCTTCCCCGCCCAGTCAAAATACGGATCCACGGTTTTACGGGCCCACGTGCTCTTCCGCCTCCATCGCTGTTGCCGGAATGCTGGCGCATGCCTGGTTCGTGTTTAGCAGCTTTCCCGACCTACAGCTTTACGCTTCGCATTTACTGGACCAGGCCACGCTGTGCTTTTCGTACAGCATGCCGTTTGTGGAGCAGGGCACCTTTGAAACCAACTGTGACGACCTGAGTATTGTGGCGGGTGATGCTGACCGAAGCGCAGAAGAGCAAACTGCAGCGTTTGTGCTTGCGGCTATTTACCTGTTGGAAGCTACGGGGGAGCAGGCTTACCAGGAATTGATTATTGCTTATGCTCCGGAGCTGGAGCAGTTAGCGTCTGGCTTTTGGGGGCCGTACAATGTGCCGGTCAGCGACGCTTTGATCCGCTACTGCAAGCTGCCTGAGACTGACCCAGCGCTGTCTGATCAGATAGAGGAATCTCTGGAAGCCGATGTTACCAATAACTACAATGGATACTACGGGTTCTCCGATCAGGATATTTACCGTGCATTTATGCCGGACTGGTCTTATCACTGGGGCTCTAATTTTGCAAAGGCTTCTTACGCCAACCTGAATTATCTCGTCATCCAATCTGGGGTAGCGAGCGAGACAGAACCTTATCAGCAGTACCTCGATGAAAGCCTGCACTACTTCCACGGTATGAATCCGCAGGGCAGGGTTTATTTATCGAATATGTACGCTTATGGCGCTGAGCACTCGGTGAATGAGATGTACCATATCTGGTTCGCAGACGGTACGGTTTACGATCATGCCCAGGATGCTCCCCTCGGGCCAGCTCCGGGTTATTTGGTAGGTGGCCCCAATGCACAATTTTCTGTACCGGATATTAGCCCTCCCGGAAATCAGCCGCTCCAGAAAAGCTATTTGGATTTCAATACCAGCTGGCCACAGAACTCCTGGGAAATCACGGAGCCGGCGATTTACTATCAGGCGGCCTACCTGCGGCTGTTGGCTCATCAGGTGAATGCTGCGGGGCCTACTACGGTGAGAGAGGAATGGAAAGCTGAGCCGTATCAGGTTTTTCCCAACCCAGTGCATGAGGCTTTGCAGGTTAAGGGCAATATTACTCCCGGTCATTTCGAAATCTTTTCGCCTTCCGGTGTACAGCTGATGCAGGGGGTGTTTTCGGGAAGCCCGGTTGATGTAAGCAACCTGCCCGCCGGGATTCATTACATTCGAATTGGCTCAACGGTTCTCCCGTTCGTAAAGCACTAAAAAAGGCTCCGGGGCATAACCCCGAAGCCTTAAGTCAGTTTTCAGCTTTTGCCGGAGCCTTACAGCTGTGCCAGTGCCTGCTTCAGGTCCTGAATTAGGTCTTCGACATCTTCCACGCCTACACTCAGCCGGATTAGTGAATCCGTGAGGCCTACTTTCAGGCGTTCCTCGCGTGGGATAGAGGCATGCGTCATAGAAGCAGGGTGCCCGATGAGCGACTCCACGCCACCTAATGATTCCGCCAGCAAAAATAATTTGGTTTTAGTCATAGCTTTTACCGCGTGATCGAAGCGGTCCTCCTTTAAATCAAAGGAAACCATGCCGCCAAAGTAGCGCATCTGCTTTTTGGCAATTTCATGGCCAGGGTGGTCAGAAAACCCAGGATAGTATACATGACGAACCTGATCTGTCTCCCTGAGTACCTCTGCAATTTTTGCAGCATTCTGACAGGCCCGCTCTACGCGTAGGTGTAGCGTTTTGATGCCCCGCAGGACAAGAAAACAGTCCTGAGGGCCAGGTACCGCACCAACGGCATTCTGGAAAAAGTGGAACTGCTCCGCGAGCTCATCTTTGCTAGTGACCAAAGCGCCCAAAACGACATCAGAGTGGCCGCCCAGGTACTTGGTAGCAGAGTGCAGGACGATATCAGCGCCCAAATCCAGCGGGTTTTGCAGGTATGGAGAAGCAAAGGTGTTATCCACGCAACTTAGAATGCCTTTCTCCCGGGCAATACCACAGGCCGCTTCGATATCCACGATGTTAAGCATGGGGTTGGTGGGGGTTTCCACCCAAAGAAGCTTGGTTTTGCCTGAGATAGCTGCGCGCACGGCATCCAGGTCATTGAAGTCGACAAAAGTAGACTTAATACCATAGCGCTCGTACACTTTGGTCATCAGGCGGTAGGAGCCACCGTAGAGGTCGTTGGTAGAGACCACCTCATCGCCCGGATTGAGGAGTTTAAGTACGGCATCCATAGCAGCAAGACCACTGCCGAAGCAAATACCGTGCTTCCCGTTTTCCAGCGCAGCGAGGTTGTTTTCCAGTACCGTCCGGGTAGGGTTTTGAGTGCGGGCGTATTCATAGCCTTTGTGGTCGCCCGGTGCACTTTGTGCATAGGTGGAGGTTTGATAAATGGGTGTCATGACGGCACCCGTCACGGGGTCTGGGTGTACGCCGGCGTGTATGGTTTTGGTTCCGAATTTCATATGTAGGGCTGTGTACTTTCGATCCGTGTGCAACGGATATGAACAAAAAATGAAGAAAAGGGCAATCTGATAAGCATACCAGATTGCCCTTTTAGGACACCGGAGGCGCAAACCGCCTACCGATGTGTTATAAGACTTTGGCTGTTCTTAAGCGTTAACAGCGTCAGAGATTTCTTTACCGGGCTTGAATTTTACAACGTTCTTTGCTGCAATTTGGATGGTTTCACCGGTTTGTGGGTTACGACCGCTACGTGCTTCGCGGTGGGAAACAGAAAAAGTACCAAAGCCAATCAGGGTAACTTTGTCACCACCCTTAAGTGAGTCAGTGATGCCGTCGAGCACTGCGTTCAGTGCGTCAGTAGCCTGTGCTTTAGAAAGGTTCGCGCTGTCGGCGATTTTGTTAATAAGATCTCCCTTATTCATTTCTGAATGTTTTAATTAGTTAAACTTAACGTGCGGCAAATTTATGCGCTGTAACTGTCATTACCAAGTTTTGCTACTCAAAAAAAATGCGCGAAGCTAGAATTTTCAAGGGTTTTGGACGTTTTGGATATATCTTTGGAGTGAATTACTTTTGACAATTGGTTATTTTCCTCCTGTTCAGAATAAAATTTGCATACATGCGCCGAAGCTTATTGTTATTAGGATTTTGTACGGTTATGGCTTTTTTGACGGTTACGACGTCTTCCTGCAACCGTAAAGCCGGGTGCCCGGCTGTGGAAAACGCTCATGTCAAGCCCAACCGTAAAGGGGAATTGCCAACAAGGGGGGGCAAATCGCAGCTTTTTCCAAAAAAGTTTTACAAAAATTAAGGCCTACTGCTTCCGGCGTGGGTCCAGCGCATCGGTAAGCCCTTCACCCAGCAGGTTGAATACCGTGACCGTCACAAAAATCGCCAGCCCGGGGAAAATCGCCAGCCACCACGCGGAGAATTTACTCCGGGCCAGGTTGAGCAGGGAGCCCCAGGTGACTTCTTCTGCAGCTACCCCTATGCCCAGAAAGGATAAAAAGGCTTCCATCAGTATCGCACTGGCGACTCCAAAAGCGATAGTAATGAGTACCGGTGTTAGTGCATTGGGGATGGCATGCCGGGCTATGATCCGCCATTCGCTGTAGCCCAGGGCCTGTGCCGCCTCAATGTACTCCAGGTTTCTCACCCGCAGCAGCTCTGCCCGGATGAAGCGGGCTATCCCGGTCCAGCCAATTAGCCCGATAATAGCCATAATGTAAAAGACCGATTGTTCCTCAATGATGGCTACGATGCTCAAAATAAGCAGCAACCCGGGGATAGAGTTGACCACTTCGATCAGCCGCATC
>CAZNHN010000250.1:6137-8947 GCA_964572415.1 uncultured Phaeodactylibacter sp.
GCAGATTGACCAAGCTCATAATGGCGATAATGAGGGCCAGGCTCTTGAATATTTCCCAACCAAAGCTGCCCTCACTCAGTGCAAAGGACCGAGCCTGAAAACCATAGAAGTAGGCCAGAAAGACCCCCAGTCCGTTCAGTACCAAACGAATGCGGCTAATGCTGAACCGCTCATCTCCATAGTAGCCAGCCAGTGCGCCCAGGAAGATGCCGATCAGCGCGGCAATACTCATTGCTACAATACCGACCAGCATAGCTGTGCGGGTGCCGGCAATCATCCCGGCAGCCACATCTCTGCCCAGTTGGTCGGTGCCGAGCCAGTGCCGGAAGCGGGTGGAAGGCACATCCTGCTCATCGCCCGGAGCTACGTAGTTGCGGTTCTTGCGGTCCATCGTTTGGGCGGAGTAGGGGACCGGTGCCCAGATCACATAGTCGTAGTCGTGCTCATGCCAGCTGTTCTGGAAAAAGCGGGCTTCCCAGCTATCCAGACCGAGCCCAACCGCATAGGAGCGGAATACCGGGAAGTGCGACTCCCCGTCCAGTTTGGCGTATATAGGCTTTTCATTGGCGATGAAGTCGGCAAAAAGAGCAATAAACCCAAGGACGTACAGCACCCGCAGCGACCAGACGGCCATCCGGTTTTTCCGGAACTGCTGCCGCACGATCGACCAGTAGCTCTGTGGGGGAGCTTGCTGTTGGCTGAGATGATCAGCCAGTTCCTGTTCTTTGCGTACGCCAATCAGCATGGTTAATTCTTGTCTTTTCCGTAGGAGACCCGGGGGTCTGCCATTGCATAAAGGATATCAGCGACCAGTATACCGGTCATAGTCAGTATCGCGGCAAGCATCAATACAGTGTACACTACCGGCCAGTCGCGCTGAAAAATAGCATCAACGGTTAGTTTGCCCATACCGGGTATATTGAAAATCACCTCAATCACCACCGAGCCGGCAAACACCGCCGGGAAGATACTCGCAAACATCGTGATAATGGGAAATAAAGCGTTGCTGAACGCATGTTTCCAGATCACCGGCTGCGCATTCAGGCCTTTGGCCCAGGCGGTACGGATATAATCCTGCCGGATCACGTTCAACATGCCGCCCCGGACCTGACGCGAAATAAAGGCCAGCGCACCGTAGGCCAGGCAAAAGACGGGGAGCACCAGGTGCGTGCCTGCTTCCACAAACCGCTGCCAGAATGGTGCCTCCGGCGGCAGGTCGCCCAGCCCCAGTGACGGGAACCAGTCCATGCCATACTCCGGCGTGGTAAAGAAAACGACCAGCATCGTGGCAATCCAGAAGTTGGGCAGCGAATACAGCACGAAGAGCAGCAAAGTCGTCACACGGTCAAACGTACTGTCTTTCCAGACCGCTGAAAACACTCCAATCGGCACCGACAAAAGGTAGGCAATAAGAATGGCCAGGAGGTTCATCGTCAGGGTCCACCGCAGCGCATCCCCCATCTTATCAGCCACAGGCCGGCTGTCAATAAAGGATTCTCCAAAATCGAGGGTCAGAAAATCCGTAATCCAGTTGTGGTACTGATTATCGAACCCATACCACTTGATGTCAGGTATGTAGAGCCGCCCGGGGCTGGCCTGAGCTTTGAGCTGACTGTACGTTTCCTGCAGTTGGGTTACCGAAGTGCCGATGGTTGCCTGCAGGGTGCTGTCTCCGGCGGTTTGGCTGGCGGCTTTGTCGAGCAGGCTGTTGATGCGCTCGTCCTTATAGGCCAGATACAGCTGTTTGATGAGTGGGCGCACGGCACGAACGGCTTCGGTTTTGCCCAGGAGTTGTTCGGTACCCCGGTCTGCCTTTCGTATCGCATGATAGTAGTTGGAAATGGCTTCCCAGTTGCCATACTGTTGAATGAGCTTGACCAGGTTTTCCCTCTCATCGCGCTTAAAGATGCGGTAGAGCGTGTCGGGGTAGGCCGCAGAAGACAGGCTCAGGTAAAAAACAGGCTTGTCCAGCCCAAGGTATTCGGACGTTTCCCGGTACACCCGGTCTGCGTCCCTTAGCTCACGCTGCAGCCCTCCACCCATATCACGGTTGCGCTGCTCCACCGGGTCGCCGGGTGCCATCTTGCTCAGCCCAAAGGCCAGCAAAGAGATGGCCAGCAGGGTGGGCAGAAAAATCAGCAGGCGTTTAAGCAGGTACTGCAGCATAAATGGCGGGCACTTAGCCCTCGGTTTTAAATTTTAATAATGCAGGGACGTAGCCCGGGAACACCGGTGTGATCGGGGCTTCCAACTCGTTATTGATGATAAGCCGGCCGGTCGGTACCAAAATGGGAATGATCGGCATAGACTCGTGGATTTTGGCTTGTAGGTCCATGTAAAGCTTTTTGCGCTCCCTGGGATCCAGGGTAACTTGTATACGGTCAATTAGCGCATCGGTTTCAGGAGTGGCAAAACCACTGCGGTCATCACCTTCGGAATGATACTCCTGCTTGGGCTCCCAGGTGATCGGTTGAATGCCTTTGGCGCCTGCCAGGAGCTCGAAGTCCCGGCGGCTGACATCTTCCATGTTCACGTTGTGCTCCTGTGGGGTCAGGGTGATTTCGATGCCGGCTTTTTTGGCAGACTCCTGAAGCAACAGCGCTACATTTTGGGAAACCTGCCGCCCGGCGGTGTACTTGTACTCCAGCGATAATTCCGTGAGCACCCCGTCAATTTCTTTATCTACGATACCATTATCATTGCTGTCTTCCCAGCCGGCTTCGGTCAGCAGTGCCCTGGCCTTCTCTACTTCATAGGGGATAGGCTTAATATCCGGATTGTGGTAAGAAGAGGAAGCGAGTACGGAGCCG
>CAZNHN010000251.1:0-4613 GCA_964572415.1 uncultured Phaeodactylibacter sp.
TGCATAGCTAAAGTAAGTATAAATGTGGTACAGCGCAAGGGGTAGGCTTTATTTGTGTGTGTAGGTGGAAGGCATTTCGGAAGTGCCTTCCACCTACACACACCCTACTGCCGGATAAACCGCTCTACCTCCAAAGAGACACCATTCTGGCTCAATACCACAAAATAGAGCCCTGGCGGAAAATCCTCTAGCGGTAGGCGCAGGTGATCGGCCTGAACGACCTGCTCCTGGATGACTTGCCCTACGCCATTGACCAGCGTCACAGTTTTCTCCCCTTCCAATGCTATGTCCAGCGTAATATATTGATGGGCAGGGTTGGGATATAGTTTTAATAAATCGTGCTGCGGACCAGGGGCTGTCTCTTTCGTGCTGGTCAGCAAAGTATCACAGGGCGCATCCTGCCAGTCCCCCAACGCCTTATTAGGATAGTGTGGGATAGTCCGCTGCATGCGGTAGGGCAGCGACAGCCCCTCAAGCGCTACCATAGCCGTATCCGGATTATCATCATTGGCAGGGATGGTGTGCAGGTAAGGCTCAGATGCATGTGGTGCAATGAATAATGTGCCGTGAGGGGCACGATAAGCATGTATAAAACTCGCTCCAATATTGAGGGGCGGGCGATAAGCATGGCGCAGCGTATCTGGCGGATCACTAAATGTTACCTTCATAATCTGATGCCAGTAAGTCAGGTAGACATACTTGGAATCATCAGAAAAGACGCTTCCTCCCCCACCTACTACATTGTAAGGAAGGGGCGAAAAGCCTGCCTCCTCAAGATCACCGCTGCACCGGTCAAAGGTCAGGAACTGCGCGCCACATTTAGAGCCATACCGCACGAGCCGTTCACCAGAGGGCGAAGCCGATAAGGAGCGCTGCCCCCGGCATGGGGGAAAGGGAAACGCATACCCAATCTCCTGCACCTCGTGCTGTTGCACACCGTCTGGCGTGAGCAGTATTTTGTGGTAGCTGGAAGTGCCAAAGTCATTGGTTATCAGCCACCAGTCATTGCCATTGCCATGCCGGATCATATCAAAAGGGTCTACTTCTCCATCCAATAAAACCTCATTGACGGAAAGTACGGTCAACTCCCCGGAGGACGCGTCATGCTCCACTTGGGTCAGGTAAAGCGGGCCGTAACTAATGGAGTGCGAAATATCGTCCTGCACCCCCAGATGAAGGACATAGTATAGGTGAGGGTGCGTCCTGAAGTTTACAATCGTGGCACCTTTGGGGGCTATGTAGCCATAGTCGTCACAGACCAAATCGTGTATCGGTCCGGGGTTCAAATTTTCCCCTCCGGCTAAGATTTGATGGTTTTGATCGTAGAGATGGCAGCCATTCGTGTAAAACAGTACCTCCCTTGCCTCATCGAACACCCCCGCCATCGTGCTTTCAAACTGTACGGGTGAATCAAAAGGTTCAAAAACAACCGTATCCGGCATCGCTTTAATGAGCATTCTGCCGTTCACAATCGTATCCAGGCTTTCGGTATAGCCTCCAGCCCAAAATTCCTGTGCGCCGATGAGCATCGGCAAAGCAGTTAACGTAATAAGTAGGTATAGTCGCTTCATTTATTCACAGTCTATGGGCTCTAGCCGGTAATTTGGAAAATGCGGGACCGTGGCTACATTTGAAGTAGGCAGTGGAAAACCATGTTGCCGGAAGCCACAGGCTTGCCCCGGAAGGTTCGGCCGCTCAATCACATGCAAATGACGGCTGGACCCTATCGCAGAAATATAAATTTTCCCATCCGGCGCCAAT
Organism: uncultured Phaeodactylibacter sp.; assembly: GCA_964572415.1. Classification (GTDB taxonomy): domain Bacteria; phylum Bacteroidota; class Bacteroidia; order Chitinophagales; family Saprospiraceae; genus Phaeodactylibacter. The sequence goes on from CAZNHN010000251.1 coordinate 1,762, forward strand.
TCGCTAAAGGCAAAACCGTCGCTAAAAGGGATCATATCCAGCTCGTGGTAACGGTCCCAATTGGCAATCGTATCCAAAGCATAGGCTTCCGGCTCTTCCCGGGTGTCTAACTGAATTAATTGTCCAGAGGTGTTGTAGTAGACAAAACGGGAATCAGGCGAGAAGGCTAACCCCGTAAAGGTGTTTCTGAATTCTGTAGGATAAAACCGGGCATTGTACAGCCTGCCTTCACAGCGGTCAAAGGAAAGGACGGTTATACCGTTCCAGTAGTCAGAACGGGCAAACATAGTCCCATCCGGAGAAAAAAGGCTGTAGCCTGGTTTATCCACTTTCTCCGGATCTTCGTAAATATTGATGCCCAGGGTATCCAACCGGTGCAGGTGCACGCCACTGCTGTCTACCCGATAAGTATGATAGATATTGGACTGATGCTGCCCAAAGACCAGCCACCAACCAGCGTTATCGGCGGTTTTGGTCATGCCAAAGCCCGCATTGTAGGCATCCGTCAGCACGTTACCTTTGGATATAACCGCTCCCAACCCTTCGTTCGCTGACATATCGATAACAGAATAATAGATATCCCTTGGAAAAAGGCAGCAAACGGGCGGCGTACGCAATGAATCATACCGCTGATGGAAGTACAAATACTCATTCTCCCTGCCCGGATAAGGCACTGACAAACCCGATAGTGGAGAAACATAAGGACCAGGGGCGCTTAAATTCCAAATATATCCCAAATTGATGCTATCCCCACCTTCCATTCTCTGACCTACCACATTGTAAATATGCCGGCCCTGAGAATAGTACAGTACGTTTTCGCCTGTACTATCGGCCATGATATGGCCATAGAGTTCCATATTGATACTTCGTAAATCCGGAGTCGCCAGGGGGGGAGCGTAGTTAAAGTCTATGCGTCCACCGTGAAAATCTGGCTGATCAGGTGAATTGTTCCAGCCATAAAACCAAATATGGTCATGCTTTTGGCCTGCCCCCTCGCTAGGGAGGAAGCAGATCAAAAGCATTGACCATAGTAAGAGGCTATTGAAGAATAAGCTTCTCGCGCTCAATAATAAAAATAAGCGTATTGCCAATTTCGATTTCACATTGTAGTATTTTAAAGTACTCAGATGGAGCCTTAAAATACGCTTCAGTGGTAGGAATTCCAAACGCCTTTTCGGGCGTGCAGGAGGAAGTTAATTCAACACATACTCCACCCCAATCTTCTCCAGCTCGGCAATAAAGCCATTCGCGGCATTCACCTTCCGCTGCTTGGCTTTCATCTTCAGCTTCAGGCGTTTGGAGCGGTCAATGATCTCCATGCGGAGGCTGTGCGGGCCGGCGTGCTCGGCGCAGGCTTTGTCCACAGCTTCGATGAGCTCCATGGTCAGCCCTTCCACCGGGATTTTCAGGGTGATGGCGTCGGTCATGTTTTCAGCAATGCCGTCCAGGAGTTTCACTTCTTTTACCTTGATTTCCAGGCTTTCATCGCGCCAGCTCTTCTGCCAGCCCAGGTTGAGGTAGAGGGCTTTCCCGATTTCCAGCAGGTGCTTGAACTTCTGGTAATCCTCGCCAAATAGCTTGAACTCCAGGGAGCCATTGTAATCTTGCAGCTCGAAGATGCCCCAGCCATTGCCATTTTTGCTGATCAGGTGGCGGGCATTGATCACCATGCCGGCTACGTTGAGGGAGGGCCGGTTTTTGCTGTCCTCCACCTGGTCCAGCGGGCAGTTGGTGAAGTTTTCCACTTCCACTTTGTAGTCATCCAGCGGATGCCCGCTGATGAAGATGCCGGTGACGTTTTTCTCATTGTTGAGCTGCTCGATAAGCGGCCAGGGCTCGCATTCCGGCATTGCGGGCTCCGGGATCAACACCTCATCTGAATCTCCGAAAAGGGAATTAACGGCCTGCGCTTTTTGCGCCTGATAGGCGCTACCGTAGCGTAAGGCATGCTCCAATAGGCTGTCAAATTTGTCGGAGGGAGAAAAATACTGTGCCCGGTGGGTGTCCTCAAAGCAGTCGAAGCCGCCGCCCATCGCCAGGCTTTCCATCACCTTTTTATTGACGGACCGGAGATTGAGCCGGCGCATCATATCGAAGATGCTATCAAACTTCCCATGCTCGTCCCGTTCGGCAACGATAGCCTCCACGGGCCCCTCTCCCACCCCGCGTAAAGCCGTCAGGCCAAAGCGGATATGACCCGTCTTATCTACCGAGAAGTCGGCAACCGATTCATTCACACTAGGCCCAAGAACGTTCAGCCCCATGCGCTTGCACTCCTGCAGGAAGAAGGTCACCTTGCTGATGTCGCTCTTGTTGTTGGTCAGCACGCTGGCCATAAATTCCGCCGGGTAATGCGCCTTGAGGTAGGCGGTTTGGAAGGCGACGAAGGCATAGCAGGTCGAGTGCGACTTGTTAAAGGCGTAAGAAGCGAAAGCTTCCCAGTCCTTCCAGACTTTCTCCAGCTTGTCCTTATCATGGCCGCGCTCCACCCCTCCTTCGATAAACTTAGGGTGCAGTTCGTCAATGATCTTCTTTTTCTTCTTACCCATGCCCTTCCGCAGCATGTCTGCCTGGCCTTTGGTAAAGCCGGCCAGCTTTTGCGAAAGCAACATTACCTGCTCCTGATAGACCGTAATACCGTAAGTTTCCTCCAGGTACTCCTGCATAGCATCAAGATCGTAAATGACCGGCTTGCGGCCGTGCTTACCGGTTGTCCTTTTTCCAGAAAACCCGTCGCATCGCTCCAAGCAGGCTGACGGGAACCAAACTACCCTGCTCCCCAGTTCGGTCAGCCCCAGCAAGGTCCTTACCGGACACCAGCCCCGTGGCGTTATCTCTTGGATCCGGCAGTT
>CAZNHN010000251.1:4623-5799 GCA_964572415.1 uncultured Phaeodactylibacter sp.
CACCGGCTTGCGCCCGTGCTTACGGTCGATAAATTCCGGGATGTACTCCAGTGGGCCGGGACGGTAGAGGGCATTCATGGCGATGAGGTCCTCAAAGGCGGTGGGCTTGAGCTCCTTCATGTACTTCTGCATACCTGCGGACTCGTACTGGAAAATACCGACCGTCTCACCACGCTGGAAAAGCTCGTAGGTCTTGGGGTCATCCAGCGGGATCATGTCCATATCGAGCTTGACATCGTGGTTCCGTTCTGCCATGGCCACCGCTTTTTTGATGATGGTCAGGGTTTTCAGCCCGAGGAAGTCCATCTTGAGCAGGCCGGCGTCTTCCGCCACGCTGTTGTCAAACTGAGAGACGAGCATGCCGGTGTCCTTGTCCGCAGTCACCGGTACGTAGCGGGTGATGTCATCTGGTGTGATGACCACTCCACAAGCGTGTATGCCGGTATTCCGGACGGAGCCTTCAAGTTTACGGGCCGTTTGGATCATCTGCCCGATTTTGTCGTCGGCCTCGGCCAATTGCCGAAACTGATAGGCTTTTTCGCGCTCTTCGCTGTTGAGGGCGCCTTTGAGCTTGTCGTCGATATCGCCATCCTTCAGTACTTTAGCGAGGCTGGCTTTGAGGTGGTTGGGGAACGTCTTAGCCACCCGGTCCACTTCGGAAAGCGGCACATCCATCACCCGGCCTACATCGCGCAGGCTGGATTTGGCAGCCATCGTACCGTAGGTGACAATTTGGGCGACCTGGTTTTGCCCGTATTTGTCGATGACGTAGTCGATGACCTTTTGCCGGCCTTCGTCATCAAAGTCAATATCAATATCCGGCATGGAGATCCGCTCCGGGTTGAGGAATCGCTCAAACAGGAGGTCGTACTTGATCGGATCGACATTCGTAATCCCCACACAGTAGGCCACTGCCGAACCCGCCGCCGAGCCCCGCCCTGGGCCAACAGAAACACCCATCTCCCGGGCTGTGGTGGTGAAGTCCTGCACGATAAGGAAGTAGCCCGGATAGCCGGAGTTCTCGATCACAGAAAGCTCGAAGTCAAGGCGTTCTTTGATCTCAGGCGTGATAGTGCCGTATCGTTTTTTAGCGCCCTCATAAGTCAGGTGGCGCAGGTAATCGTCCTGCGTGGCAAATTGCTCCGGCATGGGGAAAGCCGGCAGGAGAATATCCCG
>CAZNHN010000251.1:5838-8932 GCA_964572415.1 uncultured Phaeodactylibacter sp.
CTCTTCGTGGTCGTGGAAGAGCTCTGACATTTGCTGCTGTGTCTTAAAGTAGAAGTCAGAACTCGGGAACTTGAAACGGGTGCTCTCTTCCAGCAAACTGCCGGTATTGATACAGAGCAGGATATCGTGGGGCATCCAATCGTCCTCCTCCACGTAGTGAGAATCATTGGTGGCAATGACCTTGACGTTGTGCTTTTGAGCCAGCTTCAGCAGCTTTTGGTTGACGGCTTCCTGACTGAGGTTGGAGTAGATCGGATTGCCTTTGCTGTCTTTACCTACGTCGATATTGTCCAGCCCGCGGTGGCGCTGTAGCTCAATGTAGTAATCATCCCCGAAAATATTCAGCCACCACTTCAACTCCTGCTCGGCTTCCTCATCTTTACCCGCCAGAAAAAGCTGCGGGATGATGGCACCAATGCAACAGGAAGTAACAACCAGGCCTTCGTGGTACTTCTCAATTAATTCCTTGTCGATACGGGGGTACTTGCTGTAGGTGCCCTCGATAAAGCCCAGGGAGCAAAGCTTGCTCAGGTTTTCGTACCCTTTCTGGTTTTTGGCCAGCATAAGTTGGTGGTAGCGGCGGTCTCTTTCCCCTTTGGCTCTGGAAAAGGCTTTCTTATGCCGGTCCTCCACGACATAAAATTCACAGCCGATGATAGGCTTGAGGTCGCGCCTTTCGGCCTCCGCGACAAACTTGAAAGCGCCAAACATATTGCCGTGGTCTGTTAGGGCAACGCCTTTTTGACCGTCTTTGGCGGCTTTGTCCATCATGGCCCCGATATCGGAGGCGCCATCGAGCAGTGAATATTGAGTATGACAGTGCAGGTGTACGAATTCCGGCATGGTATTATCGGTTTCGGCTGAAAAAGAGAAGGCTTTTCGAGCTGTTATTGACAGTTTCTACGATAACACCGAAAATAGGGCTTTCGGTTGAAGCAAAAAATTAAATTGGGAAAGAGTTTTCCACATCGGCTGCGGACCTTAGGGACAGGAAGGAAATGCCAGGAAACAGGACAAGTGCTCTCTGTAGACAGGGAACACTTGCTGTTGTCTTTTTCCGGTACAAGGCGCAACCTGTACCGGTGTCGAAAGGAGTTCAGGCAACCTAACTAACAAAGCTGCCTTTTACCAAACAGGTTGACAGACCTGCCTGCTTGGGCTAAAACCTCACGGGCAGGCAGGAGTAAATGATGAATTTTTTTCTCTGCCACTAAGCGGCATACTTCATCAGGTAATTCGTCGCGTCCTCCACGGTTTCAATGGCATCGTATTCCTCAGCAGAAAGGTACGCGTTGAAGCGGCTCTCCAGCTCTGCAATCAGTAGCATCAGGTCGATAGCATCCAGATAAAGGTCTTCCTGAAGGCGGCTGTAAGGGTGAATATTATCAACCGGCATATTCAGGCGCCAGCTGATCAGGTCAATGACACGGTCTTGTATAGCGTGTGGGGTAGATGATGGTTCTACAATTATTTGATTTGTCATAGCAGGGTATTGCGTTACTTTTCGAGGTAGATAACGAACACCATCGCCAATTGGTTGCCTGGCGTTTTTCAATTTTGTCGAAAAAAAAGACCGATTGGTCTTTTCATTGTCTTTTACCATCCTGCGCCTGCTACCTGCAAACAGGAGGCACTACCATGAGCACGACAAGGTCTATAATTCGTAATTCGGACTGAGTTCCTCGCCCTTATCTGCGTAAAATTGATCGATAATCGCTACCACATCTTCCGGATCATCGACGACAGGCATCAGGTCCAGGTCATCCGGATTAATGTTGTGGTGCTGTTCCAGCATCACCTGTTTGATCCATTCCTTCATACCTCCCCAGAATTCAGTACCTACCAAAATGATCGGGACTTGGGTAATCTTTTTGGTTTGGACCAGCGTCAATACCTCAAACAGCTCATCCATGGTGCCAAAGCCACCGGGCAGGGCAACGAAAGCCTGAGCATACTTCACAAACATCACCTTACGGACGAAGAAGTAACGGAAGTTGAGGTTAGCATCGTGGTCTACATATTGGTTAGAGCCCTGCTCAAAGGGCAGGTCGATATTGAGCCCCACAGAACGCCCGCCATACAGGTGCGCACCTTTATTGCCGGCCTCCATAATACCTGGACCGCCACCGGTAATCACCCCATACCCTGCTTCTGTAAGAATACGTGCTATGTCAACGGCTTTCTTGTAATTAGGATGGTCCGGCTTAGTGCGGGCAGAGCCAAAAATGGACACACAGGGCCCCATCTTGTTCAGGGTTTCAAAGCCATCTACAAACTCGGAGATGACCTTGAACATCGTCCAGGAATTCTCCCCTTTCATCGCGCGGCCCCACTGCCGCATTTCGTGCTTTTTCACTTGATTACTGGTCATAGGCTATTCTTTTATTCAGTATAGTTGGTTCATCCCTTCTGCCTGTACAATCGAACGGCTGCCTTTCCTGTTTGGAAAAGGCAGCCGTGGCAAAGGGGCATATAAAGACAACTGAAACGAGCGTTTAGTTCAATTCAGGCATTCTGATAGACGGCAAATTGCTCGTCAATGAAGGCCAGCAAGGCCTCCTTGCTCTCGAAGCGGGCGAAGATATCCTTCAGTTTCTGGCTGGGCGCAGCGCTGGTAGGAAGCACGTAATGTTCCACGTCACCTTCGTTTATACGGTCCTTGCTCAGGATCACCAGCCGCTCTATGGCATTGCGCAGCTCGCGGATATTGCCGGTCCAGTTGACTTCCTTTAGCCGTTCCAGCGCACTGGGGGCTATGGGCTTTGCAGGGACACCGTACTCCTGGCAGACCTGCTTGACAAAATGCCTGGCCAGGGTAGGAATATCATCTTTGCGCTCATTCAGCGACGGCACCCGGATGATGATCACCGCCAGGCGGTGGTAAAGGTCTTCCCTGAAGCGGCCTTCTTCTATTTCTTTACGCAAATCTTTGTTGGTAGCTGCTACTACTCGGACATCGACGTTGATCTCCTTGTCCCCGCCTACGCGCGTGATCCGGCTTTCCTGTAGTGCCCGAAGTACTTTAGCTTGAGCGGAAAGGCTCATATCACCAATTTCATCCAGGAAAAGGGTGCCGCCATTGGCCTGCTCAAAC
>CAZNHN010000252.1:0-3348 GCA_964572415.1 uncultured Phaeodactylibacter sp.
AGGCAGAAACCGAACTACTGGATCTTCGGAAAAAATACCATGCCCGGTTCCGGGAGGTCCTCCCTCCGCGAAAGCTGGTCCTTTTCCAGCAGGCGGAGCGGGAATTCCGGCTGGAGTTGCTCAAGAAAGTCAGGGAAAACCGCCGTTCCGGAGGCCGGTTTTAAACCAGTATCAAAGTGAAATCACCAAGCGTCTTTCCTGAATTTTGGGAGGGGCGCTTTGTGCATTATGGGTATGCTTTTGCCTCAGGCACATATTCGTTGTTTTTTGATATTAAAAAATAAATATATGTGGTTTATTATAAATTAAAAGTTTTTTTATCTGAATTCCACTGATTTTGTCGTTAAAAATTTGCCATTCCCTTTTCAAAACATACCGTTCCGTTAATGGCCCTGAATACGCGTGTTAAATTCTGGTTTTTCCGGGCAAGAATTCCATATCTTTAAAATAATTCTAATGCACAAATCATTATCTTAACCCAAGCCTGCACCGAAATAAGCAGATCGACCATGTATCCTGAGAACGAATTTCATTTTCATAAATCAACGCTTCGGCAACTACTGCAACGTTACGAGGCTCAGTTTGATACCAACAACCATCAGGCTTACTTTGAAGAAGCGGCCTATCTGCAAATCATCAGCCACTTTGAAGCTGATCAGCAGCATTCTAAAGCGCTTGAAGCCTCAGAACGCAGCATGGAGCAGCACCCTTTCTCTATCAATTTACTGCTCAGGCATGCTCAGCTTTTAATTGATAACCTGACGGCCGAATCAGCTTTTCCTTTTCTGGAAAAGGCACGTGCAATAGCTCCTGGTGAACTGGAAGTGGAACTGCTGTACGCCGAAGCGCTGATTGCGAATCAACAGACAGAAGAGGGGTTCCGGATTTTAGACTTCCTCAGAGAAGAGGCGAATGACGAAGATCTTAGCAGCATACTGCTTGTGGAATCTCTGGCATATGAACAGGAGGAGGCTTACGAGCGGATGTTTTATACTCTAAGGGAGGCATTATTGAAAGACCCTACCAATGAGGGTGCTTTGGAGCGCATTGGGGTTTGTGTGCTGCAATGTAAAAAATACGAAGAGAGCATAGCACTGCATGAAGCACTGCTGGCGGAAGATGCCTATCAGGCATTAGCCTGGTATAACCTGGCTCAGTCCCGGTTGTACACCGGAGACTACGAAGGTGCGATTGAGGGGTACGACCTTGCCTTTACCATTGATGAGGACTTTCTGCAGGCCTGTCGGGACTGCGCGGATCTCTGCATGGAAATACAGCAGTTCAACCGGGCGCTGAAATACTACCTTGAGCTCCTCGAACAGGAAGGGGCGGATGCTGACAGTGATTTATACATCCAAATCGGACAATGCCACCTGCGGCTTGACCGTCCGCAGGCTGCCGTTACTTTTTATATCCGTGCGGCACAGCTTGATCCGCTAAATGATGAAGTCTTTTTCTCCATTGGGGTGTGTTACGCAGCCGAAGGGCAATGGATGAATGCGATTCAATACTTCGAAAAGGCTATCGAGGTGGAAGAAGAGCAGGAGGAGTACTACGCTGCGCTTGGCGAAGCTTACTTCAATATGGGAAATACAGACATGGCTGTGGAGCATCTGGAAGAAGCCATTGCATTGAATGAACTTGAGGCTCGCTATTGGATACTCCTCGCGACTTTTCTTATGGAGAATGGGCAATCTGAGGAAGCGATGGAAGTGCTCGAAGCAGGGATGGAAGCAGTGCCCGGGACAGAAATTCAGTATTGCCGAATCGCTTGTTTATTCGCTACCGGGCAGCGCAATGCTGCACTCTACTGGCTGGGAGAAGCGCTTCAGGAGGATTTTGGCATGCACCGCTCTCTTTTTGAATTAATGCCCGACCTTCGGGCTGATGCTGAGGTTATGGCAATGATCAAAAACTTTGCCCTTTGACCCTGGTCAGGTCGGCTCAAAATCTAAAAGCTTCATTTTTCATTTTTAGCTTCTGGCAATCTGATACGCATGAACGGCGGCACCTACGGTACCCGCAGCGTTGCGCAATTGTGCAGGCTTAACTGGCACTTTCACATCGATAACGGCTTCATATTTCGGGAACTTTTTGCTGGCACCGCCTCCCAAAATGATCAGATCCGGGTTGAGCACCCGGCTGAGGTAGTGCAGGTACTCATTAAACCTTTGTCCCCATTCCGTCCAGCTTAAATCGTGGGTCTTGCGGGCATTACTTGAGGCATAGGCCTCTGCGATATCGCCATGCATCCGCATATGTCCGAATTCTGTATTGGGCACTAACTTGCCATCAATAAAAAGAGCTGAGCCTAAGCCGGATCCAATAGTGATAAGGACGACAACGCCCCGCTGCCCTTTACCAAGCCCAAAACGCATTTCTGCCAAACCAGCTGCATCGGCATCATTGAGTACTTCAACAGGATTATTACAAGCCAGGGAAAAGGATTCAATCACATTAGTGCCCACCCATTTCTTGCTGATATTCGCTGCCGATTGTGCTTCCCCTTGTTTGATGATTGCAGGAAAACCGCAGCCAATGACGCCTTTGTAGTTGTGCATACGGACCAGCTCGGCGAAGGTCTCCGATACCGCCTCCGGGGTGGCTGGCTGTGGGGTTTCAAGCCTGAGCCGCTCTGTTTGCAGTTCTCCGGAGGTCACATCTACAACGGCGCCTTTTATACCGGAGCCGCCTACGTCCACGCCCAGAATTAGATTTCCTGTGTACATATACTTTTTGTTTTTCCTGCATAAAACATTGTGAACCGGGAGCACTCAGGAATAGAGGCTTGCCCGATCTCCTGTGCCCGGTTATCTAATCAGCCGGACTTTCATTTTTAGGTCTTCCTTTGGGCGGTCTCTTGGGTCCGTAGGCATTGCTGCCAGCTTATCCAGGACATCAAAGCCTTCCACCACCTGCCCAAATACCGTGTAGTCACGGTCGAGAAATGGCGTACCCCCATGCTCCAGATAAGCTTCCTTTTGGCGGGTTGTATACCTAAAGCCTTTTTGTGCTTCCAGGCGGGCAAGGTCTTGTTCCGTTACGCTGCGCCCGTGCACAATATAAAACTGAGAACCGGAAGACCGCTTCTCCGGGTTCACCGCATCACCGGTACGTGCTGCCGCTATTGCGCCCTTAATATGGACCAGAGAATCCACAAATTCCGCTGGTATAGTATATCCGGGGCCACCCGAACCAAGGGTTTGCCCTCCGGGTGCGTCCTTCGACTTCGGGTCGCCTCCCTGAATCATGAAGTTTTCGATGACCCGGTGGAAAAGCAGACCGTCGTAAAAGCCTTCCTGTGCCAGTTTGACGAAATTGTCCTGGTGCTGAGGGGTCGCATCGTAT
>CAZNHN010000252.1:3358-8815 GCA_964572415.1 uncultured Phaeodactylibacter sp.
CTACGAGCATACTGCCGTGTATGGTTTCAATTTCGACCAGGCAGATTTCCGGTGGGGCGATAGAAACGGCTTTTTCGGCCACCCTCGCCTTGCCTTTTTCATTGATGGCTTTCAGGCTGATGGTATAGTTGCCGGATTGCCGGTAGGTGTGGCTGGGTTCTGCCAGAGCGGACGTATTACCGTCTCCGAAATCCCACTCGTAAGCCGTGGCGTTTTCTGACTGATTGTCAAAAACAATGGGGGAGAGCACTTTCTCTTCGCCCTCCAGGCTGAAATTGGCCACCGGCCGTGCACAACTGGACAGGATAATGGCCAGAACCACATATAATAAAGGTGTCCTTTTCATCAGTCAACTAATTTTATAGTCATGCGGACATCCCTGACCGGGCGGTTGGCCTGCCCGGTTGGTACCGCAGCAATTTTGTCTATTACATCCAACCCTTCCACCACTTCGCCAAAGACCGTATATTCCCCATCTAATACCGGTGAGCCTCCGACTTCAAGGTATCGCTGCCGCTGCTCCGGTGTGTAGGTCTTTCCAAAATTCTGGACCAGGTTGTCCATGTTTTCCTCGGTAAGAGGCTTCCCGTCCACGATGTAGAACTGAGAGCCTGAGGAGTTACGCTCCGGGTTCATCTGGTCGCCCAGCCGCGCTGCAGCCAGTGCGCCCTTGAAATGGAGCGCGCCAATTTCGGCAGGTATCGTATAGCCAGGGCCTCCCTGTCCAAGCATCTGATTGGGGGCAGCGGTTTTGGAATCCGGATCGCCACCCTGAATCATAAAGCCCTGAATGACCCGGTGGAAAAGCAGGTCATCGTAGAAGCCTTCCTGCGCCAGCTTGATGAAGTTATCCCGGTGCTGTGGGGTGGAATTGTACAACTTGACTTTCATATCACCGTATTCTGTGCTTATGACAGCGTAGGTGAAGCCATCCCCCTTAGATGTGCATTGCAGGAGGCTGGTTGATATGGCCAGTATAGCCAGTAAAGGTAAGAGGTAGCTTTTCATACGTTTGTTGTTATTCTTCTTCTAATCCGCCATTTTCCAGTTCAAGTTCTTTAAAATACTGAATGGCATATGCTTTGAGCAGGGTTTCCTGTGCTTTCAGCCCCTGTGCTTCCACCGGGCGCCGAAGCTCGTAGTGAGGCCATCCATCGGCATCTCTTCCCTTAAATATATAATGCCCGCCATAACTCAACAGGCGGCATACCGCGATATGCATCAGGTCTTGTTTTTCTTCTTTGGTGAAGGCCTCCTGCCAGCGCCCCAGCTCCTGGATCCCAATCAGGAAGAGAATAGCATTCAGGTCTGGAAGGTCCGTTCTGTTGAAGGTTTTCTTGACCAGATGCCTTACACGCAGCCACTCATAATCCAGCTTCCACTCCGTCATGTCATTTTTTGAGGCGTAAATATACTCTACAGGGTTTGGTTTGTGCTACAGAAAACCGGCAATAATTGATTTTGATACGCATAATTATGCATCATCGGCGGTAATGTGGGTGGAACTGTAGGAGTGTTTCGCGCAGAAAGTCCGTATCCATGTGAGTATAAATCTCTGTAGTAATGATGGATTCATGCCCGAGCATATCCTGTACGGCTTTCAGGTCGGCACCGCCTTCTATGAGGTGAGTGGCAAAAGAGTGCCTGAAAGTATGCGGGCTTACGTTTTTAGAGATACCTGCATCCCGGGCTGCTGATTTGACGATATTAAAGACCATCACCCGGCTGAGTCCGGCTCCTCTGCGGTTAAGAAACAGGATGTCTTCCTGCCCCTTTCTGATATTCATCTGTCCCCGCCGTCCTCCTTCCAGATAAAGCCTGATGTGTTTGGTAGCGGTTTCTCCAATCGGTACTACTCTTTCTTTATTTCCTTTACCCACCACCTTTACGAAACCAATATCCAGGTACAAATCAGAACGCCGCAGGCTGATGAGTTCGCTTACACGCAAACCACAGGCGTATAATGTTTCCAGGATTGCCCGGTTACGCTGCCCCTGTGGATGACTGAGGTCAATAGTATCAAACAACAGGCTGATCTCTTCGTACGTCAGTACGGTTGGTATTTTGCGGCCGAGCTTAGGGCTGTCAATATGCCGGGTAGGGTCGCTGGTGGTCAGGTCTTCCAGCACCATATATTTATAAAAGGTTTTCAGGGCAGACAACAAGCGCGCCTGAGAACGCTCTGCGAGCCCCAGTTCGGTCAGCCAAACCAGGAAAGCTTCCAGGTGGTGTTGTTCCACCGAAGTCGGACCGCAATCATACTCACGAAGCTCCAAAAACCGAATGAGCTTGCTTAAATCGCTCAGGTAGGCTGATGCAGTATGTTGTGAAAGGGATAACTCAAGCAGCAGATAGGCTTCGAAGCCCTTCTGAAAGCTTTTCCATTTTTGAGCAAGTTTGCCGGGCAATGCCACAAGTTTTGCATTAATAATACTTAAAGTTATTAAATGGTGATCTTAAATATGGATTTTTTAAATTAATTATGTACTTTTGTTAGAGTAAGCAAGAGAAATAGTGCCTCTGCAAAGGCATAAATGATATTCAAGAATGTGCATATTTGTTTAATGTTGGAGGGTCGAAATCTAAATGATTTCGGCCTTCGCTTTTTTAGCCCCTACTGCTTTCTAGAAGTTAAAATATGCCCCCCTTTTTTCTAAAAGAGGATTAAAATCAGCGGTATTTTTGTAACAAAAAATTGATTAATTTACATGATATCATGTTGATTGAAAGGTTTTTATAAAAATAAAAAGCACAAAATTGGATTTAGTGAAATGTCACGGTTGAATTGTATTTTGTGTTTTTATTTTTGAGATCATCAAAAACTGTCTTACATTTGTACTGAACATAGATTGTTCCTCCTTACCTACACAAATGATTCCCCTTAATTAATTCTGGATTTTCCCACGCCGGAAAAGCCTTCATCTTTCGTATCGTTTGATATTTCGTCAAGAAAATAGCAAACAGCGATGGGATTGGTTTGTCCTGGCGTTAAATAAGAAATTATAAGCATTTGACGGTACACTAACACAAACACAACACTTAAGCCATCCAAAGGTGGAGCGAATCGGTACACGATACACCCGATCCGTGTTTTCTAGCCACCTTTCTGTTCCTGTTAAATGCTTTATGATGTTCCCCCTAATTTAAGATGAGTAAGCTCGTCTTAAAGCATTGTATGCTTTGTCAAACGCCAATTGGTGTTGGCAAGCCTTGCAGTCCATTGCTTGTAATAAAGCATTGGGAAAGGCAACAGGTATATCAATCCCATACAGTGCAGACCAGATATGAACACCCATTTAGAAAAGGAATGGCAAAGTTACTTGCCGCCTGTTCACACTAATTAATTGCACCATGTCTTACATTAACAAACTACTTTGCACACTTAAGGGAGCAGATAATGGCAATCAGTCGCCTGTTCCTGGAAATTCAATGACACGATTTGGGCTGCAAATTATGCTGCTTTTTTGTTCACTTCAACTTGCTACAGCGCAGGAGATTGTGATGGGTTCTGCGCTCATTCAGTCTGCTACTGACTGTGTGCCGCCCGTTGTTGTGGCTGTCTCTACCGCGCAGGAAACGGCATGCGGAAACCAGGATGGGAAGATTAGCATCCAGGTTCAGGACGAGGATCAGGACGCAACCTATACGGTTATCCTGACTCAGGAGAAAAAGCAAATGCAGTATAACAGCCTTTCGGCTTCCAATGGAATGGTCAAAATCTCCAACGTGGTGCCGGCTGGTTTTACCGGTCTTCAGATTGTCAGGGAGCAAGACGATTGTGCTTCGAACCTCTTTACCGAGCCTTTTCTGATACAGCATGCCTGTGCAACTGCAGATATGCGTTCAACGGTTTGCGGAGGAGGGTCGTTCACGCACCAAAACTGTGAAGGGATAGAAATTTTTATTGATGGTGATAACATTTCACCTGATACTTACATCTTTTTGGATGTTGACTATAATACCGGCTGTATTGGTTTCGTCAATAGCAACTGTGAGATTGTGGATGATGGGACTGTATTTTGTGCTGACCATCAGCTTGTCGCACCAACACCAAATAGTGGGTATGACTATGGTGATGTTATCTTTACTAAGGAAACCGGGTTGGTAGCTAACCTTGGGATTTCTGAACTGAAAGCAGAACGTATCAATTGGGTAATGCTCAACGGCCCTCCGTTAGGATATACCAATACAGAAATAAATCAAGCGATTTGGCACTTCTCCAGCAACCGTGATAATTGCAACGGTCTTTGTCAGGGTGCAAAAAATGCAGTGACTTCTGTGCAGGGTGGGATTGATCAATATCTGGAAGTTTACATGCCAAATATTGATTTCATACAACCTTTTATCGCCAACACTTATTCATGTATATCCTCCATTGATGGTTTGTTCATCAATGATGATGATGGCGACAGTAATGTCCTGGAGATTACCGATGGGGCGCAGCTAGATTTGAATACTTTGCCTGACAACTTCCGCCTGGAGGCTAATGTCAGTGGAACTGTTGGCAGTGTGAAATTCACGATTTCCGGTGACGACAATAACGTCAATATAGAAGGTTCATTCCCCTATAATGCCCCCGGCGGTTCCGAACTATGGAATCCGGGTTCTGGCAATTACACTGTGAACATTAAAGTATACCCTCTGCCGAATGCACAGGGTATACTTTGTGCAGAGGAAACCATCTCTTTTTCCATTTTCCCCGGTGGCACCCCTCCGGTGCCAACTACCCCTGCCCCGGGCAACTGGGCTTATGATTGTGGAGATAACGTGACCATCGATTTCTACGGTAGCGGAGCCAACTGCTCCGATAATCCTGATGCGGAAGTTATAGTCACGAATACCACAGGCGTCTTTCAGACGGTTGTCGAAGTGGTTTATAAAAATCAATATCCGGGTAGTGAGGTAGTCGTCACTGCCGGAGGCACTAACTACATCCTGCCAGAAGTTGACATTAGTGGTACAAGCTCTAACGTTTATGTTTACCGGGGGCTGATCGCTGCGTCAGTTGGTAGTGTGAGCCACAATACTGAAACGAGCGGTTGTGGTAACCAAAACGGTCTGCAATCACTCACGGCCTATGCTTTCAGAAACACCACTATCAAGCGAGCTTCTTCCGGTGAGTTTACGGAGTTAAGCGGGTTCTGCGACTTGCAAACCTTCAGCATCGCTATCCCAACGGATGATCAGGCACGCAACCTTTCCATAGTGCTACCCATTTCAGAGCTTACTGATGATGGACGATTCCTGACTATAAGAGCGAACGCAGGTGGGGCGACAGGTTCAACTACCATTTTTGGCCCTGACGGGGAATGCTGCCAGGCTGCTCCTGTAATAAATCTACAGGACGTACCCGGCTCTGCTTCTTCAGTAGAGATTGAGGTCGATACCCGTAGCAGCCAAAACCCGAATGGTAGCGGTTGCGGACAATCCTGGGTGATCGCCGGCCTGACCTATGTG
>CAZNHN010000253.1:0-8788 GCA_964572415.1 uncultured Phaeodactylibacter sp.
AAGTGTGGTTTGCAGACCGATTACTAAAGTCCTAACACGGTCTAACATGTACGTGTCCTTTCAAAATTCAGAGAATACGCTTAAATTTGAAAAGGAAGTGCGAGAAATTACTAAATCAAGAAAGCCTATGGGACTGGAAGAAGCTATTTTAAAAGAAGTGCGTGAACAGGGCATTGAACAGGGCATCGAACAGGGTATTGAACAGGGCATCGAAAAAGGTATCGGGCAAGAAAAGCAATTAGCCATTTTACGGGCCTACGAAAATGGTATCGCTACAGCAATGATTGCTAAAATTGTCGACTTGCCATTGGTCCGGGTGGAATCTGTTATTGCAGCGCACGAAAAAGGCGACCCTTCGAACTAACCTGAATAAGGGCTGTAAGGGGCTGCCTTTCAGGAAATCTCCGAGCAAGATGGCATTAATCAACGTCATAGCGGCATCCCTTCGCACCATACACATTCCGCACCTACGGCGCGGGGGAAGCCGCGACTTTACTCTGTTACCCACCTGTAGCCCCTAGCGGGGCTTATAGTTTTTGAATACTCCTTACATTGAGCACGATGACCGCCCCATATCTGGTACTCTTGTAGTGTGTTGGATTGAGCTATGTCGGCAATGCCCCGTTAGGGGCAAAATGTCGGTAAAACAGGAGACAACACAATGGGGGCCGCGCCGTAGGTGCGGAAGGTGAGCTGCAGGACTGCATGGAAGGAAGATGTAGGGTTACGTGCAGGTAAGTATAGGCAAAAAACCTTTTGCATAAGCTCACAGATTTCTATAAATTCCTGCCTGATTTTAGAAATTGGAAAATCAATTGATCTAATGTTCAAAAGAGGTGACTTTGTACGCGTGAAACCAGGAACAGTCCTGGATACCGGAGAAACCGCCGAAAACTGGGGCGGTGAGATATTCCTTGTAGATAAGGAAGATGGGCTTTACGGTATGGGGCTCGATGCGCCTACCCTCGATTCCCTTTCAGACGCTTACCTCACCCATGCCCGTGAACAGGGCGAAGAGGTGACGGAATACTTCTTCAAAGCGGAAGACCTGGAACATGCACCCCGCCGGAGTACGGAGGAAGAAATCATGGCCGCAATTGACCGCCTCGTCGACCGGGAGAGAAAACTGGAACTGACCGAAGAAGCGCTCCGGGAGGCACAACATGAGGCCTGGAAAGCCGCTTTCCGCGAAAGCCCGTTCTTTGAGCAGGTGGCAGATGTCGAAGCCAGTAATGTGGACATGGCGCTCAATACTTTCCTGGATTACATGTACAATTATGAGTACGTGCTCCCGGAAGAATGGGAACCGCAGCACGTGAAGGCCGTTTGCCTGCAATGGGCGCCGGGCAAAATCACCGCTCCTCCGGAGGAATTCAGGGACTATGGCAAGGCCGTCATCGCATTACTGAGCTTTCTGGGGGATGCCGGGCATATTGAAAATGCAGCTGAGCTGATCAAAACCGTAGAGCAGATCAAAAACCGCATACCGGTGGAGGCTGCTAATAAAAGTAACTGGGGCCCGGCCAAAACGATGATGATGGAGGCTATGGAACAAGGGGTGGACTTGTCGAGCGAAGAGGCCATCGAAGCCTACTTAATGAAAAAGCAGATGGCAGCCTTTGCGCAACAGCCCCGGGAGCCCCAATACTCAACACCACCCGAAGACCCTTTCAAAGGCATTGGCCGCAACCAGAAAATAACCGTCCGCTATACAGATGGGGAAGTGCGGGCCGATATCAAATTCAAGAAGGTGGAGAAAGACCTGCGGGCTGGAAATTGTGAAATCGTCGTGAATTAAGGTTTCATCTGAACTCTTTTGCCCGTTTGCCAAACCGGGATACTCCAGTGCCTCATATTTTGAACGAGGGTATTTTTGCCTCAATCAAGGCGCTGCGGAGCCTCGTAGCCCAAGCTACGAAGGCGAGCACGCAACGAAGAGTGAGGGGAAAAGAGCCCTTCAAAATGCTTGAAAATTTATTACACAGTGTGATTGAGCCGCAAATACCTGACCATTTAAAGTTTAGCGTTTGCAAGGGCTTCAGGGGCAAGAAACCTAGCAAGTAATTCGGTCTGGTCGCACTAGTCAGGATTCCCTAATCTGACCTTGAAAATCAAAAAAAGACTACACTTTGAAGCGATCATTGAACAAATACTTGTCAACCTTAACAAGAGCGGATTTAGAAAAGGAGATAAAAAAGCTCTACGACGCATTCAAACCCGTAAGAGAGTACTATCAACTCGAACTTGATGAAAACACGGCTGAGGTTCTGCAGCACTATAAAGAAAAAATCAAAGCCGAATATTTCCCAAAACGCGGCTTCGGTAGGGCTAGGAACGGGGCATCCAGAAAAGTGATTACTGCGTTCAAAAAAATCTCTACCCATCCCAAAGATGTGGTAGAGTTGTGGCTCTATCGTACAGAAGTGATGATAGATTTCACTTTGGAGTTTGGTGATATAAACGAACCCTTCTACAATTCTCTGGCAAGTGGATTCGAACAGGCTTGCAAAATCATGCAAAAGGAACAACTAACTACTGAATTTCGATCTTACGCTCAGTTGATGTTGAGCAAAACTTTTGGGCTGGGCTGGGGCATTCATGAGGACTTGAAATATATCTACGAGGAGTATGTGGAACAATAACGGCCACACGCAACTCACCCAAAAAGCCCTGAAAAGCCTTCCCCCAAACGTTAACCCTTTCTCAATACCCGCCCTTTTTTCAATCCCGGACTGTTTTTTGCGTTACTTTTGCAGTCTCGAATCTGAAAAAAGCGCAGCTTAGTTATGGCTCCGATGAAAATGTCAGAACAGTATGCCTCACGGAAGAGCAGGCTTGGAAGCTTCCGCCTGTTCCTTGCACCGGCTCTTTTCTTTTGGGCTACCGCCCTCACCGGGCAGGTACCGCCTTCCAGTCTGGAGTACCCTGACACCGCCATCGTTGCTGCCGATGCAACCGCTACGGATACGGTACAACGGCCTAAAAGGCAAAACTGGTTCCGACAGGACTACCCTTCCCCGCGCAAGGCGGCCATCCTCTCTCTGGCCGTCCCGGGTGGCGGGCAGATTTACAACAAACGCTGGTGGAAACTGCCGCTGGTCTACGGAGCTGTCGTTGGCATGGGTTTTACCATCGACTATAATCAGTCCAACTTCCGGAGGCTGCGGGATGCGCTGGAACTCAAGCGGGACGGCTTAGACCATGAGTTTACCGGCACTTCTATCGATAATGAACGGGCGCTGCGGTCTCTGAGGGATGAGTTCGATAAAAACACCCAAATGGCGTATGTGGGCATGTTCCTGGTCTATACCCTGCAGGCCCTGGAGGCCTTCGTGGATGCCCACCTCAAAAGCTTTGATGTGAATGACGATATTGGCATGGAGATCAGGCCTGTGCTCGATCACCACGGGCTCAGCACTCCAACGATTGGGCTCGGCGTCACTATTCCGCTCAACCGGAAAGCTGCCACTAACCTGCCGGTGGCCCGGTAACAAAAATCAATGCGCCGGGCATTCCGTTAGCCTAATATTAACCGATACCAAGATGACGCAGTATACTCCGAATGGCCGCCCTACCCTTCCGCCCGGCACCTTGAAAAAATGGGTGCTCGCCTGCGGCACCGGAGAGTTTTTGGGCATTACCGCAGCTGCTGCTATTGCCTTCACCCACCGCTTATTGCTGGGGGAGCCAACGAGTAATTCCGACCGCCTGCTCAACCTGTTCTTTATGCTGGTAGCCGGTGCCCTGGAAGGCAGCATCCTCGCTTACTTTCAGTATCGCCTTATCGGCAAAATTTTCCCGGGAATTGCCTGGAAGCAATGGCTGGCTTATACCATCGCTGCTGCCGTCACCGCCTGGATGCTGGGCATGCTGCCTTCCCTCTTCCTAACGGGCAACGGTGCCACTGACCCCAGCCTCGAACCTGCTCCCCTCGTTTACTATAGCATGGCGGCATTGATGGGACTATTGCTTGGGGCGCTCTTTGGATACTTTCAGTGGCTGCTGCTGAAGGGGCTGCGCAAAGAAGCCATGCTTTGGATCCCCGCCAATGCCCTGGGCTGGGCGGTGGGCATGGTGTTCATCTTCCTGGGTGCAAGCTGGCCGGATGCCAGTACGGGCTGGCCGCTTATCCTCCTGGCGGGTGGCCTGAGCGGCATTGCCGGTGGCTTGAGCGTGGGGGTGGTCACCGGGTTCTTCCTGCTTCGGATTGCCCGTTCTGCGCCAACGTCAAACTGATATTTGTCATCATGTTTCGTGATTAAACTCCTTGCTTGTCTCAT
Organism: uncultured Phaeodactylibacter sp.; assembly: GCA_964572415.1. Lineage (GTDB taxonomy): Bacteria > Bacteroidota > Bacteroidia > Chitinophagales > Saprospiraceae > Phaeodactylibacter. The sequence continues at coordinate 4,281 of CAZNHN010000253.1, forward strand.
CAATTGCAGGGAGCTTATTGCTGTAAAACATGCATCATGATCCTGCTGACAGCCACCATAGTATTGGTGGCATTGCTGACCTATTTACTATTGGCGCCGATTGACCTGGTGCTCAATTCTTACCAAAACCGCTACCTGCTCCGTTGGGGATGGATTGGGAAAGCCACTTTTTCACCCGCTGGCGACCTCCCCCTGGTGCAACTATCTGCCGGTCCGTTTAGCTGGCGTTGGTCACTGGAAGACCTGGTGGAGCGGGCCGGGCGGTCAGCTGGAAGGCAACAAAGCCCGGCATCAAAGGACAATAAGCCTGTGGGCAGGAAAAAGACCCGCAAAAAGCGGTTTCCAAAACGCCTGATCCTTAACCTGATGAAGTCATTCCGGATTAAAGCCTGCCGCCTGGAGCTGGATACCAATGATTACGTTTGGAATGCCTGGCTGTACATTCCGCTGGGAATATTCCCCGTCCTGCAACGCTATGTCACTGTGAATTTCGAGGGCAGGAACGCGTTGGTATTCCACCTGCAAAACCGGCTGTGGTGGCTGGGCGTAGCTGCATTCAGGAGTCAAATCACTCGTAAATAAACCTATTTAATCATGAAGATCAATTTCGAAGAGGTCCTCCCTCAAATCACCGACTTCCTCAAATCTGAGGCCAAAACAGAAACGATTATCGGACAGGCTTTCCAGCTGGGCGAATACAGCTGCGTGCCCGTTATGCGGGTAGGTATGGGCTTCGGCTCCGGCGGCGGAGAAGGCAATGCGCCTAATGAAGGCCGGGGCGAAGGCATGGGCGTGGGCGGCGGCATGGGCATGGAGCCTATCGGCTTCCTCGTCACCCGGGGCGAAAGCATTAAATTTTTACCCACCCGGGAGAAAAGCGGGCTGGCCAGTGCGTTTGAAAAAGCGCCTGAACTGATGGAAAAGTACTTTGCAGCACAAAAAGATAGTGCTGTATCAGTCTAGTGCCGCAAGTCATAGATCTCTGATACTTAAGTTGAAGTTATTTTTCGACTAATCAAGGCGAAGGTTCGCGACTTTAGCCCGAGCTAAAGGAGCGGTTCTTCAACGAAGAGTAGGCGGAAAAGAACGAAACTTGGGGGTGTCAAGGATTTATGGCTTGAGGTACTAATCTCCCTGCTCACCGGAAGAAGCCGGCGTAACTTTAACAGAGGCAAGGTCAACAGCTTTGATAGGCAACGTCACCCTGAAAGTAGTGCCCTTGCCCACTTCGCTTTCCACTTCGATCTGCCCTCCGAGCCCTTCAATCTGGTTTTTAGTCATGTAGAGCCCGAGCCCCTGCCCCTCAGCGCTTGCCACATGCAGCCGGGAGCCCAGTTGGAAAAGCTTATCACGGAACCGCTCAAGGTCAATCCCCAGGCCAAAGTCCTGAACGGACACCACCGCTTTATCCTTCCCGACATTGGCGTTAATAAGGATTCTTTTGGAGTCCGCGGTAGTCCCGTACTTAATCGCGTTGGTCAGGAGGTTGTGGAAAATACTATCTAAGTGAGCCGGAATGGCATCCACCCAGATCTCCCCAGGCACATTTACGGACACCTTCACCCCATGATTTTTGATGATTTGGTTATTGAGGTCCAAAACCCGTCCTATTGTTTCAGCCAGGTTACAGCTTTCTTTTTCCTTCTGATTGATTTCTTTCTCAAAATTCAGCAGGTGATTGATATTCGAGATGGTAGTATCCAGTTTTTTAGTCGTCACCTCCAGCATATCCAGGTACTCCCGGTTGTCCGGCTCAGCTTTAATCATCTCATTAAGCGCCAGGAGGTTGGCAACAGAAGCCCGAATATTATGGGAAGTCATGAAGGAAAACTCCCGGAGCCGCTCATTTTGGTCGGTGGTTTTCTCCAGCAACTGCTCCAGGTCCCTTTGCTTTTGGGTCCGCATCTGAATATTGACCAGCATTTGGGCGAACAACTTCAGGAGTGTGATTTCGCGTTGCGTATACTGATGCCAGTGCCGTACTGAATCGAAGCCAACAAAACCTATGCACTGATCACCGTTCATCAGAGGAACCGCCAACAGGCTTTTGATACGCTGAGGTTCTAATACCTCTCTTACCCCGGAATCTTTCGGTAAGTCGAATACATCCGGAATATACATCGGCAGCCCCTTAGTGTGCGTATCCACCCAGTCTGGCAGTAACTCCAGCGGGACTTCCTGCAGGTTGTCAATTTCGGGCTCTATACCCTCCCTGCACCATTCGTAAGTATTGGTGCAAATCTCCTTTTCGAAGTGATAATCAAAAATGTAGACCCGGTCAGCATCCACAAACTCACCCATTTGCTGCAGGGAAATATTAATGGCAGAGGCGACCTCTCCGAGCGGCAGGTTGATGTACTTGGAAGAGACATCCATCAGTATTTTTTGCATCTGCGACAGGCTCTTCAGCCGCTGCTCGGAAATCTTCCGTTCCGTAATTTCCCGACTGATCAGTACAATTTCTCCGGAGCGGGGCTCGAGTTCACCTTTAGTTTCCACCCAAAGCCATTCTCCGTTGCGGTGCTTAAAGCGGTGCTCCAGCTCGAACGAACTTTGCGACTCCTCTGCTTTTAGGGCCTCAAGGGCAAGGATGGTTTTCTCAATATCATCCGGGTGCAGGAACAGGGACAAGCGGTGCCCGTCCGTTTCTTCAGAAGTATATCCGTAGTTGTCCAGCCAGCTGGGGGAGGTGTATAGCACTTCACCCTCAACATTGACTTTCAGTACACTATCCCCGATGTAGTTGACCAGCATTTGGTAGTCCTGCCGGCCCGCCTCCACTTTCTTTTCCAGCTCCTGATTGTACTGGCTCAAACGTTTACTTTGCCGTTCATAGTGGGTCTGCCGTATCATATTGACAAAGAACGCCACTACGCCCAAAGCAGCAAGTATGCCCAAAACACCATACCAGGACTTGTACCAGACGGTCGAAATTTGCAAATCAAACTTTAAGGGCTCGCTCCAGCGGTGAGCCGAAGACTGACGGCCCTGAACCGTGATTTCGGAAACGCCCTTGCTGAGGTCAGAAAAGGACAATTCGTTATCGCGGGTGTAGATGGTACGGGAATCTTCCGGCCCTCCTGCTATTTGGATGCGGTATTCTGTCAAAGTGGAAGGGTAGCCCACACTGAGGTAGCGTACCGAGAGGTAGTCATCAATATCTGCTTCAAAGCGGTTACTGGCCTTCTCGTATACCACCCCTTTCGAAGACTCTACCTGTAGCAGCAATGGCTGGCCAGTATGGTTTTCCGGCATGGGCTGCGCAGACACAGCCAGCCCGCCAGGGGTGCCTACCCATACTACTCCTGCGGAATCGGCTTGAATAGTCCGCCAGTTAATAGCTTTGGAGGGCAACCCGTGCATGGTGGTGTAAGTAAGCATAATACTGTCTTCCAGACGGTTCAACCCATTGGCGGTGGCAAACCAAATCTGCTGGTCTGCCCCTATAGATACTGCAGAAACAGAAATACCGTTGGTTTTTTCAGGCCGTATTGCGGAGTACCTTCCTTCTTTGTACCGAAATAAGCCCAGAGAAGCTCCAATAACCAGGCCGTGATCTGAATGAAAAGCGATATCAATAACCCGGAAATCTTGTTCCTGATCAACTTCCAGTTGCCCATCAACCGGCAAAAAGCGACTCCGGGATTCATCAAACCGAAAGAGCGGCTTGTCTGCGCTTATCCCTCCAATGTACAACTGCTGGTCATGAGGGTTAAAGAAAACGGCCTCCGGGTTACCGGGCCACCCGTTGCCCTGATCTTTATAGAGCTCAACACGCCCATTCTTATCAAGGCATAGCAACCCATTGGATTGCGCCTGACACAGCCAAATGTTCTCTTTATGGTCTATAGCCATATTGAAAATCTCCCTGCCATAACCCGAAAGATCATACTGCCGTTTTAAGCGCTTATCCCAGCCAATCTTCAGTACCTTTCCCTCTCCTCCGGCCATCCACAACCCGGAAGGGGTTGCCGCCATTGCGTAGACATCAAAGGGAGGAGTAAAGAAGGATTGAAGCTCATTTTCATTATCAAGTGCTGTAGCCGTAACAAAAACCTGCCCTCCGTCTGAGAGGTAAGTTTTTCCTCCATAGTGGACGATACTTTGAATGTAGTGATTACCTAACTGACCAGGGAAAGCAGATTCAAATGACTTCGGCTTCAGCAACAACAACCCATTATCGGTACCTACCCATACATCACCGGTAAGCCCTTCGTCCAGGGAAGAAAAAGAGGTGGTTTCCCAGTCTTGTCCAAGCCCCCTGGCCTGCCCTTTTCTATCTAATTGAAAAATGCCGTTATTCCGCACAGCCACGGCCACACGACCGTTGCGGAGCTGTTTCATGGCAATAGGCCCCAGATTATTAAGCTGTTCCACAGCGCTGAGCCCCCCATTTTCATCCAGGGCCACCAGGGCAATTTCCTGATTGGTCGGATTGTCTTCCGCCACCAGAATCCGCATGCCGCGCAGCCGATTTTTATTGAATTCGCCTTCATCGACGGCCTCGA
>CAZNHN010000254.1:0-8763 GCA_964572415.1 uncultured Phaeodactylibacter sp.
TCAGCGCCCCCTTTAGGTCTGGAGAAGAGGCAGACAAGTAGATGCGGGCGAAATTGCTGGAAGAAGGAGAGAACTCCGTCCGGACGTAAAACGTCCACGTTGTGGCAGCATCCGTTGAGGTGGGCGCGGGAACGTATAGCGCAGATTCATTATTGCTGCCTGGATCGGAATCCAGCAACTGCAATTCGCCATCGGTTACGGTAAACCGGCCGGTATCGCCCAGCCACTCCGGGTTGGAGGAGAAATTGCCATCCGAAAAATCATCCTGAAGTTGGGCATAAGCCGGGCTTGCAAGTAGGGTTAGCGACAGGGACAGGTAATAGAGTGCTTTCATACCTCAAAAATAGCGAATTCAACACAGCTAAGGAAGGTCAGTGCGGCTGCATCCTTATTTTTTAACGACTGTAGGGGCAAAACCTTTTGCTAATTACTACGGGGGCTTATCTTTGCGCACCAATTCATTGTAGAAGGTACCGTGGCGGGCGCCGCCAGAGGTACGAAGAAAAGATTGCAACTATGAAAGTCGCTGTTGTTGGTGTAACAGGCCTGGTGGGCACCGTGATGTGCCGGGTACTCGAAGAAAGGAATCTGCCGGTTTCCGAATTTTTACCAGTCGCTTCTGCCCGTTCGGTAGGCAAAACGGTGAAATTCAAAGGAGCAGACCACAAAGTGATCAGCATGGAGGATGCCATTGCTGCCCGCCCCGATATTGCCATTTTCTCCGCTGGCGGCGGGACTTCTCTGGAGTTTGCGCCTAAATTTGCCGAGGTAGGCACAACGGTTATTGACAACTCTTCAGCCTGGCGCATGGACCCGGGCAAAAAACTGGTAGTGCCTGAAATCAACGGCGGGGAACTCACTGCTGAGGATAAGATCATTGCGAACCCTAACTGCTCAACCATCCAAATGGTGCTGGCATTAGCACCCCTGCATGAAGCCTTTGGCATCAAACGGGTGGTGATATCTACCTATCAGTCCTTCACAGGTACTGGTATGCAGGCCGTGAAGCAGTATCAGCTGGAGAAAAAAGGGTACGAGCCCAAAGCTGAGGAGATGGCTTATCCGCATCCGATTTTCGAGAACTGCCTGCCACACTGTGATGTCTTCCTGGAAAACGATTACACCAAGGAAGAAATGAAACTGGTGAACGAAACCCGGAAGATTCTCAATGCTCCGCAAATTGGCGTAACGGCAACGGCAGTGCGCGTGCCTGTGAATGGCGGGCACTCAGAATCTGTAAACGTGGAGTTCGAACAGCCCTTCGAAATAGAAAAAGCCATCGAACTGTTGAATAACGCACCGGGGATCAAGGTACTGCAGGACAATGCAAACAATAACTACCCGATGCCCCGGTTTGCCAAAGATAAAGATGAGGTTTTTGTTGGGCGCATCCGCCGGGATGAGTCGATAGCCAATGGCCTTAACCTGTGGATTGTGGCCGATAACCTGCGTAAAGGTGCCGCCACAAATGCAGTACAGATCGCCGAACACCTGGTGGCCATGCAGCTGGTTAACGCTTGATTGGCCTTAAATCCTTGAAAAGCGGTGCATTTTCTTAATTTTGTGAACTGGAACAAAGCCGGGCAGGCCCCGGTCAGAACTTTTGACTTACTACTACGAAGATTATGAAGACAAAGCTTGTACTCTGGGGGACGAATGCACAGGACGAACGCATACTGGTGGCTGTGGAATTATTGGCTGATGAGAATCAGGTGAAAATCTACACTTTCCCTGAGGCTGTTGCCACTGATGAGTTCTATCAAAAAATGATGGACGACTGGCGCAACGATAAGGAGGTAGAATTCCCGGAAGCGCACATGGTGACGGAACGGGGGTTGAATATGGCCGATTCTCTATTGCCGGAAACTATTAAAGTAGAACGTGCGGACCTGGTTACCCGCGCCCAAACGGAATGGCAGTTTATTGTACTGTCCTCCAAGCTAAGTGAGGCTTACAAATCAGAGCTGGAAGACCTGCGGGACCGGGTAAGCCGCCTCGACAGTTTCGACAAGCAAATTTGGGAAGAACTAAAGGGTTTCTGGGATAAAGTTCAGGAACAGGTAAGCGACCGCAACCTTTTTCGGGACCATGCCGATCAGCTTCGTGACCGGACTAACGAGTTGTTTGCAGAACTCAAGGATTTGCGTAGTAAAATGGACCAGGAATTTAAATCGAAGTCCAAAGAAAACTACGAGCAGTTTATGGAAATGCTCGGCGATCTCGAAGCCAAAATAAAGGAAAATAAACGGCTGCAATCCGTTTTTGATGAATTGAAAAAAGTACAGCGGCAATTCAAAAACACCAAGTTTACCCGCGAGGACCGCAACAAAGTCTGGAAACGCCTGGATGGCATGTTCAAAGAAGTTAAGGAAAAGCGCTTCGGAGAATCTGCAGGCGAGGACCGCTCTCCGCTGGAACGGCTGAAGAAGCGTTACGATGGCTTGATGGGCGCGATCAACCGCATGTCCAAATCCATTAAGCGGGATAAAGACGAACTCAGCTTTCAGCAGCGCAAAATTGATACCACTGATGGTCAGTTGGAAGCGCAGATCCGCACCGCCAAGATCAAAATGGTAGAGGAGCGGATCAACTCCAAGAGTGCCAAGCTGGAAGATATGGAGAAGACCAAAGCCGATCTGGAGCGCCGGATGAAAGTGCTGGAGGAGAAAGAGGCGAAGCGGAAAGAGCAACAGGAGGTCAAGCAGGCACAGAAAGAAGTGGAAGCTAAAATCAAGCAGCAGATTGAAGAGGAGGCTAAAGCCCGGCAGGAGGAAGCGGATAAGCTCAAGGATGCCGCAGAAGCCATCAAAGAAGGCAAGACCAAGGCAAAGCCAACTGCTGATGCTGCTAAAAAAGAGGACACCGTAAGCGAAGCTTTGGCCGCCACACTTGGGGAATCCTTCGAGGATGTCGTGGACACGATTAAGGCTGTGGCTATGGTCGTATCCGATAAAATCAATGAAGCAGTGGAAGACTGGCAGGAAGAAGGTGCCGATGAGAAAAAGCAGGCTTAAATTCTTGTGCTTGCGCGGCAGGGGCTAAGGCGCTGCAGATGCGGCAAGAAGGGTCCAATGGCAATGGCTGTTGGCCCCTTCTGTGTTTTACGGCCTCGGCTTTCGTCTGGCGTGCCGCACTACTGCGAAAAACGAGATTGCTGTACCTGTCCATATCCCCAATGCGGAGATGAGTTGCAAACCAGTATTTGGAAGCAGCAGGGGTAGGATCCAAAGAATAGGGATCGTGCCTAAAACGATCCAGCTTATTGCCTGCAGTTGAGGACGGTCGTAATAGTCCCTGATTAATAGCTTCTGGTGAATAGCTATTGCCTTTATATGCCCGTGCAAGTTCCACAACTGCTTCTCATATTCAGAGCCATCTGCCCAAACGGTTAAGCGAAGGATCTGTCCGTCTTCAAACCTTAATACCAACTGATGTAGCAACGGGCTGTTGAAGTCGAGCCTGTACCATCTCAGTTTTTCAACGGGGTATGTTTTGCCTTCAATCGTTACTACTGCTTCTTCCTGATCAAACAAAAAGTCTGCTTCTCTTGAAATCCAGGGGATTCGCTTCATTAACCGAACAGGGAAAAAGAGCGGTAAGATACCGATCAAGATGAAAGCAAATGGGGGCCATTGCAATGTATTGGCATTGAAGATCAGGAGGCCAATGAAGGATAAGAGCCAGAGAAAAACGATTAGATATACTTTCCAGGCGGTTATCAGCTCTATCTTTTTCTTTTCCACAGGAATTGGGTTGCTATTTGGTGATGGAAAGCCTGCATTTTGCGCCTTCTCTACAGCATAAAAACTCTAATCAACCCTGATTTTGTTAAAATTTCAGGGAATTTTGCAGGAAAATACAATAGCCTGGAGTATGATTTATTTCACAAAGAGACCAAAAAATTCTTCAATTATAATTTATTTAGCCGGTTTTAGACTTATATTTTTTTTCACAAAAGCCCGAATCTGTCTTTGGCTTAGGCAATAGAAGTCTTCATATTTGTAATGTGATCGGAAGGCATTGAGGAGAGAGACAAGAAAAGTTAATTGAAATATGTTCATGGGATTATAATTTAGTGAAGTGCAGTCCCGGTGGTTTTTGGAAATCGCTGGGACGCACGACTCACTATGAGAACACCCACAATAATCCCAATAAAAATAAAAATGGCGGACTAAAGAGTCCGCCAAATTCTAAATCACGTTCATGGGATTATGGTCGTCTTGTTGAGATTACGATTTGTTGTGTAGTTTTTTCTCTCACTTGTGCGACGAAGATAAAGCAAAACTTCCGTTTCTACCAAACGGTGCATGTATTTTATTGCGCTGTAACAGGAGTTTTATATCTACTAACTTGATATTTAACTGAAAATCATGGAAGTAGATGAAAGATTATTTTTTGGATATGTTCATGGGATTATAAGTGAAAATCGCGTTCCACTCTTTGGAGCGCGATTTTTTTTTGCCAGAGTATCAACTATGGCGCATAGAATAAGCCCGCCCCGATAGTTCAGGAGTAAGCTCAAACGAGGATGTTGTGTTCATGTGTTCAGCATCTCTTCTAACATGGCTTCCATTTTCATTCTCGCTTTCTTATCCTTTGGCCCCGGATTGAGGACTGGGTTTTCGGGTTTTGCCAGGGCTATTTTCAACAAGCCATAGGAATAAGTGCCTCCAAAATGCCTGTGTAAAGTGCTAAGTTTTAACTCCTTCATCTCCCAGGCCTTTTCCTGTATGGCAGCGATGGCCTCTTCTTTTAAGAATGAGGTAGCGCTCAGGACACCCTGTTCAATAAAGTGGGCGATATGCCCTTCGATCGTTGATACCGCCAGGTTCCTTTCCCTGGCAATCTCCTCGATGGTCATACCCTTTTGGTACCGAATTAAAGTCTCCTCTTTTGTGCCGGTGCTTGCCGGTTTGTTATTTGATGGAGTGTTGTATACAGGCGATGGCTCAACCCCCTGACTGCTGCAATAGTCCTGCACTATTTCAAGTAAGGCTGCTCCGTATTGTTCAAACCGCTTATTGCCGATGCCATAACAGCGCTTTAGTAATTCAGGCGTGTTGGGGAGGTGGGTCGCAATATGGAACAGGGACTGATTAGGCAGAATTCGGAAGATGGGCAGAGATTGTGCATTTGCTTCTGCCCGGCGCCATTCAATCAGTTGTTGCAGCAGCTCGGGGTGAGGCACTTTTTCCCGGCTGAGTTTTGGGGCTGTTGCGGTTGTCTGTGCTGATGGTTGCTGCCTGAAGTCCAGCATCGCATCCGTTTTTGCCCGGAGCAGGTCAGCAGGGGAGAAGCCGGAAGCGGTCTTGGTCAGCCCCTTTAGTTTGATGAAGACTTCCTCGTGTAGTTGCTCCAGTGCCTCCTGTATGGTCTCCTCGGTTTTTTGGTTATCGGTTTCAACAGAGATGGTTTTCAGAGGCTCCAGAACGGAAGTCTTCAGCTGACTGGCAAACCAGGCTGCTGCCTGTTTGGTGCGGTCTTGCAGGGCTGCGTTTTCTGCGGGCATACCTCCCTCCTTAAAGAAGACCCGTAGCTGAGCCTGAAAGCGCTGCCCTACCGGATAAAGCTCCTGTTCTGCGAAGTTCCAGACTTCCTGAAAAGGCGCTACCGCACCCGGCAGTAATTTGTGTTCATATTCCAGCAATAAACGCTGGGCGCGCTGCATGTGCTTTTTCAAGATCCGGAAGTCGAACAACTCCTGTAGCATGGATTGCTGAAAAGCGACTTTAGCATCCTGCAATTTGGCCTCATCCGGCGCATTGCGTTCTGCCTCCTCAGAGAATCGCTGCACCTTCGTATCTGTCCTGACGCTGGAGCTCCGAATGCGCGAGCGCAGCACAATGCCCTCAAAAGTCTTGCACCGGCTTAGTGCCACATACACCTGTCCGTGCGCAAAAGCTGCCTGCGCATCCAAAATCACCCGCTCAAAGGTCAGCCCCTGACTTTTATGGATGGTGATAGCCCAGGCCAATCTCAGGGGGTACTGCGTGAAGGTGCCAACGATATTTTCTTCCACTTCCTTCACCCGTTCATTGAGCTTGTACTTGCGGTTGTGCCACTCCTCCTGTTTGACGGTGATGCTCGATTCATCACCCGGGCATTGAACAGTGATTCCAGTTTCTTCATCAATTGCGGTTACCCTGCCAATTTTACCGTTGTAATACCTGCGGTCAGCACTGTTGTCATTTTTGATGAACATCACCTGCGCCCCCACTTTCAGGTGCAGCTCCTCGTCAGCCGGATAGGCGTGGGCCGGAAAGTCGCCACTGATTTCCGCTATAAACCGGTGGGCTTCGCCTGGAAGTGCAGACAATTGTTCTGCATTGATATTGTTGGCGCTGTGATTATGAGTGGTAAGGGTGATATAATCATCTTTGTCCGGCAATTGGTCAAGCGGCTGATACCGGCTGTTGAGCGTCTCCAGGACGGCTTCATCTATCTGATTATTGCGCACCTTATTTAATAGGTGGATAAAGGTGTCATCCGATTGCCGGTAGATATGCCTAAGCTGCACCGTGACCGGTTCGGTTTGTTGCAGGGCCTTGCTGCTGAAGAAAAAGGGCGTGTCGTAATGCGTGCGCAACAGTCCCCATTCCTCGTCCTTTACAACCGGAGGCAGCTGATGCAAATCGCCAATCATCAGCAGTTGGACACCGCCAAAGGGTTGGTGTGGTGTCCGGTAGCGGCGCAGCACCTCGTCGATGCCGTCGAGCACATCTGCCCGTACCATGCTTATTTCGTCAATAATAAGCAGGTCAAGCGCCCGCAACAGCCGCGCCTTTTTTCGGCTGAGCCGCCGGAACAGCCGGTTGTCCCGTTTATTCCCGGGCACAATAGGGCCGAAAGGCAATTGAAACAGGGAGTGAATCGTCTGCCCGCCCGCATTAATAGCAGCCACGCCGGTAGGGGCGACCACCGCCAGCCGCTTAGGCGGTTTGGCTTTGAGGGTTTTCAAAAAGGTAGTCTTGCCAGTCCCGGCTTTGCCAGTCAGGAAAATGCATTTGTTGGTATGGGATACGAATTCGCGCGCGAGTTCTAACTCAGGGTTGTGTCCCGCCTTCGTGGAACTGCGGCGGGCGAAGTGTGGGTTTGTCATGATTTTTTAGGGGTTGGTGATACAGAGAATAATTTACGCCCCTAAAAATACACTTTTTGTGTTTTTGATCAAAATTTTAAAACGGAAAATTTATCAAAAGGCAGGTGTTCTGTTTGTTTTTCACCCCTGTGCTCCACCACATCAGCCAGGAAAAGATCCCGTTTGCAGGTCAAAGAAGCGACACGGCTAATGTAAACACTGAGTTGAAGCGATATAAAGTGTGGGATATCCTGAGTGAGCAATTACATTCTCAATTCCGTTGGTTGGAAAGGTCGTGGAGACTGCTGGTAGCTGGTAGGTTTGTACAAGCCGTATCGTCCCCAACAGGAAGGTGTCAGCATACTTAATAATTTTTTCCCCTCCCGAGGGTAAGATTTCCCAACACCAAGCGATAGGCTGATAAATTACTTCATCATTGAATCCTGTTTAACATGAAAGCAACATCAGTCTATCGAACAGTTGTAACATCTTCCTCCGCTTTCCTGTCCGTACGATGTGTCCCCCTCATACTAGCATTCCTGGCATTCGGGTTTGGCCCCTGCTTCGGACAGGAGCAGTTGGATACGATAAGCATGCAGAAGTTGTTCAGCGGGTACGCCTTTTATCAAAATGGAGAAAGGCTTAACACAAATCAAGTATCCGATGTCTTAACCTCGAACCCGGAAGCCTATGAAAAATATGAGGACGCTTGTTCCCTGGGTTTAGCAGCCGGACTTCTCAGTTATGCCGGCGGCTTCCTGATCGGCTGGCCGATTGGAACAGCTATTGGCGGAGGAGAACCCAACTGGAACCTGGCACTGATCGGGACGGGCTTGGTTGCTATTTCCCTGCCACTGAGCAGGGGGTCAAATAAACGGGCTGTGCAGGCTATCGACATCTTTAACAACCAACCACTGCCAAACTCCCCTGCGGATACAAAGCCAAATAGGCTTAATGTATCAATACAGGGAAATGGCGCCGGATTCGTGCTTCATTTTTAAGGTGTTAACGCTTTTATCAACGTATTTTTTTCAGACTATCTTAATCAAAATCGACTATCCATGAGAGCTTATTCAATTGCAATTTTTACGCTATTGCTATTCATTGGCCATTCAGGTTTTACCCAAACTAACAATACTAAAAGCCCATTCAAGGATGTAATCGGGTACCAAAACGCTAAGAGCAAAAAATTTGAAAAAATCACAGAAAGCCAGTTGCATAATTTTTGGCGCAACACCTTGCAAATTCCGGAGGGCACTAAGTTTGAAAAGGCGGCTCTGAAAAAAATAGAGGGTACGAATTCAGACTATATGATATACGCTACTAGTGTGAAAGGCAACATCAACGTAGCATCAAAACTGGTAGCTTATAAAGGAGGCTGGAGATTAACCGGAGAAACCTGCAAATGTATCTCGAGTTGCACCTGGTCAGGGTGTGAAGTCATCGGAATGTGCCTATGTACCCAATGCGAGTCAGGATGCAAAAAAGAACACTCGCAAACTAGCAAACTGTATACTTCACACTTCAAATCATGACCTAAGACTATGCTTGGAGCTTGATCCTTTTGGAAACCAAGGACTTATGAGCCCCTCGAAAATACGAGGCAGGCTCTGGCGTCATCTTTTTTAGCTTATTTGGCCCTGACGATAAATGTCTGGATGTAAACACCCGCCAAACGCGCTAAA
>CAZNHN010000255.1:0-5569 GCA_964572415.1 uncultured Phaeodactylibacter sp.
TCCAAGCGGGGCCACAACAGGCATTAATGCGCTTGCTGGCACAGTTGAAAAAAACAAAAGACTTCCAAATTAGGAGGTCTTTTTTTATTAAATCATATTAAAATCTACACTGACTTTTAGTACCTTTCATTATCTTTACCACATGGAAGGCAATACCTCTACTCATAAGGTTATTATTGGAGCTGCACAAAATATGCAGCAAATAAAAAATAATGACAACCAGGATATTGCCGGCTGGATTGTGGACCTCAGAGGTAATATTGGTGGCAACATGTGGCCGATGTTAGCCGGAGTAGGACCCATTCTTGGAGAAGGGGTAGCGGGATATTTTATTGATCCAGACGGTTTGGAGGAGCCCTGGTCTTATGCAAACGGCTCTTCCAGGCTTAACCAAATTCCTGTGGTGAAAGTATCTGACCCCTACGAACTCCTTAACCCTGACCCCAGGGTTGCCGTTTTACTGGACCAGGCAGTATCCAGTTCAGGGGAAGCCATTGCAATAGCGTTTACCGGCAGGGAAAATACCATGAGTTTTGGCTCTTCCACCTGTGGATTATCAACGTCCAACAGGAACTTTGCGCTATCAGACGGCTCTGCCTTGTTTCTAACGACAGCCTACATGGCTGACCGGGGAAAAAACATTTTCGGTATACCGATAGCGCCAGATGTCCATGCCGGCGAAGGGGAAGTCATTTCCCTGGCTATAGATTACATCATGAACTGAAGCCGATTACCCTGCCTGCCAAATTTTCCGCTTGAAGGAACAGTTTAAATCACTGATTTATAAGTTTAAAAACCACGAACCAGGTTTTTCGGCCGGTGTTAATTACTTAATCAGCAATGCTTGCGGATTGAAATATTCTATAACCTTAAAAAACCTGATCGCTATGAATACACTGCGGCCTTTCGTTATTGGCTTATCATTTTTTACATTGTTTTTGCTTTCCTGTAGCCCGGCTACAGAGCCTGAAAAGGCGGAAACAGCTACTGAAGGTACTGAGGAAGAATCCATTGTGGGCCTGGTTGAAGATGTGCTGACCGCCGAAGAGCAGGCAGCGCTCACGCCGGATATGGTCATTCAGTCCTTCAAGGAAGGTAATGAGCGGTTTATGCGCAATGACCTGACCACCCGGAACCACTCAGAACAAGTGCGCAAGAGCACCAATGCGCAATAAGACGGATGGCCATGATTGGCCAGTATCCAAAAGCCATTGTTTTATCCTGCGTCGACAGCCGGGTTCCGGTGGAAGACGTTTTCGATCGTGGTATTGGCGATGTGTTTGTTGCTCGTGTGGCAGGGAATTTTGTTAATGAGGACATTCTCGGCAGTATGGAGTTTGCCTGTAAGGTCTCCGGTTCTAAGCTGATTCTGGTCTTAGGCCATGAGCACTGTGGTGCCGTCAAAGCCGCAGTGGACGGGGTAGAGCTGGGTAATATTACGCCAATGCTTGCCAAAATAAAGCCAGCCGTGGAGGCGACCGAGTATGAAGGCGACCGAAGCTCGAAGAACGAGGCTTTCGTTCATGAGGTCTGCGAAAACAACGTACAGCGTGCTATGGCCCAAATCCGGGAACGCAGCCCTATCCTCAAGGAGATGGAAGACAATGGTGAGATCAAAATTGTCGGCGGCGTCTACGATATGGATAACGGGAAAGTGTCTTTCCTGAATTAGCGGGCGCCGCACACGCTCACAAACCATCGTGCAGCAACAGAGAAGCCACCTTCTGAAATGGCAGAGCCAGGATGGGAGGTGGCAGCCTCCTTTATTGCCATAATTTACTAAAAAGCAGCTCTGCCCTGTACATCGGGTTTCACAGAAAAGGCGGTGAATACTCCCCTCACTGTCATGATTTGACCTAAATAAGAGAGAATACGCACAAAAGCCATTAAAAAAGTGTACCTTGAGAAACTGAGCTATTTTCAAAATTAATAAAAATAGAACGCTAAGGTCGGCTATTTGCTTTGATTTGGATGTAGTCTATTATTCACGAAAACATAAATCTGAATGGCGGATAGCTATCAAAAGAAAGAACGGGAAAAGAAAAAACGTAAAAAGAGGAAAGAGAAGCAAGAGCGAAAAGAGCAAAAAAAGTTTGAGGACAAGACCCAGGTTGAATTCATGTATGTGGATGAAAACGGGCAATTCTCTACGACTCCTCCCGACAAGCCAAAGAAAGAGGTCAAACTAGAAGACATTGAAATTGGCGTCCCAAAGTACGAAGATGACGGAAAGTCTAAGTACGAAAGAGAAGGCAAAGTGAAGTTCTTCAACGCCGAAAAGGGCTATGGCTTTATCATTGAAAAGGACACCCAGGAGAGTTACTTTGTACACGCGAATGATCTCGAAGAAGAGATTGATGCGGAAGATAAAGTCGCTTTTGAAATCGGGTCTGGCCCCAAAGGCCCCATCGCCATCAACGTACAGTTACAGAAAGCTTAACTGAACGGTTCCTATCGAAGAAGTATCAGCACTACAAGGGCTCCAAGCCACCTTAGTGCCGATACTCTCCATCTGGTATTCAGCCCTGATCAACCAACTCCTTGCGAAGTAGTCTCTGCAGATGCCGTTTTTTCATGTTATTGAGGCCTGTATGCAAATGGCTTACTTATAGAATCCGGTTTTAGCGTCCCGTTCAGGATTTATGGAGCTAAGAGATGCTATGTTAGCATCCAACCAGTTCTAAAAAAATTGCGGATTATGCGCCAGTGCTCTGTGTACAAGTGGACCAAATTACGAGTACAGGCTCATATGAAGTGCCACTGCAATCACCTGTTGCATACCTAAAACAGGCATACCTCCGGTTGTCAGGCTGCAATATGGCTTTACAAGCGCGTATTCACAATATTATTCAAGGTAGACCCGAAGGTATAGCTCAGCCCAAGACCGGTGCTCGCCGCAAAGTCCGTCGCGATCTGCCGTTGCTGCAGCAGGATATCCTCTACTGATGTATCGCCCTGTGGCAGGTTGATCTGATCGCTGACCAGGTCGAAATTGGCAGACAACCGAAGCGCCAGCCCTTCGTACAGCCGCACGGCTATCCAGTTGTCGAGCTCTACGCGGTTCTTGGACATATCATGGAGAAAAGAAGAGGCCTGCAGGGTGGTAAAAATGTCGCCCCAGGGCTGCCGGAACCGGAGCTGAACGTCCAGAGAGTGGTTCATCAGGTTTTCCTCATAATGACCGTATACCGTACGCTCAAAGTACTGTTGATGCTGAAAACCTATCCGGTAAGCGAAAGTAATTTCCCGGCGCAATACTTCCTCATAAGGAAAAATACTGTATTCCAGGGCGGGGTGGAAATTGTAAGCCTGCGCAATATTAGTGAAAGTATTCTGACGAACGCTGCTAAAAACACCGGTTGACCAATGCTCGGTAATGCTTTTCACAACGCTGCCCGACAGAAACTGCCGCTTACGGATACTGACCAGGGCCTCCTCATCGCTCTCAAACTTATTTTCGGAATGCCTGATCAGCCCGTTGATTCTTACCCGCCATTCTTCGGTTACACGGTCAATATCCACACCAAGGTCAACCCTGAAATCCCTGCGTGTTGCCTCCTTATAAATACTCCCATTGCCTGCAATTTCAAAAATCCAGTAGTCCCAGGGGTCCTCTTCTTCTGCCAGGCTCACTGTATCGGACCCTTCCGGCAGGTTAACCTGAAAATCAATATGGCTGGCATACTCTGAATTGATTAGATAGTGTAACAACCCCTGATTGACTGTTTTTAGCAGCCCGTCGCGGATTTCCGCATTGGTCATGTTGGGATTGGACTCGAACTTGAGTTCCTGCTCCAATCCCTCAAACTGCCCCTGACCGTGGAAATTGAGCGTAAACGAACGCCCACCAGCGCCGGTCCAGATATCAAAAATAAACAATTGAATATTCGCCTGATCCTGATCGCGCACATGGTCCAGATAGGTGATTTCCTGCACCAGATAGTTGCGGTCGCAGTTGCAGTCGATGAATAGCTTTAGGCGCTCCTGAGATTGACCTGACAACAAAGCAGGAATTGCAATCGCAACACAAAACATGGCCAGCAGGCCCCACGGCATTGTATAGTTATGATAGTTAGTATTGAAAAAGCGGGGCATTCCAGCTGTCCTGTCGTTGCGCATGGTTGTGAATGATGTGTTTTAACCGTTAAAAAAATACATAAAGTATAGCCTGCGTTAAGTTATTAAAAAATCTCATAAAGATCAAGAACTAAACGGGTTTAGTTGGTGATATAACGCAGTCTCCTTTGAAAGGGGAAACCCGGGTTTTCATAAGGATCATTTCTGTCCACCTCACCCGCTCTTCATAGCTTCCAAACAAATGGGCACCCTCCAGTCATCAACACATAGCTGGCGGCACATGGATTCCCTGGTAATCCATGAAACAGAAAATGAGGAGGTTTAAGTTTTGTAAGAGCCCCCAAAAGAAGAATCCCCCACCTTACACATTCACGAAAAAGAACTACACCAGCACCGGGTTCAGCGGCGTGTCAATGACCGCTCCGATTTCTGCACCCGGGCACCAGGTTTTCCAGTCGTTTTCCTGGCCGGCGTTGGCCGGGGCTTTCAGCCGCATCTCCCTGTCCATGTAGATGATGGTCATCACTTTGCGCATGTATGGGCTTTGATTGGCACCTGCCCGGTGGAATATCCATCCGGAATGGAAGCTGATTTCGCCCAGGTCAAACGGCTCTACAATGTGTTCAAAGTCCGTTACCCGGAGGGTTTCCCGAATCTGCTGTTCGCTTTCATCGGAAATAGAGAGTTCCCGGCCCGCTTTGATCTTTTGGCTGCCAGCGCTAAATTCCAGCGGGCCCATATCGAGCGGAGTGGCTTGGAGCGGAATCCAGGCCGTGATGGCTTTGTCGGTAGCCAGGGGCCAGTAATGCTGATCGGCATGCCAGGGAGTGATGCCTCCCCCGGCTTCTTTGAAAAGTGCCTGATCGTGGTATAAGCGCACCCCATCTACCTGCATCAGCTGTGCTGCCAGGCTCGCCAACCGCTTGCTGAATACCAGTTGCCTTATGGTATCATCCTCCTGCCAGAGGTTAAACAGCTGCAGGAAAGCTTTGCCATAGGTGTCCCGCTCCTCCAACGGCTGTTCCGCTTTTCGCAATTCATTCACCTTTCGGCTGATGACCTCATTGAAGTAGTGAATGGTCTCCGCATTCAGCACTGCCTTGATTTTGATGAAATTAAACTTTTGGTAGAATTCGATTTGGGCAGTGGCGAGCTGCAGGGGCTCATTGAGGTGGTTTAGAATGGCTTCCATCTTTAGGTTTTTAGATGAAAAAATGTTTTCTCAACCCGGTGGGGTAGAAGGACGCTCTTCTGTTTCATACTACTTGCTCGGTACAGAATTTATTGAACACTAGCCGGTAAGTTGAGCACCCGCATTAAATACATCCATTCGACAGAATCTTCTGCCGGAGGGATCAGGACAGGTTCTTCATGCACTAATCCTCTCAGATCAGGTTGGGAAAGCATGAGCGTATCAAACGGCAATGAAGGGTTAAGGAAATGCCGGCGTATGGAGTCCGGTGCCTGGGATAACAACAGGAAGGCCGAGCTT
>CAZNHN010000255.1:5579-8700 GCA_964572415.1 uncultured Phaeodactylibacter sp.
CCTGCAGGATTAGACTATCGGCACTAACAGCAAGAATTTTAGCCTTTTCGTGTGTGTAGTGGTTGCGGGCATTCTGCTTTAGGTGCTCTGCCTGAAAGGCATAAATCTGCCCTGGCACAGGCTCACGGACCAAAGAATCGAGCACCATACGGTTAGCTTCCCGGGCAGCTGCCTGCGCCCGGTCTTCCTGCCAATCTTTGACCCAAAGATAAACGATCAGCACCCCCCATCCACCAATGAAAATAGCGACTCTGGTCAACCGCCGCCATTGCCGGTCCGTATACATCCGATCACAAATTGTATTTTTTAGAACCTGAAGGCAGCCGTAAGTCTACTGCCTTCAGGTTATCGTAAACTAACTGGTCCTACGCCTGCGCGCCACCCCGCTCCAGCGCCTCCTCTTCCCGTGACATATCCTCCAGCGTCTTGCCTTTGGTCTCTTTCACGTAGAATTTCACAAAGAAGTAAGCGACCAGCCCGAAGAAGGCGTAGATACCGTAAGACAGCCCCAGTCCGATGCCGGCCAGCAGGATGGGGAAGCTGATGGTAATCAGGAAGTTCGCGCCCCACTGCGCCAAACCACAGAGTGCCAGTGCTGCGCCCCGGTATTGGTTAGGGAACATCTCGCCCAGCATCACCCACATTACAGGCCCCCAGGAGAAAGCAAAGAAGGCAATGTAGCCGTTGGCTGCGAGGAGGGCGTAAGTGCCCTGACTGGAAGACAGCTGCAGCCCGTCCGGCCCGCTGGAAGCCGCATTGGAGAAAATGTAAGCCATGATGCCCAGCATCACCGCCTGTCCGATGGAGCCCGCCAGCAGCAATGGCTTTCGGCCGAGCCGGTCCACCAAAACAATGGCTACGATGGTGAAGAAAATATTGACGCTACCCGTGATCACATTCTGCAACAGGGCATCCGCTTCCGTAAAGCCGGCCGCCTGCCAGAGGGTGGCACCGTAGTAGAAAATCACATTGATACCTGTGAACTGCTGAAGCACTGCAAGGCCCAGGCCTGCCCAAACCAGCGGGTGTATCTTGCCGGTGTAAGAACTGATCACGTCCTTCAGGCGGGGCTTGGTGCCCGCGCGCAGGGTAGAACGGATATCGGCGACCTTTTCCTCCGCGTCCTCATCCGGTGAGATCCCTGCCAGGACCTGTGCCGCCTCGGCTTCCCGGCCTGCTGCCACCAGATAGCGGGGCGATTCCGGGATGGTCAGCAAGGCAAACAAGAAGATCGCCGCCGGAATAATTTCCGCCCAGAACATCCACTGCCAGGTTTGGAAGCCGCCCCAGAATACCTCTGATGCGCCACCGGACTGTCCGGCCAGCCAGTAGTTGCTCATAAAGGCCATGAAAAGCCCGATCACAATCATCAGCTGCTGCAGGGTAGCCAGGCTGCCCCGGATCTTCGGCGGTGCAATCTCGCTGATGTAGGCCGGTGCCAGCACACTCGCTGCCCCCATGGAAACCCCACCGAGAATGCGGTAAAGCACAAACTCTACGGAGCCATCGGAAATCCCCGAGCCCCAGGCGCTGATGGTAAAGCCGATTGCGGTCACAATCATCACCGGCTTACGGCCAAACTTATCGGCAGCATTACCGGCAAAAAAGGCACCGGCCATAGCGCCCAGCAAAACGGAGGCCACATTAAACCCGGTAACTGCGGCATCCGAATCAAAAGCTAACTGAAGGGCATCAACGGTGCCATTGATGACCCCGCTGTCGAACCCAAAGAGGAAACCGCCGAGCGCGGCAATTCCACTGATGAGTACTAAGCTGGTTTTTTTTGGTTGACTTTCCATACTGTTTTGGTTTTAAGCCACGCCCTGCCGGGTGGCCAGGTTTTTCGTTTTGTTGTTGCCCTGCCAGGCGTCCGCCTTTGTAGCAGGTTCTGATGCGTCGTTGGTTGTTTTAATTGCGGAAAGATAGTGTTATTCAAACAATAAGCACCCATTTCCTACGGGAGAAATTTAAGAAAACACACCGGACTTATGGAATTAAAGACGGCAATTAACGTAGAATCGTAATTTTCTTTGGCAACCAAAGGGTTAGCTTCGTCCTTCTTCTCTGTCCAGGGTTTTGATAAACCGGCGGGGCGGACGGATACGCACTTCCACCTTTTCTCCGGTGTGCGGGTGCGTAAAGGAAAGCCGGCAGGCACAGAGAAAAAGCCCCTTGCCCAGGATGGTGTCCTTGTCTTTAGCATAGTGCCTGTCCCCCACAATCAGGTAACCAGCCTGCTGCAGGTGGATGCGCAGCTGATGCGTGCGCCCGGTGACCGGCTTTAATTCAACCAGGGAAAGATGCCCATAGACCAGCGAAGGTACTGTGCGCAGGGTTTGGAAATGGGTGACTGCCATTTTGCCGTCAATGGGCGCATCAAAGGTACCGGAAGCCGGCGGCTGCCCATGCACCACCGCCTGATAGGCTTTTTTCACCTGATTGTCCTCGAAAGCCTGGCTCATGGCCATGAGTGCACTTTTGGTCTTGGCCAACAGCACCAGCCCCTTGGTAGGCAAATCAATGCGGTGTACGGCAACCGGGCGGGGCAGGGCATCGGGCAGGGGCGGAGGCGGTATGCTGCCGGCCAGTGCATTTTCCACCGTCTGTATGCGGTCGCCGTTGGTGGCAATGCCCCCGGGCTTATTAATGATGATGAGGTGGTCATCTTCCCATACTACCGGCAGTTCCTGATCAAATTTCCGGGCCTTGGGCAAGCCCGCGCCTTTTAGCTGAAGCTGATCTCCTTTCTTTAGTACAGTGTGAGGTTGGGCCGGCTGACCATTGATGAGCAGGCGCCCATCGGCTATGGCTTTCTTTACCGCTGTCTGGCTGCCCAGCAAAGGAAAGGCTTTCCGGCAGTAGTCGGTCAGGGAAGTGCCGGGCGTAATGCTCCGGACCCGGTGCTTTGGTTGGCGCTTGGGCATAAGAGTTGCTTTCCTGCAAAAGAACGGGGTTTGGGGCAGATTGCCAAATGGGGCGGCTGTGACCAAGAAAAAACCACAGTACTATAAAACCATAGCACCAACTCCTAGCTAGAGTCAGGAAAAACTACAACACCCCCCGCCCGCCGTAGCCCGTACGGGCGAAGGCGGGGAACCACCCCAGCCAGAGCCAAAATAAC
>CAZNHN010000256.1:0-7867 GCA_964572415.1 uncultured Phaeodactylibacter sp.
GATTGGCGCTCATATCCACCACAGAATAAAGGATACGGTCGGTGATGACATCAAAAACCGGTTCCTCCTGATAAATGATCCGCTTGTGGAAAAGGTAGTAGAGGCTGTCGCTGCTTGGCATGGGCAGGATTAAACTGCTTTGGCGGCCGGCGGTGTAGCCAATTAGGCCACATTGAATCTGGTGGACAGCCCCTGGATTGATACTGTCGCCGTTTTCCATGATGTTTTCTGCCATATTGTAAATATGACAGCCATCAGTATAAAAAGCAGGGCTGCCATTTTTGTCCGAAATGGATGCACTGCTGATATAGAGATTTGCAGTTATAGGGAAAGGGGCTACTTCGGGAGGTATTTCATTGAAGTTAAGAACCATGCCTTCATAGCCTATTGGGTTTTCACTATTGTAGCCCATAAGCCACGCAAAATCATATTTTTGAGCGTTTGCAGTGATCAGAGCAAGCAAAAATACAGGTAGAAGTATTTGTTGAAGCCAGTGTTTCATGTTTTACGCTTTATTCAACAAGGGCAATCCAAGACATTACTGGATAGCCCTTGGTTATGATCTTATAATTTCACCAACTTCTTCACGCCCGTTATTCCGTCAACTCCTGTCACCCTGCAAAAGTAAGTCCCACCGGGTAAAACCGCTGTTTCTAGGATGATATGCTGTGCGCCTTCTCCTGCTGTTTGCTGTAGTACCGGCTGACCCTGCAAACTATAAAGAGTAACATTGACACTGCCGGCGATTGAGGTACTAAACTCCAGTACTGTGAGGCCGAAGGTGGGGTTAGGAAATAGTTTGAAGTCAAGCGGTGCTGCTGCTTCTGGCGCCCGCAAGGCAGCACTGGGCTGGCAGAGTGCAGCATTGTCAAAACGGTAGGTAGGGTCTGCAAGACGGTATAGGCTGCGGGCCCGGAAGACGGCATCCCCCCCGGAGAGGGGGCATTGATTCGCAAGGCTGAATAAGGCACTCAGCTCTGAACCGGAAAGGCTGTCAATACTTGCTGCCGCTTTGATAGCAAGGGTATTGAAAGCTTGCTCATTGGCTTCGTACAGAGAATCGGCCGGGGCGTTTTGGTTAGCGGCTTCAATGAGGGAAAGGGTTTCCTGCTGCTCTTTTTGAACGGCTGCACGGATGTTGCCGGCAATGGAATCCTGAAGAGCCAGGCTCGCTAATATTTCCCGTCTTTTGAGCAGTAGTTCAGCCGTGTCCGTTGGAGGTTCAGCCGACAGCGCAGCATCAATGCCAGATAATTCATCCATAACTTCTATAAGGGTTCTGCCTTGAGCAGCAAGGGTTTGCGCTATAGTATCTGGCAGGGTGAGCGCTTCTTTAATACTATGGTCAATACTGGTGTACTCGCCTACCGGAGTAGAGCCAGCCTGGTTTAGGAAACTGAGCTTCCAGTTGCTAAACGGGGTGCTTTGCTGTTCCAGGCGCTTGTAAAGGTGGCGCTGCCCGGTGTATTTCAGGGCACTCTGATAACGGCTGGCCTGAAAGGTGCCGTTGGCCAGCTTGCGGAGCAGAATATCCTCGTCTTCTTCCTGTGGGGTTGGGGAATCGGTGGCATTGTTGGAGCAGGCATCGAAGTTGGGAGTAGAGCAGAAATAATTGGTGTCTTGTTCATCTGGCGAAATGGGTCTAAACCAAAGACCTGTAGCAGCCCAATCCGGCAATACCGTACAGTTACCTCCATCAACGAGGGTTGGATCAATAAAGAACCGGGACTGATTAACCAAATCCTCATCTCCCAAATGCCGGGCACCGACTTCCACACCATTCTCCGAATCCATATAGCTGCCGCACCAGTAGTTGTTGTGGTAGTTCTGTTGCCCGATGATTCCATCTTCATTGAGGAGCAGCCCATGGAAATGGTCCCCCATGGTATTCCCCCGGAATTGGACGGCATCGCCCATGCCATTGAAGCGGAAGCCCCGGAAGGTA
This sequence comes from uncultured Phaeodactylibacter sp., assembly GCA_964572415.1. GTDB lineage: Bacteria > Bacteroidota > Bacteroidia > Chitinophagales > Saprospiraceae > Phaeodactylibacter. The sequence continues at coordinate 1,946 of CAZNHN010000256.1, forward strand.
TTGTTGGTTTGGTTGCAGTCGAGCCAGGTCCCGGCAGCGCCAAATCCATCGATGCCGATGGTGTTGGGGCCAAAATTAGTGGGGCCTTCCACGGTGTTGCAGCGCAGCCATGCGTTTTCGGTGCCCTCCAGCTGAATGCCGGTTTGGTTGGCGTTGTTGCCTTCGAGGCGCACCACATTCTCTTTGAGGTCGATGTAGCGGCCGGTGCCCAGGAGGATGCCGGTGCCGTTGCCGGGCAGTGTCACCTGGTTCTTGGCGATATTGTACTTCCCATAGTCCGTTGCATTGGCAAAGGCGCTTTCGTCAACGAGGATACCAGTCAGTTCACCGCCTGCTTCAGCCCCGAAGGTAATACGGTTGTCAGCTATCCGGGCATGCAGCGGGTTGTTCTGTACCAGTTCAATACCTGTTTGGTTGACTGTCATGTCGTAATTGTTGAATATCCTGAGGAAGCGTTGGTCACAATTGGCTGCACGTATGCCAACATCGCAATTGTTGATCGACAAGCTCCTTATCCAGGCACTGCTTTGCTCAATATCAACCGCATGATCACAGTTTTCGAAGTATAGGGTTTCACCCATCCCGCTCATGAAAATATTGGCATTGTAAACGGAAGCGCCCCTAACTCCAACTGCGCGTCCTGTAAAGGGGAATGCGGAAGGTTCATTGGGTGGAGGAGCAGTGATATTGGTAAAAGAACTATTCCTCACACTGAGCGTAGCCCGTGAGGCATAGATGCCATTTTGAAGCCCATCAAAGCGGTTCGGGCTTCGGTTTAAATCGCCTAATATCACATCGCCCTTATTGACCCTGACGCCAAATGCTGACCGGGTATCCTGCAATGGAGCTTTCAGGTAACCCTCACCACGGAACTCATTGCCATAGAACCGATAAAGGTCAGCAGTATTAGTGTAGTATTTGTTGTCGAGGCCTACGCCAACGTAATTATTCAGAAAAAGGCAATTGGTAATACTTGCCCGGGCGCCATTGCCCAGTTTTATAGCTGTTGTCCCATCCCGGATATCGCAACGCTGCGCAATAAGTTCAGCTCCGTCTTCTACTTTAATAGAGCCCCACATGCCATCGCACCCACGAATGCGGGTATTCCTTAGCTCCAGGGTGCCGCTTTCTACTATAATACGGGTACCCTGCTCCATGAGCAATATAGAGGCTGTATTCGTGATGGAATATTGATCGGCTCCGCTAATATTGTCCATATCAATGATGAGATCGTCAATTACGCGCCTTCTGATTTGATCTCCAGTAGACCCAGCCGGCGGCATCAATCCTGCTCCGATTAAGTAAGACAATCTTCCATTTATTGGTTCAAACTCAGTATCGTCTGCGGCATCGGAATAAAAAGTGTTGGCTGGAAAATTCAAGATAAAGGTATCTTCTTCTAAATGTTGTGTACTATTGGTGTCAAGATGTGTACTATCGACAGATATTAAAGCTGTGTAGGAATCGTATATATTGGGAGCCAGGTATTCCAATGCGTATTCGAAGAGAATCGTGTACATTAACAATCTGCCCTTGAAAAACAGTTTGAGCGTTGCCTGTAAAGCATACGAAATGAAAGCTAAGGCCAAGAAAAAAAGCAAGAAGGATAGATGGATTTCTGAAGGGTAGTAAGTGTTTCATAGAGAGAATTTTGTTTTGATGGTGAGTTGATTGGGGTTGCTTTTGATTTGTTTCTGTGTGAAGATAAGTTATAAGGTTGAAAGGACAATGCACATTGCTTAATTTTAGGGTAAACGTGCCAAAATTGGACCATTTTATGGAGAACGTTTAAATCGGGCTGCTTTCGTGTAGGTGCAGTGTAACCGTCTCCTTTACCCGCCTAATCAAAAATGTGCGGTTCGTAATCCTTCCACCATTGTTCAATATCCAGTTTAGGCTCACGGCACAGGTAGAGCGGAATACCATTTTCTTCACCAATGGCGTACCTGTGGTAAATCATTTTCACCAAGGTTACTTCTTCAAAGACGTGATTAACAGCCGGTGCTTCGTTGCCCAGGCTAATCCAAACTGCTGCCTCATCATTACCGTAGCCCCAGGACCAAAAGCTGCCGTGGCGGCTAATGGGGTTAGGTAAACCATACTTTTTACCCAAAATCTTTACCGCCCCGGCTTCCCCGTAATTCTCTGCCCAAATCACACAGTTACTCCTTTCCGCTTCGCTAAGGGACCGGTAAACGCTGTCCACTAAAGCTACCTGCTCTTCCCAGCCAAACATATCAGCGTAGTCACTGGTAAGTTGGACGCGGCCGTCGCTGCTTTCTAACCGGGCATAGGCTTCGAAATCTGCAATATTCAGTAAAGGAGTAGCGTACGGGATGAAGGGAATGGAAGGCGCCAGTAGCACCACTGCCACCCCCATTTTCCAATACCAGCGCTTTTCAGCCAGGCTATTGGCCACCTGTGCTGCCCCGGCCGCAAACAGGACAGGATAAAGGGCAAAGGCATAATAGGGCTTGGCCTGCAAAATCCACAGGGCCGAAAAAATGACCACCGCGCTGACCCCAATCGGCCTGAATCTTTCCGATTTTAGTAGAAAATATACCCCTGCCAGGCTGATCAGAAAAGTGAAGGGCGATTCCAGCTGTGCCAAACCAAAAGCCAGCGGCTGAATTTCGTCCAACTGAGCTGCTTTAAGCGCTTCGAGGTGGCGTAGGGCGGGCCAGTTATGCTCCAACTGCCACAGTATATTGGGCAGAAAAAGCAGAGCCGCCAGTAATCCCGCAGCGTACAACCAAGGGTTTTTAAAATGCTTCCCGCTTTTATGGAAGAGCAGGCCCATGAAAACCCCCAGCGCCCATACCAGGATCGTATACTTGGTCAGCAAACCAAGCCCCAGAACCAGACCGGTGAGCAGCAGGTGTTTTTTATTTTCTGTTTTCAAAAACAGGACCATGAGGTAAAACCCCATGCCCCAGAATAGCTGATCAAAGGCGACCGGCTGAAAGAGCGTATGGTTACGGTAGAAGGGGAGGAAAGCCAGAAAGCACAGCCCTGACAACAGCACAGCATACCGTTGCTTTGAAAACGCCCTTGCCATAAAGCCGCACAAAAAAAGGAGGAGCACCCCTGCAAGGGTTGGGAAGAGCCGTGTCCCCATTAGGGAGTAGTCAAACAGCCAATAGGAAAGCCGGCCCACCCAGGCAATCAAAGGCGGAAACTCCATGTAGCCCCAGTCCAACTGCTCACTGACAGACAGGTGGAGCAATTCGTCCCTGTGAAATCCATAATTCCGGTTGCCCAGCAGTTGAAGGCTCAATTTGACTACAGCCAGGGCGGATAGAATCACGACGCTCCTTTTCATGTTAGGATGGGTACTTGGTTGAGTAGGCAGCCTTGGTAAATCGTGTGCCAGCGAATCGTAAAGTTAGAGGAAACTTGGAAAATACTGGGTAGCTATTGCCGTTAACCGCAACATCCCACCAACTTTTTTGAATCCGTCATTTTATCTACCCCCCATGAGCAAGACTGTACTTAACCCAGGGGTACATCCTCTCATCCGACAATTCCTTCATATAATATTGGCAGCCTGCCCCAGAGCCCGTATCTTTGCGCTGCAAAGCCTCAAAAGGCCGTAAAGAAATCAAAATCTAGAAATCATGTTGAAGAAACTATTATTTGCCGGCACCTTTGCTGCCCTCTTGTTTTCCTGTAATTCCGAAAGCGCTCCGGCGGAAGAAGCGGCTACTGGAACCACAGAGGCAGAAGTGCCTGCCGAGCCGCAGACTTTTGGCGAAGCCATCACTGCTGATGGTGCCATTTCTTATCAGGACCTGAGCAGCAAAATGGAAACCGAAGCTGCGGACTCTGTAGCTGTCAAGTTCACCGGTACGGTACAGGAAGTTTGTCAGGCCAAAGGCTGCTGGATGACCATCGCTTCTGATGATCCGGACGCAGAGCCTATTATGGTGCGCTTTAAGGACTACGGCTTCTTCATGCCTAAGGACATCGCCGGCCGCAAGGTCATCATGGACGGCTACGCATTCGTGGAAGAAACACCGGTAGACGAACTGCGCCACTACGCAGAGGACGCAGGCAAGCCGCAGGAAGAAATTGAGGCCATCACCGAGCCTAAGAAGGAAACGAAGTTCCTGGCTAGTGGTGTGCTGCTGCTGGAGGAGTAGAAATTAATATTTCAGACAGAACGGAATCGCGATCGGAGCAATGGTGCTGCGGTCGCGATTTTTTATTGCCTTACGGGAAAAAAAAAGTGATCACCTGTATAAGAATTGGCGTTTCAATATCGTTTAACTACCCCTTAAGCAGCACGCCGTCGGTTCTGTACGCAAGCACTCCCCCTTGCGTAATCCGTGCGAAGTGGTTAATTTTAGGAGCCGATCATCAAACGAACAGCAGGAAACCAACCGGTACCGGCATTAAAGCTAAACCATGAATTTTCACGCAGCGAAAGCTTTTATCCTCGACAAACTGGAATCCGAACTCAGCAATCAGCTCTACTACCATGGCATTCATCACACGCTTGATGTTTTGTACACCGTGGAGGAGCTCTGCTATTACGAAAAGGTGACCCCCTATGAGGAAATGCTGCTGAAAACGGCCGCCCTGTTCCACGATTCCGGCTTTACCATCTCTGCTCAGGAGCACGAGCGCCTCGGCTGCGGCATCGCCCGCGACCACTTGCCCCGCTACGGCTACAAACCACAGGAAATAGAGCGCATCAGTGGTATGATCATGGCCACCAAAATCCCGCAAACCCCTAAAAACAGGCTGGAGCAAATCATGTGTGATGCCGACCTCGACTACCTCGGGCGTGATGATTTCTACGATATCGGGCGTACCCTTTTTGAGGAGCTCAAAGCCTCCAATGTGCTCACTTCTGAGGAGGCCTGGAACCGCATTCAGGTCAGCTTCCTGGAACAACACAGCTTTTTTACCCGTACCAACCGCAAGCGCCGCGCCCCCAAAAAGCAGCGTTATCTGTCTGAATTAAAGGAGCTTGTAGCAGAATATGAAAAAAATTAGTGCGCAAAGCAGCGCATTGGGCTGCCCGGCCGTTTACGTTATAGTTTGATGATATAGGCGTAAATTTTGTAAGCAGCCCCTAGATACACTCACTAGTTTAATTGTAGGGGCTGCCTACTTTTCCTCCCGCTCTTTTTCCTGTTTAAACTTTCCTATTTTCGTCCGGTCTAAAGGTGACACAAAAACCCCCTGCTGCTATGACTATGCCCACCTTTACCGTGCGACTGGACAACTGGTTGGGACAGCCGGCTCAACTCCGGTTAATGAACAGCAACGGGCAGCAACTTCGCTCCTGGACAGTCTCCTAACCGGTTCTGCAACTCCACCGTCAGCAGCTGGCACCGGGCTTGTACTATTTGGTACTGCAGGGGCAAAATGAGGCATCCACTCAGCCCATTGTCTTCAAATAGGAGCTGGGATCGAACAAAGCCGGGCAAAAGACGAGTTTTATCTGTAGTAACCTATTTTGGGTAATCTCTAAAAAGCCTGTCTATGTTTGACCAACTTCTGGAAACCTCTTATGCCTGGATACTGCCTTTGGTACAGCTTGTACTGGCAGGGCTTGCGGGTTTCTTACTCTTTTGGGGGATATTTAAAGGGATTTACTGGTACGGAGAGCGCCGGGACAGCCTGCCTTTTCAGTCCTTCAACCGGAATCTCCGCCGCCCTGCCCGCTTTTTGGGCGTGGTGGTCGGGCTGAATATCGCCGTGGCCTTTATTGAAGTGAGTAAACGGGTAGCCGGCAACCTGAGCATCCTGTTTGAAAGCCTCATTTATGTATTCGGTGGCTGGGCATTGATCGAACTTACCGATGTGGTAAGCGACCTGGTACGCGACCGCTATAAATTATCGAAAGAAAATAACCTGACGGAGCGCAAAATCATCACCCAGTTTCAGTATATCAAGCGGGTGGTTTCAGTG
>CAZNHN010000256.1:7877-8690 GCA_964572415.1 uncultured Phaeodactylibacter sp.
ATTACGGGAATGCCTGAAAGCTGCCATGCATGGATATGGCTGAAAAAGTAAATCCTGTCTTTATTGTAGCGGTAGCCTTTATCCTGTTGCAATTTGATAAGGTACGGGAGCTGGGTACCGGCCTGCTGACCTCAGCGGGCGTAGCAGGCATCATCATCGGTTTGGCGGCTCAAAAGTCGATCGCCAATCTGCTGGCGGGTTTTCAGCTGGCCTTCACACAACCTATCCGGATTGATGATGTGGTGATTGTGGAAAATGAATGGGGTAAGATAGAGGAAATCACGCTCACATACGTAGTTGTCCGAATATGGGACGAACGCCGCCTAGTTGTCCCTCTAAATTACTTCAACGAAAAGCCCTTTCAAAACTGGACACGCAGCTCTTCACAGCTACTGGCTTATGTATTTCTTTATACCGACTACCGCGTGTCCGTAGATGCCTTGCGGCAAAAATTTACTGATTTGTTGGAAGGCAATCCTCTTTGGGACAATAGGGTCAACGTGGTACAGGTCACTAATCTGGTCAACGCCATGAAAGAGCTGATGAAGCAGCCGGTCATCTTCGACGGAAGAAACCAGTACAACCCGCGCAGCCTGAAAGAGGACGGGTTCGAGTATTTCGGCATCGGTCGGCGCTGACCCGGGTGCTGCCGCGACCACTCTTTGTCTGCACCAGGAGCCGCTGACGCTGTTACGCGCTTCATCTCGCGTTATGTTAGAATGTTCTCCTGACCAGATGCGGTTCTGAATGGACCATGTGCCGTCTGCAGCGCTGATTTGCACGGTATTTCGAGGGATTGATGTCTTCTTTTTT
>CAZNHN010000257.1:0-664 GCA_964572415.1 uncultured Phaeodactylibacter sp.
TTCCAATCCGGCAGCGCGGGCAGCTTCCAGTTTAAGCCGTAGCTTTTCCCACTTAATAGGCAAAAACTTGATGGGCATATCCCGGTCGAACGATTCTGCATTGGTCCAGCAACGCAGACCATGGCGGTCAGCGAGTTGTTTGTTGACGGCAAAATAATCGGCCAGCTGATGGTAGTCCACATGCCCGTCCTGAAAGGCTACGATATCTACGGCCTCCCGTATGCCGGCAAAGATTTCGTCCCATTCAGCTTCGTGTTCCTGCAGGCTGACAGCATCGGTTTTAACCAGTTCGGCTTCGCTGGCCATGATGGCTTTCTGTCCGTCAATGTAAGGGGAGATCAGGGTGGGCAGCCCGCCACTTACTTTTTTGCAGTGCAGCCCCAATTGCCGGTAGAGATCAATGATACCGGCCGTTTTTCGGCTGACTTCCTGGCAGATGTACCAGCCTTTGAATGCAGGAGAGGAGCCATACCGCTCCCAAACTTCATCGATGACCCGCAGATTGAGGGCCACTTCGCGTTGGAAATCGCCCTGCGCCCACCAGTATTTGCCGGAGTCGTACAAGCCAAAGTAAAAAGCCATGCCATACTTTTCAGAAAGGTCCAGAAACAGGCGCACCAGGTCAACGGGTGGTTCGTACGCTCCCTCTTCTTCCTGAAGTACA
>CAZNHN010000257.1:674-8632 GCA_964572415.1 uncultured Phaeodactylibacter sp.
TGTTGCGGACCGACCGTGACTTGTCCATGTGATGGCGGGCCGGTTTATGTTGCAGTTCGATTGAGCTACAGGAAACGCAGAATTGGCCAGCCATTCTGCAGGGCTTTTTTCTTCAACGGCAGGAAATCGATCGCCACGACCCCGCCGATCCCGCGCAGCCGGATCTGACGGCCGGCTTCGCGCGCCGCGGCCCGGTTGAGATCGATTTCGGTCTGAAAATCCCCGGCGTGCCAGTAATGCCCGGAATCGTAGGTGCCGAAATAGAAATTCATGCCATATTTTTCAGCGAGGGTCAAATACATATCCACCAGGTCAAGCGGGGGACGATGGCAGCCCTGTCGGTTGATCAGTACTTCGGAGGGATAGGTCAGCCAGCGTTTATGGCCGCTGCGAATCAGGATGACGGTGTCAATGCCCATGCGCTTCATGTGCTGAAAATCGGTGTCCCACTCTTTAGTGCCCCAGTTTTGGTGGGGAATGTCGTGGGAAATTTCATCCAGGAAAGTTCCTGTTAGCTTCATGTGTCTTAGTCTTCAAGTTTGTCCCACCAGTACTTCTTCAGCAACCAGGTGGTGATTAGGAAAATGAGAAAGGTGATGGCCAGTTCGGTGGACTGCCGGATAAGCAGGTAGATTGGCATGACGACCAGGGACATTTGCCAAACGATACCGACGAGGACATTGAACGCATCCCGGCCAAAAGAATGGTTGGGCACAAAAGCGGGGTCTGCCGCCAGTACCTTCTTTCGGATGGGGGTCCAGAATCCCCAGGGGTTGGTCTTTTTATAGAAGTTCATTAGCGTTTCATCATCCTCGGCTGGAGTGGCATAGGTGCCGATGAGGCAGCCCGCCAGGGATATGGCAAAAATGACCGGGAAAAGATAGATGGGCGTAACATCCGGAAATAACGGCGGGATAAAGGTCGCTGCAATCAAACCGCCGATCATGCCCCAGAAGTAACCGTAGCCATTGAAGCGCCACCAGATCCACTTGAGGGCATTGGCTGCAGCATAACCGCCGTAGAGCGCTGAGGTGATCCATAGCGTCAGGGAGTTGATGCTACTGGCGTAAAAACCGCCTATCAAACCGATAGCGACCAGCAGGAAGGAAGCCAGGTAGCTGTACCGGATATAGGTCTTGTTGCTGGCATTTGGGTTGACGTATTTCTTGTACAAATCATTGACCAGGTAAGCCGGCGCTGCGTTAATGAAGGCGGCAAAAGTCCCCATAAAGGCGGCTAGCAGGCCGGCCAACAGCAGCCCCTGAAAGCCGGGTGGGATGAAACGCTCGATGGCTAGCGGGAGGACGGTCTCAAAATCAATGTCAGCGCCCATCTCCCTGAATTCCGGAGTCAGGTAGACCAGGGAAAGCACCGCAAATCCGGCGATCATAAGGTAACGGGGGAAGTAAAGCGCCAGGATAGTCAGCCCGCTCATCTTTGCCGCTTCAGAAGCAGTAGGGGTGGAAAGCACCCGTTGCATATCATAGCTTGGCACCGGCCCGGCAAGGCTGGCAAAAATGCCCTTGAAAATCATCGCGATCAGCAGAAGGCCTATGGCACCAAACCCATCGTCCTCAATGCGTTTGTTGACACTGTCCAGATAGCCGGTCCAGTCGAGGTCCATTTCCCAGCTAAAGAATAACTCCGTCCAGCCGGGTGGTACGGCTTCCATTACCTGTTCGCCGCTTACATTGGTATAAGCAATGATGCCCACTACAAAACAGGAAATGGTCATGATGACGAACTGCAGCACTTCCGTTCCGACCACGCTGTACATCCCGCCCTTGATGGTGTAAAAGGTGGTAACCGCGATGATGATGAGTGCATACGACTGCTCAGAAGTCAGCTGAATCAACCCCTGGTCAACGGATAAATCCCACGGGAAAAAGATGACGGCAAACTTACCGATACCTTCAAAAAAATAGGCAATAAACCCAAATACGCTGATTACTGCAAAGACCGTCACAATAATATGCGACAGACGCCCGCCGGTCTGATCGCCAAAACGAAAAGTGATCCACTGCGCACCGGTAAGCACCCCTGAGCGCCTAAGCCAGATAGCCAGGAAGACCATGACAAACACCTGATTCCAGACCGGCCAGAGCCACGGAATCCAGGCACTCTTCAGCCCGTATACAAACAGGATAGTGACGGTCCACATCGTGCCCGAAATATCGAACATACCGGAGGCGTTGGAAAGGCCCAGGAGATACCAGGGGATTTTATTGCCGCCCAGAAAATAAGCCTGCATGTCCTTAGATGCCCGCTTTGAAACCCAAAAACCGAAAAGTAAGGTCAGGACAATATAGCCGAGAATGATCCCGGTATCCAGTAAGGTTAAGTTCATTGTAACAGGTGTTTAAAGTCAGTTTAGCTCCGGTTGTGTGCATCCGTATTTACCTGCACCGGAGCTTCCGATCTGTTTTAGCCAGATCAGTTTATGGTCGTTTTGTTCCTGGAATAGGCCAGGGCCGTTTGATTATTGCGGAAGAATAAAAGGGTTTGCCCACCATTTAACGCAACAGCGCTCCGCACATCCCCGATCAGGCTGAGCCCGGATTGGTGCTGAGGAATGTACTCAAACTGCCCATCGCCCCGGTTGAGGAACAACTGGCCGTAGTTGGCATCCCAGGGACCCATCGTAGGTCGGGTTTCACTCATGTTGCCGGCCAGTATCAGGTCTTGCAGCCCATCTTTATTGGCGTCAAGCGGCAGGATGGCAAATACTGGTGACATTTGTGCGGCAACAGGCAGTTCCCGAACCGCCCAGTTGCCATCGCCCTGATTTTCCAGCCAAACGGTTTTCCCTTGCTTCGCTTTGAGTTGCCGGGCTCCTTCCAGTTGCTCAGGTGAAAGCACATCTTCAATTTTTGCATTGGAGTAGCTGGCATAATCCCGAAATTTCTTCCGCATGGCAGCCAGTTGCCCAAACAGGTTGTCCCGGCTCACAAAAGGAAAGGGTTCGCTTTGTATATAATGCGTGATGAGGGGGTCTACCGCGCCATTCTCGTCAAAGTCACCGTAGTACAAGGTGGCGGGTTCCTCCGCAGACACCTTGAGGTTGGTGTTTTGGCCTAGGTTGCCGGCGATGAGGTCGGTATCGCCATCGCCATCGAGGTCGGCTTTTGCCATTGACCACCACCAGCCATCGGTGTGCGCCCCAAAGAAGTTATCGGCTCGCTGAAGCTGCCCATTTTGATTAATGAAGACGGTAAGCGGCATCCATTCGCCGGCCAGCACAAGGTCGGGTTGACTATCACCATTGAGGTCTTCCCAAAGCGCCGTGGTGACCATGCCGGGCTGCTCCAGGCCAGGAGCTTTTTCTGCAGTGACCTCTTTAAATTCACCTTTGCCATTGTTTTCAAGCAGATAGCTGCGGGCAGCTAAGGGATATTGTCCGGGAATGAGCCGCCCTCCTGCAAAAATGTCCTGGTCTCCATCTCCGTCGAAATCGGCAACAGCAACAATCCCGCTGCTGCTGCGCATGAGTGGCAGGGCGCGAGTGGCTTTTTCAAATTGGCCGGAGCCGTCATTAAGGTATAAGCGGTCTTGCAGGGCCAGGTCTTCCGGAAGGTAGTGGTAGCCCCCACTGCTGACATAGAGGTCCATGTCCCCATCGCCGTCGGCATCAAAGGCGGCGGCGGCTACGTCTTCCATGATCAAGTCGTTGGTCAGAGCAGGCTGAAGGGACGGCGCCCAGGAGCCATCAGCTTGTTGCAGGAAGAGCTGACCGGCTTGCATTTTGGCGCCCCCGGTAAAAAGATCTGCCCGGCCATCTCCGTTGAAATCGGCCGTGGCGACCGCCGGGCCCATGTAGGACAGGGCGTAGGGGAGGAGGGACTGTTGTTTGAAGTCTATGCCCTGATTTTCCTGATGGGCAAAAGGAACACTATTTTTTAAAGGACTGAATATCGTTTCTGGTGCGGGAGCAGGATTTGTGGGTTGAGCATCAGCGATATCGACCACCAGGGTTTGGTCTGCCGGGATATTGTTCAGTGTGGTAACGGTGCCATCAGGCCAGTTCACAGTGAGCTGATCAATCGTTTGCACTTCCCCCAGCCCAAAGTGGAGCGGCACGTGCATGGCAGACTGAAATCCGCGGGAAGGCATAAATTCCTGCATGAAAGTTTGACCGTTGGTTTCCAGGGTGACTTTAGCGCCCACGGCATGCCGGTTGCTGCCGTTGCCTTTTAGACTGACTTCAACGTAGTGCCCGTTAGCAACCTGATTTTCGTAGATGCGTGCGGGAGCATTGACGTTGTTAATCACCAAATCAAGGTCGCCGTCCCGGTCGAGGTCAGCGTGGACAGCACCATTAGAGAGGACCAGCTCATCAAAACCCCAGTCAGCTGATTTTTTGGTGAAGGTCAGGTCACCATTATTCCGGAAAATATAGTTGGGCGTTTTGGTGGACTCCATTTTGGCGATGATATCCAGCAGGGCATCTGATTGTTCCCCCCGTTGTTCCTTGATGCGCTGATCGGCGTAATAGGAGACGAAATCACGATTGGTATAGTCGCGCAGGTAGCCGTTGGAGACGAAGAGGTCCTTCCAGCCATCATTGTCGAAGTCGGCGAGGAGGGGCGCCCAGCTCCAGTCGGTATTGGATACGCCGGCCAACTGCCCAATCTCGCTGAAGGTGCCATCCCCGTTGTTAAGCTGCAGCATATTACGCATGATCTGATGGTAAAAACCATTGCGCAGCATGGATTGATACTTTTCATAGGTATCCGGGCCGTAGAGCAGCTTTTGTCGGCGGTTATCCTCCGGTAGCATGTCCAGGCTGAAAATATCCGGCAAGGCATCATTATTGAAGTCTGCTATGTCGGAGCCCATGGAAAAGTGGGAAATATGCCCGATTTGCTGTTTGAGCTCGTCTTTGAAAGTGCCGTCTTTCTGGTTGATGTACAGGTAATCCTCTTCGATGTAATCATTTGACACATAGAGGTCTGTCCAACCATCCCCGTTAACATCGGAGGCGGCAATGCCCAGCCCGAAACCCAGAGGAGTACTTTTGATGCCTGCGTCAGCCGTCACTTCCGTGAATTGGCCGTCATCGTTGCGCAGGAGCTTATCCCCGGCAAATTCATCGGACAGCCCTTTGACATAGGTCGCATCAAAACTTTGAAAATCCTCTATAGAGTGATTGAGCAGGTAGCAGTCGAGGTCGCCGTCCCGGTCGTAATCAAAGAAAAGTGCCTGTGTGGAATAGGTGGGCAGATCGAGCCCGTACTTTGCCGCCTCTTCCTTAAAGGTGGGGACCCCTTCGCTGTTATTGCCCTGATTGATGTAAAGCTCATTGCGGCGCAGCTCCGGAGCCTTATCGCCGGAATAGCACAGATAAATATCTAAAAGCCCATCGTTGTTAATGTCTACAAGGGTCGTGCCGGTATTCCAGCCGTCTTTTCGCCCGGCCACACCAGCTGTTTCGGTAATGGCTTTGAATTGGAGCCCGCCCTGATTTAAGTACAGGGCATTAGGCACCATGTTACCGGTAAAATAGAGGTCCGGCAGGCTATCCTGATTGAAATCACCAACGGCAATCCCGCCTCCGTTGTAAAAGTACTCGTAGGAAAGGACGTTGACGTCTTCTGTCTCCGTCAGCGTATTCGCAAAGTCGATACCGGTTTTTTGCCCGTCGTGAGGCACAAAAGTCCCTTGTTGCCGGGCAATATTCTGGTTATCAGTGTTCTGGCAGCCCGCAAAAAGCAGACTTGAGGCGATTAAAAGGCAAAAATACTGTTTCATGGAACGAAAAATAAGTAAATCTGCCAGAAGCACCTAGCAATTGCCGGTAAAGTTGTGTGCGCACACAGTGTGCGGTAAACATTGCAAGCCGCCGCACGGTCAGTTTAGAGCTAGCCTTTGGCTTCCTTTTTGTGCTCCTCTATTTTGTCGGCAATTTTCAGGGCCCACACCATTTGTTTGGCGGAGGGGTGGTTGTTGTACAACGCTTTTTTACGGGCCTGCATGAGGATGCCGCGTTCATCATAGGAGAGCAGGCGTTTGTTACCCTCCTGCAGGGTGTAGTCAATCATTTCCTGCCATTCGTCTGCGTCGTACATTTCGAAGTCGGATTTGAGCACATCAAGGTCGGTAGGATCGGAGAGGTCGTAATTTCTGGACATGGTGATTTCCAAGTTTGTGAGTTATTGATTATTGGGCGCAGTCTGGCTACCTGCTTTGGTATTCAGGTTGCGGATGATCTCCTCTTCGTCTTTGCCTAAGTTTTCAAGTAAAACCTGGGCTGAGGAAGTGAAGTCGTCATCCGGATATTGATCGATGAATTGTTGGTAAAGCTGCCCGGCCTCGTCGAATCGTTTTAAGTCATTGTCAAGGATAAAGGCCTGCATAAACAGCGTTTGTGGTGCTTTTTCAAATGTGGGGTATTGGGCATAGAGCCTTCCGTACAATTCCAGCGCCTTATCATAGTTGCGCGCCGAGCGGGCAATTTCTCCGGCGCGGTACAGCAGGGTAGGCGTCAGCTCATCATCAGGGAGCAGTATGCTGTAAAGTTCGGCTTGCTGAATATAAAGTTCGGCTTTTCTGAAATCCAGCCGGGCGAGGGAGTCGTTGTAGATGGACAAGCGCAGGGCTTCCAGCTCGTCCTCCAGTGCTACCATCGTATTGCCCAATTGTCCGGCGGCCGTTTTGGCAGATTCGCTTTCCGGGAACCTTCGGGTAAGAGCCTGCAGCGTCAGTTGGCCGGCTTTAGGCTGTTGGAGGGCGGAGTTGTAAAGGTCTCCCAGGAGCAGCATCGCCTGCGGGGCCACCTCCGCATCATGGTGTTGCTCCAGCAGCTGCAGGAGTCGCTCAGCCGCTGCCGGGAAATTACTCAGCCGGTACTGCAGCGCTGCTTCCCGGTAAAGGTAGCGGGGCGTAAAGGTTGGGTCTTCAGGATAAGCGGATATGTAGTCCTCGTAGGATTCGATCAGGATTTTGGCTGTAGCCGCGTCTGTTTCGCCTTCTGTCTTGGCCTCCAGTTCTGCGATTGCTTCCTGTCTTTTTTGTTGCTCACTCGAGCAACTTATGAGCATTATGCTCACCAATACGAAAAAGGGAAGTGTTAGGTTGAATTTCATAAGGTCTGGTATTCGTACGGCTTCAAAATTACGAAATATTACAGGGATTTTAACGGCTAAACAAACGAGCATTTTTCCTGTTTCTCCTCCGAAAATGAAACCCACTTTATGGCAAAGGTAAGTATCTTTTGGTTCCGCAGGGATCTCCGTCTTCATGATAATGCCGGTCTTTATCACGCGCTGAATGGCGAGTATCCGGTGTTGCCCCTTTTCATTTTTGACCGGGAAATCCTTGATGATTTGGAGGATCCTAAAGACGCCCGGGTGGAGTTTTTGCATGATACCCTTACCGGCATGAAGGAATCCCTTGAAAAGGAGGGGCACTCCCTGCTGGTTCGGTATGGCTTCCCAAAGGAAATCTGGCCGGCTTTGCTGAAGGAATACGATATAGGCGCGGTATACACCAACCGGGACTATGAGCCTTATGCCAAGGAGCGGGATCAGATGGTCCGGGAATTGCTCGACGATGCTGGCATCCCGTTTCATGACTTCAAGGATCATGTCATTTTTGAGGCTGAAGAGGTACAAAAAAAGGCTGGTGGTACTTACACCGTTTTTACGCCTTACAGCCGCACCTGGAAGGAAGTACTAAATAGTCGTACAGACACTTTCACCAATCCGGACGGGGAGCAGCAGGAGATTTCCTACTACCTGAAGCCTTATCCGGTGGAGGCGTACACCAGCCATTTTTTCGAAACGAAACCGCTGCCCATGCCCACCCTTGAGGATATGGGCTTTGTCCTTATCCTGGATTTTGTCCCGAATCATACCGCCATCGATCCGGCCATCGATCTCCAGCGGCTGGAAGCCCTGCTGACCGCCCACGGCCTGGCGCCCGTCTATGTGGATCTGACCCGCCGGGATCTTGGCATTCCC
>CAZNHN010000258.1:0-7410 GCA_964572415.1 uncultured Phaeodactylibacter sp.
CCGAACCGACAGCCCATACATACCGAGGTGCGGGTGTTTAGTGAGGAGATCGTTAAGGAAGCCATTTACTACGAAGTCAACCGGGGCGGGCAGGTATTCTTTGTGCACAACCGCGTGAAGTCATTGCCCGACATTACCGCCATGGTACGCCGCATGTGCCCGGACGTGGAAATCGCCAGCGCCCACGGGCAGATGGACCCCAAGGAGCTGGAAAAAACCTTGATTCATTTTATTGACGGGCGCTACGACGTGCTGATTTGTACCAATATCATTGAGACCGGGCTGGACATCCCGAATGCGAACACCATGATCATCAACAACGCTCAGCAGTTTGGCATGAGCGACCTGCACCAGCTGCGGGGCCGGGTGGGGCGTTCCAATCAGAAGGCCTTCTGCTATCTCTTCAGCCCGCCTATGTCGACCATCACAAGCGATGCCCGAAAGCGCCTCAAAACGCTGGAGGAGCACTCTGAACTAGGCAGCGGCTTTAACATCGCCATGCGCGACCTCGACATCCGGGGGGCGGGTAATTTGCTGGGCGGGGAGCAGAGTGGCTTCATCGCGGATATTGGGTACGAAACCTACCAGAAAATCCTTGAGGAAGCCATTCAGGAACTGAAGGAAAATGAGTTCAAGGAGCTGTTTAAGGAAGAGCTTGACAAGAACCGGCAGTACGTGCGCGAGGTGCAGATCGATACCGATGTGGAGATGCTCATCCCCGATGAGTACATCAGCAGTATACAGGAGCGCCTCAACCTCTACACGCAACTAGACGGGCTGGAGACGGAGGAGGAACTGCAAAAATTTGAGGAAGCCATGAAAGACCGCTTCGGTGCCCTGCCCGAACCCGTGTACGAGCTCTTTGACGGGCTGCGCCTGCGTTGGGTCTGCCGCCGTTTAGGCTTCGAGCGCCTCATTCTCAAAAACAACAAGCTGCGCTGCTACTTTGTGGAAAACCCGCAGTCTCTATTTTACGAGAGTGCGCAGTTCCGGGCTACGCTGCTGTTTGTACAAAAGGAAGGGGCTAAACGCGGGCTCAGCTTCAAGAAGACCAACCGGCACTTTATGCTGATCAAGGATGGGGTGCGGAGCCTGCAGGATGCCCTGCGCGTGCTGCGCAAGGTGGATGAAAAGGTGGAGCAGGTGGCGGTGCCGGCGGAGTGAAAATTTCAAAACGCAATACTAAGCGAAGTCCCCACAAAATAGTTCCGCGCTGTCGGGTTACCGTCTGCATCTGTGAAAATGGCATCTCGATTGCTGTCTAGGGCTCTTCCTTCCAGCCGCCAAAGCACCCGCTCGCGCACCTGCATATCCAGATTGACAGAGTAACCAAAAGTTTGGAAGCCGTTGGGCGTCCCGGTAGCAACAATCACTTCGCCCTCGTCCGAGTAGTACTCAGCACGGCCGGCGACAGCTACCTTGTCCGTGATGGCATATCGGGCGATCAGGACCGGGCTGTACCAGGTATCATACCGGTTACTGCCCTTGGCTACCTGTTGAGCGCCAATGTCAAAGCCGGCGATGAGGCCCAGTCTATCCGTCAGTTGAAACTGGCCGTAGAGGTTATGGAAATACCGCATCTGCCGGATGCTGTCGGGCGTATCGCTGCCAATGAAAGAGCTGCTGTTCAGGGTAACCTGCTCATTGGGTGTCCAGGTAAGCTGATGGCCGAAGGCCGGCGTTTGGTTGCCTTCCACCCGCTGTATGCGCTGCCAGCCATTCAATACCAGCCCACTCAGGAACCATTCCCCGTTATCTGAGGTATAGGAGATTTTCGCTCCAGACAGGAAGTAAGGGGAGTTTTCTGCCAAAATGCTGCGGGTCAGGTTCCAGGTGATAGCACCGATGGCGCTCTCGAATCCAATATGGGAGGCAAAGACTCCGGCATCCACCCACAGGTTCTTGCGTTTTGAAACTTTTACCCCGGCGTTGGCTTCAAAGATATTTTTAAGCACACCCGGTTCCGCTGCAAGATTGGCATTGGCATAGGTACCCGTCATGAGCGCCAGCTTTCCTCTTACCTTGTCATCATCATAGGCGGCCTGTAGGTACCCGAAGTTAAGGCTTACCTCGTTGTGCCGGTTGAAGGAGTACAGGAAATCGGGCCTTACGTGGGCATCGGGATTGGCAAAATCATAGATGTAGTAGGTTTCCAGGTACCCGCTGATTTCCAGGGCTTTTTTGACCGTATCTTGTTCGCTACTTTGTCCATACGTCACGATTGCAATCAGAGCCAGACCGAGGGTTAATACAGTTTCTTTCATTTGCTTATTTTTCTAATGCTCAATCCCACTTTCTCTATTAAAAACAAGCCATAGTTTCTAATCGTCTCTATAATTCGGTACGCAGGTCCTGTCCTTGTCTGTCAAGAAATACTCCACTTTTTTGGGACTACCGGATAGACCTCCCGGTGGATGAAGCCTTCACTTTCCAATTCTTTGAGCTGAGGTGCTCAAAGGAGCAGGGAAGGGCCTGATATACCGTTCGCAATCAAACCACTAGACAGATGGGGCTTCATGAATAAAAGGGATTGTTTTTTGTGCGCTGAGGTTCCCGCCTTTCTCTGAGCGCCGAAGCTGCTGCGAAGGAGCTAGGGGGAAAGGGGGCGTGCGGAGGCTGAAAAATCAATCCCTTTTGAAAATGTCTAGTAGTATAGTTCGCAATATTTTGAGTAGCAACCGAAGTGCACCTCCAGGCATGAATGTGTTATCCTATACCTTATACATAGTGTATTAGGTATGCTCTTCAAGCACCCGGTCAATCTGCTTAAAATCCGCTGGTTTTTGAAAGTACTCGTAAATCAAACCGGTATCTAAAGCCTCCTGAATCTCATCGGTAATGGCATAGCCGGATAGCATGAAATAACTTTTTGGGGTAAAACTGTCACTGGCCTCCTTGATAAATTCCAGCCCATTCATCCCGGGCATATTCATATCGGTGATGACCAGTTCGATTTCCGGGTCTTTTTCGAGCACCAATAGTGCCTCTTCGCCATGCTTTGCTGTGATGACTTCGTATTTTTTCCCAAGGATTTTCCTGAGGATTAAAAGGTTGATGGGCTCGTCATCTACACATAAGACTTTCTTTTTACTTTGCATGCCTGCTCTCTTTGGGGAGCCAGATTGCTACCTGGGTTCCCTTATCAACTTCTGAAGTTATGGTAATGCTCCCCTCATGTTCCTGAATGATGGAATGGGTAATCGATAATCCCAGCCCTGTGCCTACACCTGGGGCCTTGGTGGTGTAAAAGGGGTCCATTACTTTTTTGATATCTTCCCGGGGTATTCCGCACCCGTTATCGCCAATAACGATGTTTAGTCTGTCCTTTTGAAATTTTGTTTCGATTTTTATTTCGCCTTTTTCAGAAATGGCGTCCATTGAATTGGATAATAAGTTAAGAATAGCCTGGTGGAGCTTTCCGTTGTTACCCAGCACCTTAGCTGGACGGTCGGTATACTCCTTTGTAATCATAATCCTGTCCTTGTACTTGTTTTGAAGCATCAAAAGGCAGTCATCAATGATCAGGTGCAGGTCGCAAACCTCCGTGTTGTCCTCATTGCTTCGGCTGAAAAGGTTTAAACTTTTTACGATTTTCGTGGCTCTGTCAGAGCCGGTTTTAATCCAGTCAAGGTATTCTTCGATTTCCGCTTTATCGAGCAACTCCTCTTCGTTGAGGTGATTGTGAATAGCGGTATAGCCTCCTACGATGTAATTTAAAGGGTTGTTCAATTCATGCGCCACGCCTGCAGTCAGGATGCCCAGGGAAGCCATTTTCTCAGATTGAATAAGCTGGGCTTGTGCTTCTTTTAGTTGGTCTATTGCCCGCTCCCGCTCAACAGCAAGCTTCATTTCTCTGGTCACATCCCAGTTCGTTCCAAAAACGGCAACAGTGTTCCCCTTGTCATCCGTTTCAGCTTTACCCTTTCCACGGATATGCCGGATTTCGCCTGATTTTCGGTGGTTGATCCGAAATAGAATATCAAGATCTTTTTGCCCCGCAATAGTCTCTTGTAAGGCCCTAACGTTTCTTTCTTTATCCTCTGGGTGCAAGCTGGTTTCCCATGCTTCATAGGCACCGCTGAAATCCGCTTTGTCAATGCCATAAAGCTCGTACATAATGTCGTCCCATTCCAGTTTATTGGATTGTACGTCATAATGCCACACTCCGGATTTGGCGTGCTCAGCCGCCAGCCAGTAAAGCTCCAGCTCCCTGGATAGCTTTACGGCTTTTTGGGCGCGCTCTTCCACCAGCTTCTCCAGATTTTTATTGATCCGCTCCAGTTCCTTTTCGGCTTCCTTTTGTTTGGTGATATCCAAACCTATAGAATTCCAAACGACACTTCCATCGGTGTTTTTAACAGGCACACCTCTCACATCAATCCATTTTATTCTTCCATCAGGAAACTGTAGCCGGTGCTCAAGCTTCCAGGGCGTGAGTTCCTTTGCTGACTGCTCTATAGAAGGCTTGATTTTTTTTACATCCTCTTTATGGACTATATCCCAAATCAACTGAATATTTCCCATGGCTTTATCCGGGGCTACTTCGTATAACTGATGGGCGCCCTTACTCATATAAAGCAGTTCATCGCTACCATCAGTATTCAGTTTGTACTTGAAGATGACGCCAGCCAGGTTGTCCGCTATGTTTTGAAGCTGTTGCTGGCTTTCCCTGAGTGCGTCTTCCGCTTTCTTTTGCTCCGAAATATCAAACAGGACTCCTGTGTGGACAATATTCCCTTCTCTATCGGCCGACCCGGTGGATTGCCCCCTAATCCAAATCACCTTATCATTCTTATCTAAAGCCCTGAACTCCTTGAACCAATCTGCATTGTCGCGATTGGCTTCAAGAATAGAACCCATGGTACTATCGAAATCATCCGGGTGTATACGGGAAAAAAGGAATTCCGGATTTTTCATTTTTTCATTTTCAAACCCCAATAAATCCTTTGCCCTTTCATTAACGTAGGGCATGGTGATCGTGCCATCCTTGTGGAATACGAATTGGTAGATGATTCCGGGGACAGATTGCGCAATATCAAATAATTGCTGCTGCGCTTTCTTTTTTGCTGCTTCGTTTCTGCGTTTTTCTGTGATATCTATTAAGGTGCTGAGATATCTGTTACTTCCTATTTTTCTAGCGAAATACTCCACTGTCCTGATTTCTCCACTTTTTCGTATCAACTGTACCTCTCCACTGTTGGTTACCTTTTTCTTCAGTTTTGTGTTTAGCTGTCCGGGATATTTTCCTTCGCCGTGTATAACATGTTTCATGTTTAAGGAGGTCAGCTCTTCATGGGAATAGCCCAAAAGCTCACAAGTCTTATCGTTGACATCAATGTATTTGCCTTCATCATCCACCAGTATTTTGGCTACCGGGGAATATTTAAAAATGGATTTGAATTTCTCTTCACTTTCTGCTAACCTGATTTCTGACCTTTTTCGCTTTGTAATGTCTTGAAAAACGCCTGACAGTCTCACGCATTTGCCATCGACCATTACAGGCTCCCCTTTTGCTAAAACCCATTTATGCTTCCCTTTGGCCGTTTTAAATCTGGCCTCAAGTTCAAAAGCCTCTCCGTGTTCGATCGCATTATTTACACAATCTGCAACAAATCTGCGGTCATCGGGATGGTAAAAACGGATAGACTCTTCAATAGTAAGTTCATAATCCTCTGGTAATTCGTGAAGATCCTTGGTCGTTTTAGTTTGAATGACTTTTTTAAAATCACCAGTTAACTGCCACCCACCCACTTTGGCAATTTCTCCGGTTCTCTTCAAAAGATCCTTACTTTCTTCAAGCCTCTCTCTGGTTAATCTCTCCTGGGTAATATCCTTTCCTATACCTATCATGTACTCGGGCTCGCCATTATCCGAGCATACCACTTCCCCCAATACTTTAGCCCACCGAATCTCACCGGTATCCTGTCTGATAATTCGATGCTCAATATCATAAGGCTCTTTTTCAGCTAAAGCCCTGGCAAAGGCTTGATTGATCGCAGGTACGTCATCAGGATGAGCCATCTGCATTAATTCCTCTTTTCCAATTCCGGACCTTTTGAATCCGTGAATATTCAGCCAATTCTCAGAAAAGGTCCATTCATCCTTTTTGATATCCCATTTCCAGGAGCCTTGGTTGGACATCCGCTCTGCCCTGTCCAGAAGGTCAGCCTTTTCCTCAAGCGTCTTTTGGATTATGGTTTCTTCGGTGATATCTTTTCCGGTCGAAATGAAGTATTCACCCAAAGGGATGCTGGACATACTGAGGTATTGCTTAGTTGCCTTAAAGTACTCTACCCACTTATGGGGCTGTCCGGTTTCAAAAATGCCTTTAATAATGGGCATGAATTGCCCGGTTGTCCCTGCTCCAAATATCTCATCCGCGGGTTTTCCTATGACCTCCTCTTTTTTCCTTCCCCAGGTGCGAAGAGCTGCAGGGTTAGCATCAGCCAGTTCCCAGGTTTTGATGTTACCGTCTTGTTCCCTGATCAGCTTCCATAAGTGAACCTCATCAGCAAGATGGTGGAATAGGTTTTGGTATATTCCCTCTGGTTGCTTAGGGTTCGCCCCTGTTACAATCAGTTGATCTTCAGCCTCTTCTAATTTCATTGGTGTGGCATCTGGCTTGCCATTTGGATCATTTGTTTTCATCCGGTTAAACCTTTAGTATCTGTATTACTGGTTTCTACAGGGCTATGTTGAAAAAATGCATGCCCAACCTTTAGAAGGATTATCCTGCATTGGTTATTATCGCATGTATAAGATGCCTTGGCAAGTGGAGGAATGAAGATTGCTTGTTGCATTATCAGTAGATTTTGCAGGATAGACTTAAGGGCGATCACTTTCCTGCTATAACCGGAGCTTTCCGGATCATGGGGGCAATACAGTCTCTGAAAATTGGGCTCTAAGCTACAAATGAATGAGTAAATCAACCTGGACAGGCCTGGTACTCGCTTTTAAGGTTGGTCATAATGATTGCAGGAAGTGCAATATACTTCATTATGGCATCGTCGGCAAGCATTCGACAGGGTTTGTGGTTAAGCTAACAGGGTATTTGGGCTTGTAACGCTGCTGCGAAGTGTACGGGTGACCTGGCTATGCACACCAGGATCCCTTTGTTGCCAAGGTATAACCCTTAGGTTTTATGAGGTTTGTGCTCAGCACCTTTAAGACTTTTTCCGATAAGCTGCTGGCGAAGGTATTAATCCAATTTCAGGTTGACATGGAAGGTCTCAAAGTCCTCCCGCTGAATGTCAAAACCTTTCCGCTCAAAAAGGGTGAGCATGCCTTTATTGGAAGACAGGACGGTGGCGTAGATTTCGCTTAGCTTCATATCCCGCCCGATTTCGATGATGTAATCGGTCATCTGACTGCCAAGGCGCTGCCCCTGCCATTCGTCCGCAATGAGAATGG
>CAZNHN010000258.1:7562-8626 GCA_964572415.1 uncultured Phaeodactylibacter sp.
GCGACTCCTTCGACAAGCGGTTGACCATCTCGAGCTCTATGGGTTCGTCTTCGGGGCGTATGGGGCGTAAGAAAACCGGAGTCCCGTCTTTCGCCTTGATGGTTCGGCGGTAGCGCCCGGGGTAAGGAGGGATAACCAGATGTGAATAGGGCCTGCGCTCTGCCCGGCTGACATTGGGGTCAAGAACTACATGGGCATCCAGCATGACTCCCTCCTTGTCGTCCATCACAAAGGGGTTGATATCAATTTCCTGGATTTCCGGAAAGTCCATCACCAGGTAGGCAAACTTGCAGAGCGTGAAGGCGAGCAGGTCGAGGTCCACCCCCTTGCGGTTGCGGTAGCCTTTTAGCAGCGGATAAATCTTGGTCTGCTCAATCATACGCTGCGCCAAAGCCATATTCATTGGCGGCAATTCCAGCCGGGTATCCCGGTAGACTTCCACCGCAATACCGCCTTTGCCCACCGCAATAACGGGACCCAGCAAAGCATCCTTGCGCGAACCGATCAGCAATTCGAATGGCTTGTTGATCATCCGCTCGATCACCACGCCACGGATATCTGCCTTTGGTGCGTGCTTGCGGGTATTGTCTAACGCCTGTTGATAAGCCTCGCGCACGGCGGTTTCATCCGGCAGGTTGAGGCATACCCCGCCAATATCCGACTTATGGTAAATATCCGGGCTGGCGACCTTGAGGACCACAGGGTAGCCACATTGCGCTGCGAAGGCCACGGCTTCATCCGCCGAATGCGCCAGCTGGTAATTGGTCACGGGCATATCGTAGAAAGAAAGCAACTCCTTGGCCTCACTTTCCATGAGCTGTTGCCGGCCTTCTCCCAGCACTTTTCGGATAAGCGCCAGCGCTTTTTCCCGGTCCGGCTTAAACTCCATAGGCTCTTCGGGTGGCGTCTCATAAAGGAGTTCCAGGTTGCGGTTGTACTCTTCCACTTCGGCGCGGGATTGCTGCACGGCCTGCAGGATCGAGCCTGCCGCCGTGATGTGGTTGTTCTTGATGAGGATGGCATCGTAGAGGGCCAGACGGTGATTCGTGACACCGCCCGCCGCC
>CAZNHN010000259.1:0-8573 GCA_964572415.1 uncultured Phaeodactylibacter sp.
TGCCGGTCAACCTTCTTTACAAAACCCTGAAGCGTCTTTCCATTCCCACCGACCTCAATGAACTCGGTGACGCCATCCGCAATCATGTTTTTCATCGTTTGCGTCCAGCGTACGGGGGCGGTCAACTGAGCAATGAGGTTTTTCTGAATGACTTCCGGATCCGTTGTAGCAGTAGCGGTGGCATTTTGGTAGATGGGGCATACCGGTTGCTGAAAGACCGCTTCCTCTATAGCCGCCTGCAGTTCGTCCTGCGCGGGTTGCATTAGTGGAGAATGAAAGGCACCACCTACCGGCAGTACAAGTGCGCGGCGGGCACCCGCTTCCTTTAGTGCCTCCACGGCCTGATTCACGCCTTCCACAGAGCCGGAGATCACCAACTGTCCGGGGCAGTTATAGTTGGCCGCGACCACAATCGCATCGATACCCTCACAAATCTGCTCCACGACTTCGTCCTCCATGCCAATGATGGCAGCCATCGTGCTTTCCTGCATTTCACAGGCTTTTTGCATAGCCTGGGCACGCCCCTGTACCAGCTTGAGCCCCTCTTCAAAACTCAGGGCTCCGGCGGCTACGAGGGCAGAAAACTCGCCCAGGGAATGCCCGGCTACTGCGCCCGGGTCCATCTCGTCTCCCGCCATTTTGGCTTTTACAATGGAATGCAGGAACA
Organism: uncultured Phaeodactylibacter sp.; assembly: GCA_964572415.1. Taxonomy (GTDB): domain Bacteria; phylum Bacteroidota; class Bacteroidia; order Chitinophagales; family Saprospiraceae; genus Phaeodactylibacter. The sequence continues at coordinate 668 of CAZNHN010000259.1, forward strand.
CCGCAGGCTGAGTCACCCGCGTCTGCTTGAGGTCTTCAGCGGAGCCTTCGAACATTACATCCGTAATGCGGAAACCAAGAATATCGTTGGCTTGCTCAAATAGCTTTTTAGCCAGGTCGCTGCTTTCGTACAGGTCTTTGCCCATACCTTCGAACTGGGAAGCTTGACCGGGGAAAACGTAGGCTTTCATGGTTGATTTCGTTTTGAAGTTTTCTGATTATGCTCCTGGAGGAGCCTTCTTTTAATGCAAATCGGCACTGACCAGGTTTAAAAATTCTGCCCGGGTCTCCGCCCTTTGAAATTCGCCGGTAAAAGCAGAGGTGGTCGTCACCGAATTTTGTTTTTGCACGCCGCGCATCATCATGCACATGTGGCGGGCTTCAATCACTACAGCGACGCCCAGTGGGTTGAGGGTCTCGTGTATGCAATGCAGAATTTGATCCGTCAGGCGCTCCTGCACCTGTAGCCGCCGGGCGAATACATCGATCACCCGCGGAATTTTGCTCAGCCCTACGATGTAGCCGTTGGGAATATACGCCACATGAGCCTTTCCAAAAAATGGCAGTAGATGGTGTTCGCACAGGGAATACAATTCGATATCTTTTACCAATACCATTTCGCTGTATTCTTCCCGGAACATAGCAGACTTTAGAATCTGTTCTGCGTCCTGCTCGTAACCCTGTGTAAGAAACTGCATAGCCTTAGCTGCCCGCTCCGGAGTCTTGACGAGCCCTTCGCGGCTCACATCCTCCCCCAATTGCCCAATGGCAGCCTGGTAAAGGCCAGTCAGGGCTTCGGTAGTTGCTTGATCGTATTCCTCTGATTTCTGAAAAGACATGCCTGTTTGAGTTGATTCTTAAGAAGAACGCCGATAGCAGCAAAGGGTTGTCTAAAGGCTACTCGCCGTAGTATTCAGCGAAGATATTTTCGGTCTCGTACAGCTTGATGCAGTGCAGCTGACAGCCTTCCAGCAGGGGTTCCAATTGCTGCCAGAACAAGATAACGAGGTTCTCAGTTGTAGGCTGCATGCCTTCGGGGATGAAATCGACGTCCAGGTTGAGGTTGCTGTGGTCTACTTTGTCCACGATAGAGGACTTGATCAGCTTACTCAGCTGTTTGACATCCACGATGAACCCCGTCACCGGGTCCGGTTTACCCTTGACGGTTACGAACAGATCGTAGTTATGACCGTGCCAGTTTTTATTGGAGCATTTGCCAAACATCGTCTGGTTTTTCTCCTCACTCCAGCTATCGACCCATAGTTTGTGGGCGGCATTAAACCGCTCTCTTCTAGTCAGATAAACCATAGTGGCTTTTGCAGTTTTTGTTGATGCTCAGAAGGTCTTTCAACAGAACCGCAAAAGTACAAATATTTCTGTTTCTTTGGAGGCCTGCCGGCACAAAGTCGATGCACAGCCTTAATCTGTCTACATTTTTTGATGCCAAACGGGCATTAGCTGTATATTGGCAATGCATTTTCGGAAAGCATAACAACCAGCAGACTGGCAGCAATAACTATGGAAAAACATTTCCAGACATCCAGGGCCGACCGTATCTACCAGGTGCTCACCCGGCGTGAAGTGTACCACAGCCTGTTCTGGCTAATGATCCTGCTGTTGCTGACCGTATTTGAGAATACACAACAGGGCTTCTGGTTTACCCTCAGCAATGAAGTGCTTAACATCCTCTTCTACGGCGTCATCGTTTACTTTAACCTCCTCTACCTCATCCCCAATTACCTGACCAAGAAGAAATTCCTGACCTACAGCGGGCTGCTTATCCTTGCCACGCTGATCATCACCCCGCTGAAAGTGCTGGTTTTTTACTTCAAATTCAGTAAATTGCCTCAACTGCAGGCCGACCTGCTGGAAAATATGAACTGGTACTTTCTGCTGACCTTTTTCATTGCCGGTTCTTCAACGGTCTTCAAAATCATCACCGACTGGCTGCGCCACCTGCGGGAAAAGCAGGAATTGCAAACGCAAACCATGCAGTCTGAGCTGCGCTTCCTGAAATCCCAGATCAATCCTCATTTTCTATTCAATACCCTAAACAACCTCTACGCCCTGACCCTGAAAAAGTCAGACGAAGCACCGGAAATCGTGCTTAAGCTTTCGGAAATGATGCGCTATATGCTCTACGAATGCAACGAAAAGCAGGTCCTCTTGAGCAAGGAGGTCTCCTACATTCGTAACTACCTTGACCTGGAACGCATCCGGCAGGGCAAAAATGCCCAAATCAACTTTGAAGTCAACGGGCGCATTAGCGACCAGAAAATCGCCCCCCTGATGTTCATCCCATTCCTGGAAAACAGCTTTAAGCACGGGCTGAGCAGCCGTATTGACGAAGGCTTTGTGAATATCGTATTGAATGTTGACGAAAATAACGTACATTTCTACATTGAGAACAGCAAGTCGGATGCGCCGCCCAGCCGTGACCCCAGCCGCCCCAGTGGTGGCATCGGTCTGGTGAATATCCACCGGCGCCTCAAGCTTTTGTACCCGGACCATTACGAATTAGATATAGAAGACAGCCCCAACACTTACGCTGTAAACCTCATGCTCGACATCGAGCCTCAAACCAAAAAATTGGAAGTATGATCAATGCAATCATTGTCGATGATGAACCTTTGGCGCAGGACGTGCTGGAGACTTACATCGAAAAGATTCCGGAAATAACCCTCGTCCAAAAGTGCAGCAACGCCCTGGAAGCCAACGAGGCGCTGAAGTCTAAAGACGTTGACCTAATGTTCCTCGATATTCAGATGCCACAGCTTACCGGCGTGGATTTCCTGAAAACGCTGAACAAACCACCGGTCGTTATCTTCACCACGGCTTATCCCAATTACGCAATTGAAGGGTTTGAGCTCAATGCACTGGACTACCTGCTGAAGCCCATTTCCCTGGAGCGCTTTATGAAGGCCACCAATAAAGCCATCGAACAGATTGAGCTGAAGCGAAAAGGCAATGCTGCCGAAGCGGCACCCGCTGCGGCCGATGACCCCGGCTACATTTTTGTCAAAGCCGATAAGAAACTGGTCAAAATCCACTATCACGATATCATTTACATCGAAGGGTTAAAAGACTACGTCATCATCCGGCAGGAAAACTCCCGGGTCATCACCCTACAGACCATGAAGAGCCTGGAAGACAAACTGCCTCAGGGCATTTTCAAACGCATCCACCGGAGCTACATCGTAAATATTGAGCGCATTGACGCAGTGGTGGGCAACATGGTGGAAGTGGTGGAGAAAGGTCAGGCCAAGCACCTCCCCATCGGTAAAAACTACCGGGACGAGCTCCTCGATATTGTCAATAAAAACCGCTTGTAGATTTTGCTGTCAGATGCCATACTGCAAGCCTGTGCCCAAGCCACCGGATCGCCCGTGGAGCGAAGCCGGCCGGTGAGTGGCGGGAGCATTAATGCCGCTTACCGCCTGGAAACCTCAAAAGGCCACTTCTTCCTGAAAGTCAATGATGCCCCTCAGGCCGGTGCCATGATGGCCGCTGATGCCTATGGTTTGCAGTTGCTCGGGCAGGCGGGCCCGCTTCGTGTGCCGGAAGTGATCCGGCAGGGCACGGTGGACGGGCAGAGCTATCTTTTGCTGGCTTTCGTTGAGGAAGGGCGGGCTACTGCTGCTTTTTGGCGGGCCTTTGGCGAAGGGCTGGCAAGACTGCATCAGCACACGACCGACACCTTTGGGCTTGACCGGGACAACTTTATCGGCAGCTTGCCGCAGCGCAACCAACGGCATGCCAACTGGGCCGACTTTTTCCGGGAGGAACGCCTGCGCCCGCAAGTCAGCAGGGCTGCACAGCAGAATTTGCTATGGCCCGGAGCCGAAGCGCAGTTTGACCGCTTGTACGGGCGATTATCCGACCTTTGCCCGGAAGAACCGCCTGCCCTTACCCACGGCGATCTATGGAGCGGCAACTTTCTTACCGCCGCCGATGGCACGCCGGTCCTGATTGATCCGGCCGTAAGCTATGCCCACCGGGAGATGGACCTTGGCATGTCGCTGCTGTTTGGCGGGTTCGCTCCGGCATTTTACGAAGCCTACGAGCAAGCCTACCCTACCGCTCCCGGATTCAGGGAACGCGCCGGCCTTTACCAACTTTACTATCTACTGGTCCACGTCAATTTGTTTGGCCGCAGCTATACCGGCTCGGTGCAGGAAATTGTCAACCGATGGGCCCGCTAATGCACGACAAAAACATGTACAGCCACGAATTCAAAAAGCGGGTACGCTACGGCGAAACCGATCAGATGGGTTACCTCTACTACGGCAACTACCCGCAATACTATGAAATAGGCCGGGTGGAAATGCTGCGGTCACTGGGCCTGACCTACAAAGCTATGGAAGAAGAACAGGGCATACTCATGCCAGTCGTTTCCATGAACATTCGCTACGTACGGCCCGCTCATTACGACGAATTACTGACCATCCGGACAACGCTGCGGCAACTACCGGAGCGCTTCATCACCTTTCACATGGAGTTGTTCAATGAGCGCGGCAAGCTCGTCAACGGAGCTACCGTAAAGCTGTGCTTTGTTGATGCGAAGTCGGGCAAAACCATTCCGGCACCTGAACTGTTGGTCAACCAATTGAAGCCTTACTTTGAAGAAGCCTAAAATAGACATAGAAGCCATACAGGAGTGGCTGTTCAACCTGCCCATCGTCAAGCAGGTGATCGAATGGTCGCAGCACAACTCTCTACCGGGGTTTTTCAAGGTTCCGTTGTATGACGTGATTGTCTTCATCCAAAATGAGCTGAAGCGCAACGACCTGTTTACCCGCTCCTACGCCATTGCCTACAACTTCTTCCTTTCTATTTTCCCCTCTCTTATTGCATTCTTTACGCTTATCCCCATTTTCAAGTGGGCATTTATTCAGTACCTGCCCGAGGGAGAGAACTTTGATATTTACCTGCGCACAGAAATACAACGAATATTACCAGGTGTAACCGGAGACCGGTTGTTTGCCTTCGTGGACGACATCACCAATAATCCGCGGTTTGGGCTCCTCAGTATCGGTTTTATTTTTGCCATTTACTTTGCTTCCAATGGCATGATTGCACTGATGCGGGGATTTGATAAATCTTACAACAAAACCTTCAAAAGCCGGAATGCTTTTCAGAAACGCTTCATTGCCATAGGCCTGACTTTCCTGATCGGTCTACTCCTTATTGCTGCGGTGGTGCTCATTATTCTTGGAGAGTTCCTTCTAGGCCTGCTGAACGACTTTATTGCTCTGGACCGCTTTACCAATATTACCATTCAACTACTGCGCTGGCTGGCTATCCTATTCGTCTTCTACATGGGTATCGCGCTCATCTATCGTTACGGGGCGGCGGCCAAACGCAGGTTTGCCATTTTCTCGCCGGGGACTACGCTGGCTACCATTTTATGCATCATCTCTTCCCTGGCAATTTCCTTTTATGTCAATGAGTTCAATACCTACAACGAACTCTATGGCTCGCTCGGTGCCATCATTGCCCTGATGCTTTGGATACAAATCAACTCCCTCATCCTGCTCATGGGCTTTGAGCTGAATGCCAGCATTGCTGTCAACCGCGACCTGAAAAAGCGTATCCCGCCCAAAGAGGTGTGATTACTGCCGGATTTCTATCTTCCTGACCTGACTTTTCCCACCCTGCGTGACCTCAAGGAAGTAATCATCAGAGCCATTCTTCAGGAGGTTGGTCCGGTCCCTGAAGGTTCCGGAAAAGCTGCCCAGGTCGAAATCGTATACGGCCCGTCCTCTGGTATTAAACACCCTTACCCGTGTGGGGCCGCTGTACGGCAGTTCGAAACTCAGCTCAAGTACCTTCTGGTCAAAATCGGCACCAAAGTAAAAGTTACTGACCGGCAGGGACTGATCTGTTTTAAGCCCAAGCCCATACTGCCGGTTAGCCTGTTGCACATCGTTGCGGTCCATGCTTTGACTCAGTAGCTTACGCCCGTTCCGGCCCTTGATGTAGGTATCGAAGTACTTATTCTCCTGCTTTTCGGTAGTACGTACGGTAGCTGTGACCTTGTTTTCTTCATAAGCGCAACGCGACTGAATGGGATGGGAGCGTTCAATCCGGCCTCTGCCTCTCCATGCTATAATTTCAATATCCGAGCCTACTTCTGTATCATTGATGGCGTAGGTCAGATCGGTCCAGTCCAGGATTTTATAGCCATTGATGCGCAGGATTTCATCTCCGTTTTCCAGCCCCATCTGATCAGCAGTGGAGCCCTCCACCACCTGAACGACGATCCCTTCCTTTTGAGGCGCATTGCTCATTTTCATCACGCCCAGGAAAGGGTCCTGGCAGGGGGTAACTGAAATACTTCGGCGTTCTTCATTCCGGTTGCCGAAAATAATATCCAGCCTGACCCGGTCGGTGCCCCGTTGCACGTATAATTTGGCCCGATCGCCGGCATTATAGCGGTCGAGGATATCGGAAAGGGATTGCTCCGCCCCCGTCCGGTAAGCATCCACACCATAAATGTAATCCAGTGCCCGCAGCCCGGCCCGGTCTGCGGGCGTACCAGCGATCACTTTCCGAATGTAGCTGCCGTACAGGTTTTCAAAGCCAAGCGCCCGGGCTTTCTCCGGCCCAATCGAATTCAGGTAAACCCCCATATAGGCATCGTTATCCGGCCCCATTGCCTCATAACGGTTGCTCAGGCGGTATTGAGTGCCCTGAGCGTTTAGGGAGGCAAGGTGTAGCAGGCAGAGGGTCAATATGAATGGAAGGGTAGCGGCGGTTTTCATAGTTTTCTATTTTCTCTTTTAATTTGAACAGACAGCCCCGTGCATTATAAGTTGCAAAGTCCCCTCTTGATACTACTGCAAAAATCCTGTATTTTAGGCTAAATTATAAGCTATGGTAAAGAACGCGCTTTTCAAAAAACTTTCCCCTCATACCATTTGCCATTCTGTTTCCGGCAAGCTTATGTTAGCTGTTATAACCGCCTTATTTGGTTCGTGGACGTACGGATGGAGCCAGAATCGGGTAACCCAGGAAAACCTGCAGGAATTCAGGCGGGTTTCAACAGGCATAGAATTGGAATCCAGCCTCGGACGCAATGACTATGCGGATCACTCTTTTCTGGGCGCCCGCTCTTCAAGCCGTGGTGCAGTATGGAAAGTCTCCTTCGCCTTTAACAGTTGGTTTCAGATTACGCCCCGTTGGAGCATTGGAAGCAATTTAGGTCTGCATGCCAAGTATTTTCAGCTGAAGACGTCAGCAACGGTGGAGGAACTGTCTGATGAAGCAGGATTCCCTATCACGACTACCGACCGGTCTTACGGGCTTAGGAGGATAAGGCATCACACCACAGCTCTCAACTTGAGTATCAATTCAGAGTACCTTTTCACACCTGCACTTTCTGGTCCAATGCAGGTAGGTATTTTCGCAGGTATAGGTAGCGGCTTTGCCCTTGGTACGACTGTAGGATCCCGATACTATGAAATTGGCAGAAGAAATACAGTGGGGGACTTAGTAAATGTATTTAACCTCTTGAATCCCAACAGGGGATTGCTCACCGAAGAACAACTGCCTGAGCAAATTCCTATTGAAAACTACTTTGAGGGAAAGCTGAACCCTGCACCTTTTATTTATCAGGCAGGTTTTGTCTTATACAGCAGGCTAAGATTCAGAACAGCTTCCAGCCCACGTTTCCGGTTTAAAGTAGCCTATACAGGCGCTATGCAAACACTAAGCACGGGCTTTCTTCATCCCTACCGTAGCGTATCTGTAAGCATAGGCACCAGGCTTTACCAGAAAAAGTAACCGCTACCCCGGCGACAAACGCCCCCGGACCAAACGTACGGCCAACAGCAAACAAACGATCATCAGGAAACCGCTGCCGATGTAGGGGTATTGGTAATGCAGCCCGTACAGCCATCCACCCA
>CAZNHN010000260.1:0-3164 GCA_964572415.1 uncultured Phaeodactylibacter sp.
TTGGGGTAGGTCCGTAACTGTGGAAAAAGCCGCCCCCATTGCTGACAGGGTTTGATATTGCTGCGCGGTGGCTTTGGTAAGCGCTTCGGGTGAATGGCTGAGGAAAATCTGCACTTTGGCACCCCAGTTGATGAGCCGGCGGGCAGCGACCAGTGCGCCTCCGCCATTGTGCCCTTTTCCAACCAATATGGCAACCGACTTACCCGCAGGGATGCCATCTAAAAAACGGTCTCTGGCCAGAATCGCCAGGCAGCGCCCCGCATTTTCTATCATCTGCAACAAAGTAATACCGTAGAATTCGGTCATCAAACGGTCGACTTCTATCATTTGAGGTACATCAAGGGTAGGGACCTCGTCCCGAAAAACGCGTATACTGCTCATGGAATGGATTCGTTTCGATTGCAATAGTACGTATTCTCCGGGAGTTTTTCCGGAATATGGAGCGGTGTTTATCCGCTGACATTGATGCCGGGTGCCAGAATAGACTTCCACTCCGGGTGGCGGGCGATGTACCCGGCCATATAGGGGCACAGCGGCATCACGACTAAATTATTGTCTTTGGCATAGGTCAGTGCGGCGACTGCCAGATGGCTGCCTATCCCATTACCTTCCAGCCCACGGGGTACTTCGGTGTGGGACAGAATCAGTTTCTGGCTCGTCATAATATACTCCGCCACGGCTGTTTTGCCTTCGACTTTCACCTCAAACCGGCGTCTTTCAGGATTGTGCTGCACCGGGTGCTGCTCCAGGTCTATCTTCATTGTTTAAAATTTATGCTGACTTGCTGCATCTCCACATCCATCTGGGTGGTATAGCGGCGGTCAGCGTCCAGGCCAAGGAAAAACATGTTGACCTGCTGAGGAAATGTGGTGACTAATATCGCATTATATATTTGTAGCCTGCTCAGCTGCTGAGGTGTCAACGGAGTACTTTTGAAATAAAGCACCAGCCCCATTTGCTGCTCTGGCTGCATCCGCAGATAATCCAGGCAGATTTCTTCACCGCCGGCCCACAGATCAAACACCTGATCGAAGTAGCCCTCCAGATAGCTCAGCAACTCCGGGTCTTCGGCTTGCTGAACGATATTGCAGCGGTAGCCATAATTGCGCAAAAAAGCGGCTTCCACATCATCCTGGAATACCCGGAAGCTCACTTCAAGGCAACGCCTCTCCGGCTCGTATTTCACCGCAGTATAACTCATCTTCAGCGGGTGCCAGCTACAGCAAAGCACGATCAGCAAAACGCCCGCCAAAAACAGCCTTGTCCTCATGCCGCGACTATTAACTCCAGGATAATAGTAATGGCGATACCGCCTGCTGCTCCTGACACCACGAGATTCCACTCCCGGTGAGGCGCGCGCAGGGCGCGGGTGAACAACAACAGCAGCAGCATGAATAACCCCACAACGATCAACTGCCCGCCTTCCAGCCCCAGGTTGAAGGCCAGCAACTGATTGACAATGCTGTTTTCCTCCCCGAGCAAAAACCGGAAGTAGTTCGAGAAACCCATCCCGTGGATCAGCCCGAATACCAGTGCCGCCCCGTAATTGAACACCTGCCTGCGGTCAAATAGCTGCCCACTGTCCTGAACGGCCCCTCTCCGGATGTTATGCACCGCTGTCAGCAAAATAGTGAGCGGAATGAGCAGATCAATCCAGCCCTGAGGCACCCGGATGACATCCAGGGCAGCCAGCGCCAGCGTCAGGCTGTGCCCAATGGTAAATGCGGTCACGAGTACCAGCACCTTACGCCATTCTTCCCAACGATATAGCGCGCAGAGCGCTACAATAAACAGAATATGATCGTACCCTTGCAGGTCCAGAATATGGGTAAAGCCCAGTTGTAAATAGGTGCCAAACTCCTGTGCGAAAGCATTGTGCAGCAACATCATAGCTATCCTTTGTTAATCATCGGGACCTCAATAAGGATCAATTCCGTATCAGTGGTTGCTTCCACCGTGATGGCATCCGTTTCCCAAACGCCGAAACCATCACGCCGCTCCAGCGGCTGCCCGTTGATGGTGCATTGCCCTTCCAGCACAAAGGCGTACACTCCATTACCCGTATACCGGATAGGGTACTTAACTGTTTTCCCGGCATCAAAGTCGCCCCGGCTGTATACCGCCTGCTGATGAATGTACAGGGCCTCCCCTTCTTCCGGAGACGCCAGGACCTGCCATTGGTTGTCCCGGCCGACCGGATCAAACCGCCGCTGATCGTAACGGGGCTTCAGCCCCATCTGATTGGGAAAAACCCAGGTCTGTAACAGCCGGCATACTTCCGTTTGGCTTGCATTAGCTTCAGAATGCCGGATACCGGTACCAGCAGACATCACCTGTACCTCGTTTTCGCGTATGACGCCCTGCCCACCGTTATTATCGGTATGCTGCAGCCCGCCTTCCAACTGAATGGTAATGATTTCCATATTCTCATGCGGGTGCATGGGAAATGCTCCACCGCCGGCAATCCAGTCGTCGTTGAGCACGCGCAGTAAACCGAAATTCATCCGGTCCGGGTCATAGTACCGATTGAAGGAAAAGGAGTGTTTGCCAATCAGCCAGCTGGCGCGGGTCTCGCCCCGGCTGTCTGCTTTATGCAATACACTTTTGAAGCCCGGGTCAACGGTAACCGCCTGTGCAACCGCTACCGATTTAGCCGATTCCCGGGGTGCTGCTTCAGAAGCACAGCCCGTTAGTGCGAAAATCCCGGCAATGGCCAGAAAGGGAAGGAAGATTTTCATGATCTGTTAATTTTGTGGGTGAAGGTGTTCAGTGGTTTACGGCTGCGTGCAGCCTGCTCGCGGCTGCGAAGCGGTTCATCGAGCTGCTCCGGGTCACCCAGGTAACCTAATGCGATGAAGCAGACCGGCTCCAGCCCGTCTTTGTTCAGGTCAAATTCCGCGACGGTTTTTTCATAGTCAAAGCCGCCCATCATATGGCCGTAGATATCCAAATCTGCCGCCTGAAGCAACAGGTTGGTATTGGCAGCACCGGTATCATGCATGTAGTGCCGGTTGGGACGGCCATTGCGGCTTAGGTTGGGCTGTGCCAGGCTCAACACCAATACACCGGCATCCTTGGCCCAGGCCTGATTGCCCTCATTGAGGCAGGACAGTAAACGGCTAAAACCTGCTTCGTCCGCATGATGCGCGTAGATGTACTGCCAA
>CAZNHN010000260.1:3174-8529 GCA_964572415.1 uncultured Phaeodactylibacter sp.
GGATCACTTCCGGCACAGACTGACTGGAAAAAGCCCGGGGGCTCCATCGTTTGCCAATCAGCGGGTGTATCGAAGTCTCCGTCTTTGCTGATTTGCTATCCAGCAATTGTTGATTCATCATAGCAGAATGTTTCATTTCAATGTTTGAACATCAAAAATAAGGATTTTATTTCTTTTTTGCAACTTTGGAATAACCGTGACCCCTAGTCTGCTGCTAAAAAGCGGAAATTTAACAGCAAAGGGATAGAATGGTTAACTTTCACAGCTCCCATTCGTCTGTCTTTTGAATCACTCATGCTCCAGCAACTATGACCCTTAGCCGCCAACTCAAGTGGACTGCCTTGTCCAGGATCGGTTTCCGATTCCTGTTCTCCTATTTTCTGTTGTTTATCTTGTCCAATCAGTCGGGTATTTCCAACCTGCTGAGGTGGCTGTGGGATCCTATAATTTTGGCATTCGCCAAAGCCTTGTTCGGCGCGGAAATCAGCACAGAGACCCTGCATACAGGCAGTGGGGATGGGCTTTACAATTATGCCAGTATGGCCTTCCTTTTGTTGCTGTCGTTGCTGAGCACGCTCGTCTGGACCACACTGGACAAGCGGAGGGCCTACGATTGGCTGCTACAGGCGCTCATTGTTCTGGTACGCTATTACCTGGTGGTGCAGATGGCGCTTTATGGCGTAGCCAAGTTACTACACGCCCAATTCCCGGAGCCAGCTTTTTACCGGTTATTACAACCCTTTGGCGAGTCTTCTCCCATGGGGCTGCTGTGGACGTTCATGGGCTATTCGTATGGGTACAATCTGTTTACAGGCATAGGAGAGTTACTGGGAGCGGCCCTGCTGCTGTTTCGGCGCACTACCACACTGGGCGCGCTTGTCACGCTCGGTGTGATGGCAAATGTGATGGTGCTCAATTTCTGCTATGACGTACCCGTCAAACTGCTCTCTACCCATTTAGTCCTCTTCTGCCTGTTCCTGCTGGCGCTTGACGGCCCACGGCTGGCCCGGCTTTTTGTGCTCAATCAGTCCACTGCACCTGCCCATGCCCCGGAGCTTTTCTCAGGCGCCCGCTACCGCAAAATCAAGAACATTCTAAAGGGAGTCGTGGTACTTGGAGGGCTTGTCCTGGTAGCTGTCGTCGCCACCCAGTTTACCAATCAGCCTAAGCCGCCCCTTTATGGTTTGTACAAAGTGGATACGATGGTGCGCAATCAGGATACCCTTCCTCCGCTAATCACAGATGGGCGGCGCTGGCAGCACATTGCGGTGGAATTCCCCGGGCGGGCGGTAATACAGACCATGCCGGGGCACCTGCGTTGGTTTGACCTCGAGGTGGACACCTCAGCGCAGCGGGCCATATTCTCAGAAGGGCGTTTCAGCGATACGTTGTACTACGATCGTGCTGGTGCTGTTTCCTGGCACTTCCGGGGTATCGTTCGGGGCGACACGGTATCTGTGCAGGCTACCAGGTGGGACAAAGATCAATTCCTGCTGATGGGCCGGGGGTTCAACTGGGTCAATGAAAACCCGTTCAATCGATAGGGGTAAGCCTCTCTAATCATCTGTACGTTGTCTTTTGACTCACGATTAACAGAGCTTATGCGCTCCTGCTTTTTTGAGGTGCCTTATTTTACAACGATCAGGCTGCCGGAATGTATTTTCTTAGCTCCAATTATCCAAAAGCTGTAATGACCGGTTGGCCAATTTGGAAAGACGGTCATCTTTTGTCCTGTAAATTCCCCCTGATAAACCAGTTGGCCCCGGGCATCATACACAGAAAACTCAGCAGGTAGTTCCATCTGAGCCACAACTTCCAGCGGTTGACCGTACCGGACAGGATTGGGGTACACCAAAACCGCCTGCCCCGTTGGCCATCCTACAGTTGAGGTGAGATCCCCCTGAAGGATTTGCAGTTGCGCTCCATCCATACCATTCAGCGCGTCTTCCCATGCAAAGGCAACTTCCTCGCTATCGGGTAGTATTTCCAGGGCAGCACCCGCTATCATCCACTGCGCATCTCCCGCGTTGGCATTCCGACGGGCCAGCTCAAAGGCTTCAGGCTGCCCCGGGGCGTTAGGGTGAAGCTCAAAACCGGAAAGCCGTAAGGTAGCCTCCAGCTCAGCAGACGAAAGATTACCATAGCTATTCAATATCCAGTAACCGGTATCGGGCTGTACCATAGGGCCGGCGGCAATGCTCGGCGGCACATTTAGCCGGGTGGCGACCACAACTGACGCCGTTGGCTGATTTGCATTCAGGCTCAGGGTGACACTGGTCTCCCCGAAAGCGTAACTGCCTGCATTTTGGACGGCTCGCCGCGCACTTTGCCCACCACCTACCGGTGCCTGTGACAACGTTCGTGCGGCGGCTCCGGTCAGAAAAGCATGGTTGACGCCAGCTTTGTTAAGGATGCTGCCCTCCGCTTCGTTGAATTGGTAATACCCCACCAGCCCCTGTTCTGTTTCGGGGCGGGCTGTGAGGTGGCGGCTTAGGCGTACCTCAGCGGTCGACAACGCCCGGTCGTATATACGAACCTCATCCATCAGCCCTTTGAAGCCTCTTTGGACCCATCCCCGGTAACTGCCCAGGAAGAGGGCTGTATTGCGGAAATCCACCGCCTCTGGGGAAAAAATATGGGTAGCCGATTCGCCATTCAGGTAAACGGTAATGCCATCAGGCTTTACCACCAAAGCTACGTGCGACCACTCATCGGCAGGCACAAAAAGACCGCTGCTCCACCACCATGCACCACCTGGCCAGTGGTAACCCAATTCCATATCTGGCCGGAAATTAAGGCCAGCGGCTGGCCCGCTCTCCGTAATGGCAATACCAGTGTATTCCGCCTGTACGCCATAGGGATGTATCCAGGCGGTGATGGTAAGCTCGGGTGCCGTGGCAGGCAGGGCGTCAATAATCGCGTAATCGCCCCACTCCTGGGTTTCCATGCACAACCCGGGAATACTATCTGCCCGGCAGGCTTCCACGGTGATCGGCGGCAGGGCCCGCATACCACTTTCGCCCGTACCATCAGTGATGCTGAGTACAGCCGTATAAGTTCCGGGAGCTCCAAATACCACTTTAGGGTTGCGGGATTGTGGATCGCTAATATAAGTGGGGGCGGGCTCAAATGCCCACGACCAGGAAGCGCCTTCGTGGCGGAGTACCGAGTAATCATCAAAGTAGAAAGTATCCCGTGAACAGCCAGCCTCCAGCTTGTCCACCGTAGGCTGTACCATCAAACGGCTCGGAGTCACCAATGGAGCTTCCCAGGCACCGTTACTGTAGGTGCCAACCCGGAGTTTGCCATCCCGGTAGAAAGGTCGGAAAATATTGGTGTTCGTGCGCATCGGCAGGCCTTCGTTGTAGAATACCCAGTCCTCCATGGTTTCATCCCGGTAGAAAACGGCTTTGTCGGTACCGATATACACCGTGCCATCCGTACCCGCCTGAAAGAGCATGGTATGAATGCGGTGCCCGTCCAGCAGCGGGGTCGTTGCATTTTCCCAGGTCTGCCCACCATCAACCGAGTGGAAGACCTTGGCCCCGTCGTTGGCATTATGGGCGAAGTAAGCCCAAATGTCGTTCTCGTTTTCGGGATTGAGGGCCAGCCCGCCGGCACGCTTCGAAACCGGACTACCGGGGAAATCCAGGGCCGTCCAGTTGGCTCCTCCATCTTCAGTGCGCAGCAGGTGCGCCCCGGTGAAAGTGGTACGCTGATAGACGTATACGACACCCGGATTGCTCCGGCTAACTTCCAGTTGCATCACGGGCTGATCATCGTTACCAAACTCAGCAATCAGGGTGTAGGAACGTCCGCCATCGGTCGTTTTCCAAATTTTGTTCTCCCGCCCCAGATAGAAATGGTTGTAGCAATGAGGCAAGAACTCGATCTCGCTGGAGTGGGTCGAAAAATAGGACTCCGTTGGATAGAGCTCCAGCTTTGGTGCCTGCAATACAGCACCGGACAAACTCTGCGGCACAATCTGCGAATTGATGTCCGAAAAGTAGGCGATATTCCGGCCGCCCGGCTGCACATAACCGGTTGGGGCCTCCGCTCCGCCCAGCCGCAGGGACTGCCCCTGCTCAAATTCGGGCCGGATAGCCGTATTGCCATTGTGGTAACGCCCACCTACGACCAGGTCTTCGTTCCAGGCACTACCAAAGCCCCAAAACTCAGAGCCTGTGATACCATACTTCCTCGACTCTACCGTAGCAAATTCATCATCAGTAAAGTCTATGCCGCCATCGGTGCCGAGCCATATCCCATCCGGACCGACCGTAATCTCTTGCATGTCGGGATGGATCCAGGTATTGCCCTGATAGCCGCCTATGACATTGAAGGAGGCGCCTCCGTCTGTAGATTTATACAAACTTATTCCACCGGTATAAATAATATTCTCATCAAAGGGTGAGATCGCTACTACATAATCATAGAACCCCTGATACGGGCCTCCCCCGCCCTCATTGATCATGATATTTTTGTGGCTGGCCGGGCCACCGCTGTATTCGTAGGGCCCGCCCACGTGAGGGCCCTGAAGGCTCCAGGATTCCCCACTGTCCGTGCTTTTCCACACCCCCAGGTAACCATCATCCCCTGCTTTTGAATTGCCGATCAGCCCGGCGACCACCAGGTCCGGATCGAGCGGAGAGACGGCGATTTTCGCACCGCCATCATTCAGGAAAGGGCTGCTTAGGTCGGGATTGTACCAGCCTTCGGCTTTAACCGTCCAGCTTTGGCCGCCATCTTCCGACTTTTCAAAAATGCAGCGGGGCTCGGTACCGTGGTTACGTACCAGGTACAGCACCTGTGGATCATCGGGCTTAAATTCGATATCATAAACTGAAGCACCCGTCAGGTGGGACCAGTTCGCACCCTCATCTTCGGTCAGCCAGAGCCCGCCCACGCCCCCAACCAGGATGCGCTGCCCATTTGCCGGGCTGACCGCTATGGCGTTTACGCCGAGTGCAGCCTGTGGCAGGTCGGCGGCATCCAGGATTATCTCCCAGCTTTCGCCACCATCTGTTGTGCGGTAGAGGCGCTCCCAGTCACCGGCGTACACGACCGATGCATTGTTGGGGTCGATGCGGACGATACGGACGTTATTCATCATCGTATTGACAGAGACATGCGCCCAGGTTTGCCCGCTGTTATCGGACCGGAATACGCCCCCGCTTTCGGTGCCGCAGTATAGTATGGATGGATTGGTATCCGACTGATCGAGGGTGTAGACATTGACCTGCCAGGATACTTCAAACTGCCCCTGCCCTTGGGTAAACGTCTCAAAGGGGCCAATATTCGTCCACATTCCGGTTTGCCGTTGAGCATCGTATCCGGACAGTGCACGCTGATAGG
>CAZNHN010000261.1:0-4887 GCA_964572415.1 uncultured Phaeodactylibacter sp.
CTCAACCCATAAATTAACACTTGACAGACCACTAGATACCATTTTGCAATTGAACGGCAGGGAGTTGTTGACCCACGCAGGCAAAATCTCGCGTAAAATGGCATTGGAGAAATAGGGCGCCGAGTACGAGAAATTCAAGCAACAACTAAAAGTGATTGAGAAGGAAGTCAGCCTTAAAGAGTTAGAAGAAGACATTAAAAAGTTGAAGCAACCGAAAAAGTAAAATTCACAGAAGCGAAGTTAGCGAAGTACGGGGTTACCCCCCCTACCGCTTCACCTTCAACAACCCTGACAACCCATTCTCATCCACCACACCTACCAGCTTGCCCTGATGGAAGACCGGGAGGATACCACGGCCCTTCCAGTACACTTTACCGTAGGCTTCATCCAGCGGGTCCGTGGGAAGTAAGGCATCGGGGAAAGGGCGGATGACGCTGCTGAGGGGGGTCGAGGAAGGATCGAGCTTTTTGTCCTTGGCGAGTTTAACGAGCCGGCGCTCGCCTAGCGTGCCAGTCAGATTGTGCCATTCATCGAATATGAGGAAGTGACGTTCGGTGCCATGCTGCATCAGGTCAAAGGCAGCAGAGAGCGGCTGATCCGTATACAGGGGGGTGTATTGCGGGCGCATGATATCCGACACGGCGTGCTTGCTGAGAATGCCGTCGAAGCGCACCATTTTGTACTCATTGGCAGCCATTACAAACACGAAAATACCGATCACCGCCGTGATTATACTAAACTGCCACACCCCGAAGGCGACCAGGCCTACCGCCAGCACCTGCCCAACATAAGTGGCAATCCGCGTAGCCTTCAGGCGGCCCAGGCGGATGGACAGCAGCGCGCGCAGCACCCGTCCCCCATCCATAGGGAAGGCGGGCACCATATTGAAAACCGCCAGGATACCGTTCAGGAAAATCAGCCCGAAGAGGAAATAATCCCAGGGCGATAAGCCCACCGAAAAGATATTGGAATTGGGATAAGCCAGGCTCATGAAGAAATTGTAGAACTTAGATCGGCTTGCATCGGAAGCCAGCAGCGGCTGAGCCGAAAGCAGCAATCCGATAAACACATTGACCATAGGCCCGGCCACGGCCACCATAAACTCATGTACCGGATTTTCCGGCAGGCGGTCCAGGCGCGCCACGCCACCAATGGGCGACAAAATAATATCGCGGGTATCCACGCCGTAGCGGCGGGCCGTAAGGGCATGGCCAAATTCATGCAGCACCACGCAGCCAAAGATGGCCAATACAAAACCCATCATCCAGGCCATCGTCTCCCAGTCCCAGGCTTCACCCAGCCCTTTCGCCAGTACCCATACGAAGATGAGCAGGAAGGTCCAGTGGACCTGCACAGGGATACCGAAGAACTTCGCAATTTGGACAACGCCTTTCATGAGTGAGGTTGGGTAAAGAATGAATTTGATCTACAAACGTAAAAACGGGAGGCTTAGTTTTGGGGCAGAATCAACAAAAGCATCTCCCCAACACGGAGAAGATGCTTTTGTAAACTTTTTTGGTGGTTCCGAAGGCGCTTACACACCCTGCTCCTGCATGCTGTCCCGGAAAATCGGCAGGTAGAGCTGCCCTTTCAGGATGTTGCGGGAAATGACCACACGCTGTATCTCGGAAGTACCCTCGTAGATTTGCGTAATCTTTGCGTCGCGCATCAGGCGCTCTACATGGTACTCTTTCACAAAGCCATAGCCGCCGTGCACCTGCACCGCTTCTACGGTATGCCGCATGGCCACTTCTGAGGCGTACATTTTCGCCATTGAGCTTGCCATGTCGTAGTCCATTTTGTTGTCTTTGAGCCAGGCCGAACGGTACACCATCAGCTTGGCCGCCTCGATTTCGGTAGCCATATCCGCCAGCTTAAAAGCAATCGCCTGATGCTTGCTGATCGCCTTGCCAAAGGCTTCGCGTTCCCTGGAGTAGTTCAGCGCCAGCTCGTAAGCGCCACCGGCAATACCCAGTGCCTGAGCGGCAATACCGATCCGGCCGCCAGACAGCGTCTTCATCGCAAACTTGAAGCCGAAGCCATCCTCTCCAATACGGTTTTCCTTTGGCACCTTCACATCGGTGTACATGATGGTGTGGGTGTCAGAAGAACGGATGCCCAGCTTATCTTCCTTGGCGCCGATCGCTACGCCTTCCGAATCCGTCTCGACAATGAAGCAGTTGATGCCCCGGTGCCCTTTTTCCGGATCGGTCTGTGCCATTACCAGGTGCAGCTTAGACGTGCCACCGTTGGTGATCCAGTTCTTGGTGCCGTTGAGCAGGTAGTAGTCGCCCATGTCCACAGCTGTGGTACGCTGCATCGTGGCGTCACTGCCTGCTTCCGGTTCGGAGAGGCAGAAAGCACCGATCCATTCGCCGGTAGCCAGTTTGGGCAGGTACTTGGCCTTTTGGGCTTCTGTACCATAGGTTTCAATGCCCCAGCACACCAGAGAGTTGTTGACAGACATGATGACTGAGCAGGAGTTGTCGACCTTAGAAATTTCCTCCATGGCGAGCACGTAGGACATCGTGTCCATGCCGCCGCCACCGTACTCTGGCGACACCATCATACCCAGGAAACCCAGCTCGCCCATTTTGCGGACTTGCTCAGTAGGGTATTCCTGCTTGGAATCGCGCTCAATCACGCCGGGCTTAAGTTCTTTTTGGGCAAATTCGCGTGCCGCTTCCTGAACGGCCAGTTGCTCTTCGGTGAGTTCAAAAAACATATTTTCTTGGTTTATTCAGTTGAGGGCGGTATACCCCTCAAAATATTAGCAAATAATTCATGTGTACTTAGCGAAAATACGCTATTTTCAGCACAAAATAAAATTTTGAAGCCTCGCCTTTGTTGGTGTTTAGTAAAAACTGCTCGTGGTACGCCGCCCCTCTCCACCGATAGCGAATTCCATGCCCATCTGCACAGCTGCGTGGTGCTGACTCCGGCGGTTGACCTCGCCTTCCCGGCCCTGACTCATATCCATCAGGTCGTAAAATAACTGGCCATGGGCAAAAATACGCCCGTGCGAAAAAAGCTTCCTTGACAACCTAATACCCGCAATAGGCCCGATGTGGAAAGCCCTCCCGCCTACATCTTCGGGAAGGAGCACTTTGCTGTCGTCAGCAAGGTCTTGCAGTGCAATCAGCTGAGTGGCTGTAAATTCGTTTTCCAGGGCAATCCGCTCAATTTCCTGATTGAGGAATTGAAAAAAACCAGCCTCACTTTCGGAGCGCTGAAAGCTCCAGTCAAAACCGGTACGCAGCCCCAGGAAGACTTCGTAGTCAAAGGGGCGGTCGAGGCTGCCCCCACCCGCACCGTAGCGGGTTTTCAGAAAACTGTACCGGTAGTCGAGGTGGAGGTTCATCCCCTTGCCGCCTTCCCGGAAATAGCCCGGGCTTGCACCTATCTCGATAGACTGTGGCTGTAGCTGCAGGTCAGAAGACTCCCCGAAGCTATAGCGAAGGAAGAAAGTCGCCACAGTCTTGTTGTATCCATTGCGGCCGAACTCCTCGCCCATTTCCAGCTCGCTCATCGGCTCGGCAGCGCCTTGCAGCAAGGCTTCGAGCGAGGCCCCCAGCTTGACCAGGTTCCACATGGCCTGAAAGTGGGGATTGGCGGACAAAGGTGCCCGGTCATCCAGCGCAAATACGGCGTTCATCTTGACGCCGAAATCCAGTTGTGCATCATCCAGTACCAGCAGGTAGCGGGTGCTTTGCTCGCCTACGCGGCCCTGTGCCCAGGCAGCCGACAGGCTCAGTATCATGAAGATCAGTAGTAGTAGTACATTTTTTCTCATAGTCTATTGAGTTTATTTCCGCCGCCGGGCGGATCGTTGTGCATTTTTTTGCTTCCAGCCAAAACCAGTGCGCCAGCGTACCCCTACGTGCGCGTACGTTTGCAACATGGGGTCTGTCCCCTCTACGACGGTATGCCGGCTTCGGGCCACCTCTATGCCGCCAATAACAGAGAAACCTCCGCCAAAATTGACCGGTACGGTGGCCCGGGCAAACCAGCCCAGAGAAGGGATGGTGCGCGGATCCCGGAACTTTCCGAATACAATATTTTGCAGGGCCACTGCGACCTGATCGGTGATGTCTTCCACCGGTGCGAGCAGGCCGCCTTCCATCAGGCTGTCCAGCTTTTCGCTAATGAAGAGGATATTGCCCAGGTCAACCATTGGCGAAGGGTCAGCGGTCAGCCGAAGCCCGCCGGTCAGCTCGGCATCTATGGATATCTGCTCGTTGCGCCCGAAAGCGACGAGGGGGCGGTCGCCCAGGAATAACTTTTTGAAATGAACGTACACCTCCGCATCATACCGGTTGGGGAAAAAGGGCTGCGCCCGACCGGCATCAGACAAAGCCATCTGCGCGAGGTGTTCCGCCAGGGCTTCGGCGTCGCCACGCAAAGACAATCGTACGGATTTGACTTGATTACTTAGTTTTTTGCTCTCGGCCCGGTCAATGTAGCGGGGGTCAGAAACAGCTACACTACCTCCAATGAATTTGTAGCGTACGAAGAAGCGGGCCATCCGGACATTTCGCCGTTGCTGCCGTTCCAGCTCCTGCTCGATTTCGATGCGCAGGCCGGGAAAGAGGTTTTTCAGCCAGCGGGGCGCATTAAGGTCAAAAAAGGCAAAAGCGCTGTCCACTTCAGTCTCCGCAATCTCCAGCTCAGAAAAGCCAACGATTTCCGAAAGCTCCCCCCGAAAACTGGCATTGGAAATCCCCGTGGTGGTCTCCATCCCAAACTCAAAAGCTTGGGCATGCAGCAAGCCCGGCAGCAGCAGGAGGTAAAGACCAATGATTTGGGTTACTATTTTATTCATCACTTCATTTCAGTTTTATCGGATCAGGTGGACTTCGCCCTCGACGATGCGCCGAAAGCCATTAG
>CAZNHN010000261.1:4897-8515 GCA_964572415.1 uncultured Phaeodactylibacter sp.
ACGATGCCGTAGTAGGCGTAAGTGCCGGTGTTCATGGGCTCGCCCAGCCGGTTGCCGTCCCAGCCATAGCTTTGGTCATTGAGCGGCACTTCTTCTTCTTCAAAAAGCAGCCCGCCCCAGCGGTCGTACACCTGAAAGCGCTCCACGATCTCACCGGAGCCCCCGTCGCTGTACAAAATAAGCCGGTCGTTGATACCATCGCCATTGGGTGAGAATGCGGTTGGCCCGTAGACATCCCCAAGTACTACTGTGAGCGGCAGAGCAGCTGATGCCAGACAGCCTCGGCCATCTTCCACTATCACCCGGATATCCAAATTTCGGGTGGCAATGAAATCTGTAGTGGGCTGACCGGTATCAATATCGTCGGGCACCCATTGGAGGCGCTGCACATCGCCGATGGTATTGGCGGTCAGGGAAATGGGCGTTGTCGGTCGCACTTCAATCGGTTCGTAGTCCAGGCTGACGCCCAAAGTATCAGGCCGGGATATGGTTATGGGGAATTCCTGTACACAGTCAAACAGGTCACGGATGACCAGCAGGTAGTCTCCGTAGCCCAAGTCTTTGAAGCGTTGGGAAAGGGTGTAGTTCTCGCCTCCGTCAATGGAGAAAATTGCCTGCCGCTCGGTACTGTGCAACTCGATTTCCACCTCGCCCAGCTCGCCAGGGCAGACGGGCTGTTCGATGAAAAGCTGCACTTCGGGGCCATCGGGCTCGGGGATGTCCACCTGCCAGTCCAGTGCACAGCCAAGAGAATCGGTTACGGTAACAGCGTAGATGCCCCCGGTTGCCGTTGCCAGCTCATTGCCACTGCCACCGGGCCATTCAAAGCTCAGCTCCGGCGGGTAAAAGTAGGCAAAGGCCGTATCGCAGGTCTCTTCGATGATCAGCTCTGGCTCCGGCAGGGGGTTGGCGGTAACGAATAGCGGCACTGTGATGCTGCACCCATTCAGGTCCGTTGCCGTTAGGCTATACTCCCCGATATCCGTCACTTCAAAATCTGTCACAAAGGAAAAAGGTACCGGCACCTGATAAGGGTTGACCCACTGCAGGCTCTGGAACAGGCTGTCATTCTGCGTAAGCAGGAAGACCGTATCGCCCAGGCAGGCGGCAGAAGCACTCACCTCAGGTGTGGGCGGCAGGAGAATCTGCAGGTTCATAGTGTCGAGGTCTTCACAGCCCTCTTCGTTGAAGGCATGTAGGATGTAGGCGCCCTCATTATTCGGATTCAAAGCTGCCGTTTGATAAACAGAATCGGTGGTGGAGGCCCCGTCCGGGAGTGTCCAGAAGTGCCCCTGCCCACCGGTACCGGCAAGGGAGAAGTCAGTACCGTTGCAAAGGCTTTCATCGGGGCCGGCATCTGCAAATTCAGGGTCGGTCACCAGAAAGGAGTCGCGGACCGTGCAACAGTCGTCCACCGCAGTGAAGTAGTACCAGCCCTGATTCCCTTCGAACGGATGATTGGTGATGAGCCCATTGCCCACCACATTACCGGCAGCATCTGTCCACTCCATAGTGGCATCATCCGCGAAGCAGCCTTCCGGCACACCGGCGAAGAAGTAGATGGCATTGGCGTTACAATCGGGTATGCCCACAGGGTTGAAGCGGCAATCGCTCACCGGCTCCGGGCAGTGGATATAGGTGGAAAATTCGGTAGAGGCATTATTAGGGTCGCTATACACGCTGTACTGTACCTGCAGCCCGATGGCGCAAAAAGGCGCTGTCCCGCTAATCCGGCCCACGCCGCTCAGCGTCTGCAGATTACCAGGCAGGGCAAAGGCAGGCTGCCCCAGTGCCTGCAGCCACATCTCCATGGTGTTGACATCAGAGACTTCTGAAACAATAAGGCTATCGTTGTCGATCAGAGCGAAGCCGTTAAGGCAGCCTACGCAGTTGCCAAAAGCGAGGGTGCCCAGTAATTTGAAGGAACTATCCGGCATAATCGCCTGCACCTCGACCCGGTCCACCTGCTGCCCGCCGAAGGCATTCACATCCACGATGTAGGATTGCTGCTGCCCGGTTTCCGTGAAGTAAGTGGTGTAGCGAAGCGTATCGCGGTTTTGGGCCGTCATCGTGTTATTGCCGTCCTGCGGGTCCACATAGGGTTGACCGCAGTCACTCAGCATGATAGGCTGTGCCGGTAAAATAACGGAGCCACAGAGTAGCAGCGCTACAGCGCAATAGCATTTCAGCAGGTAGAAGTCGAAGTCCTTCATCAATTTAACCTTCTGGCATCGTTTCCTTCCATTGCAGCTTGGTGCTGCAGTGGAACAGGCAGTCTTTAAATTCAGGGTGCTCCCCGGTGCGGGGCGAGGGTGTGGAGATTATGACGCTGGCAGGGCTTATACTCTGCCGGGCTGTAAAGGTATCACTTTTCCATAAGATGCCAAGAGAATCCGGTGCTAGTTTTTTGATAAAGAGCGCTGGACATATTAAACCTGTTCTTAGTTTGTTAGCCTTCTCTGCTGCTTTGCAGGGGTTTTGCCCATTGTTTATCTTTGCAAAAAAACCACATGCCCGAGACCTCCACTCTTGCCTACGCCCACGAAATGGATGCCCGCGACCCACTGCGCCACTTCCGCGACCGCTTTTTCATTCCAAAGCACAACGGACAGGACAGCCTCTACCTCTGTGGCAACTCCCTGGGGCTACAGCCCAAAACAGCAGAAGCCGCACTGAAGCACGAACTCGAGCATTGGAAAACCCATGGCGTGGAAGGGCACTTCCGGGGTGATTTGCCCTGGATGGATTACCACAAATTCCTGACCGAACAAAGCGCTCATGTAGTTGGAGCCCAACCGGAGGAAGTCGTAGTCATGAACACCTTGACCACCAACCTCCACCTCATGATGGTGAGCTTTTACCGGCCAGAATCTGATCGCTTCAAAATCATTATGGAGGCCGGGGCTTTCCCCTCTGATCAGTACGCGGTGGAGAGCCAGGTGAAATGGCATGGCTTTAGTCCGGAGGAAGCGATTGTGGAGGTGCAGCCCCGCCCCGGGGAAGACACCCTGCGCACCGAAGATATTATTGCCACAATTGAGGAGCATGGAGCACAAACCGCGCTGGTCCTCTTTGGTGGCGTCAATTACTTTACCGGGCAGCTCTTTGATATGCAAGCTATTACCGAAACGGCGCACCGGGCGG
This sequence comes from uncultured Phaeodactylibacter sp., assembly GCA_964572415.1. GTDB lineage: Bacteria > Bacteroidota > Bacteroidia > Chitinophagales > Saprospiraceae > Phaeodactylibacter. Next base: position 8,042 of record CAZNHN010000261.1, read on the forward strand.
GGGCTTATGCCGGTTTCGATCTTGCGCATGCTGCGGGCAACGCCCACCTAAAGCTTCATGACTGGGGCGCTGACTTCGCGGTATGGTGCAGTTACAAATACCTGAACTCCGGCCCCGGCGGACCAAGCGGTGCCTTCGTGCACGAGCGCCACGGCAACAACCCCGACCTGCCCCGCTTTGCCGGCTGGTGGGGCCACGATGAGAACGAGCGGTTTCTGATGCGCAAAGGTTTTCATCCCATGCCGGGCGCAGCGGGCTGGCAGCTGAGCAATGCACAGATTTTCAGTTTTGCCGTGCACAAGGCCAGCCTGGACATTTTCTACGAAGCGACCATGCCTGCCTTACGGCAAAAGAGCGAACAGCTTACCGGCTACCTGGAGACGCTACTGCAGGGTTTACCCGCCGGGCGCTTTCGTATCATCACCCCTGCCGATCCGGCGGCGCGGGGCTGTCAGCTTTCCATTTACACAGAAA
>CAZNHN010000262.1:0-2063 GCA_964572415.1 uncultured Phaeodactylibacter sp.
TTCAGATCCAGAAGGAGATTTTGCATTTGCTCCTGTATTGATTGGTATGGCAGTTGGGGCAGCAGCACATACAGGAGTGCATTTAGCAACTAATGACTTTACGTTTAATAATTGGAACTGGGGAAGTTTTGCAGGGTCAGTAGTCGCGGGGGGAGTCGGTGGTGGAGTCTCTTTTGCTTTAGCTAACGCAGGAATAGGCGGATTTGCTGGCGGAGCCATTACCGGTGGGGCTAGTGGGTTTTCTCAAAATCTAACCAGTAGTCTTATCAATGGGGATTTAACCGCTGGAGGGTTGGCAAAGAGTACATTCTTAGGTGCAGGGATCGGTGGACTGATAGGGGGCATTGATGCAACTATTAAGGGAAATAGATTTATCGATGGAAGATCAAAGGTTACTTCTGAAAGATTTATTACAGATGAAAAAGATCTAATAGTAAAGGATGGGGATTATAGAGGGTTTGAAAGAGACAGTTATAATAATAGTACTCGATCTTATAAAGGCTCAGAGAATCACCCCTCTTCTAGAAAGATAAATATAAACAAGGGGTTTGAAGGGGATTTGACTGTTGATTTAGATATTCTTCCTCAAAAAGGAGAATCCTATTTTTTTGAAGTGGACGGGAAAAATATTTTCCAAGCCTCAAGCCGTTACAAAGGGTCCTTTTCATTTTCAGGGAATAGTAAAAATATTCATTTTGGGATCAAAGGAGCGTACAGCACTACTGGGACAAACATTGGAAATAACGTTGTTGCTGGTGTTGGCGCGCATCCTGCTTCTTGGACAAAAATTTATGGGACATGGAGAGGTTTTGGAGGTTTCTTATGGTATCCTTAATCGTCTTATTCTTATTTACGGGACTGCAATCTCAAAACCTCCTATTCAACGGAGGTTTTGAAGATGTAAAGACTTACGATTGGGAAGCCAGAAGAAACAGGGATACTTTTTATGCTAAACATTGGTATGAAACTACAAACGCAACAGTGGATATTATAAGAAACTCGGATGCTTGCAATGATGCTTACACAAAATCCATTGAACCATCTATTGATTTTTGCACAAAAACCAAATCTGGAAACTATTGCATCGGCATTGGTCCTTTGAATTTAATGGGGTATATGGAACATATTTCAGGCAGGCTTAAAGATAGTTTATCGGAAGGGGAAAGGTACCTAGTTACTATTTATATAAAGAAGCAATCTACAAGGACACCTTTAATACCCAAAGGGATTGGCATTAAATTCCATAAGGATTCAGTATTGTTCAGTGGGCAAAAAAAAGACATTGATAATAACAAAGTATGGGCTCATTATGACAACCTTTTTGAGAGGGAAAAGATTTTTTCTGACTTCGAAATTAATGAGTATGTACTAGATACAAATTGGGTGGAATATGAATTTATCTATTCTGCCAGAGGAGGAGAAAGGTACTTAACAATCGGACGTTTTGCTTACGATAATGATGAAAGTGTAATGAAGCAATTTAGAAGGCTCAGAGATGCCCCTTGGGAAGATAAAATCCTGAGGTTTATCAGATCCGATAAAAGTAAAACACTTAAACGTTTTTTTGATAAGAAGGCGACCTTTGACAATGAGAGTAGTAGTTATTATTTTATTGATCAGGTAAAGGTTGTTCCAATGGATAGTAGCAAACCACTTACTGATAAGGTCCTCATGGAAGAGGATAATATTCCTAGAGAAACTAATAATTATGTAGATCTAGACCCGACTACAACTATACCATCGGAGCAAGAAATTGTTATTGACAAAGGGTTTGTTGGGGATATGAAAATGGAGTTTGGTGTTCGGCTAAAGCCAATGGAGAAGTATGTACTAGAATATGGTAAAAAATGTAAGATTATCATAATCAATACAGGAACAAATGATGAGTACGACGAGATGAAATATCTACTCGAATATCCGGCGAGAAAGTTGAGAAAAAACATGACCTTTGGAGAGGTGCTCCTATGGCAGGAAATCAGGGATAAAATTGGCTATTTTGCAGTTTCAAAATTAGAACATTCTGGAGAGTAGAGGAATGGGAAAACGGCTTGAAAGGGATTTTT